>CAMJHJ010000021.1 GCA_946405485.1 uncultured Bacteroidales bacterium | reverse complement strand
TCCGTGATGGTATAGAGGAAGGGATGGTCGGCGGTAAAGGTGACGGTGCGCGGCTCGGGCATAGGTCCGGCTGAAGCATAATCTCTCATCTCGATGACCGTTACGGCCGCCGCCTCGGTTCCGGTCTCGTTGACCGTGATATTGGCCTTGTGGATGACCTTCGAGATCTCGGGGGCGCCCTTCGACTTCTCAACCAGTTCGTTATACGGACTGAGGGGCAGCCCCATCCCGGCGAGCAGGTTCTTCATGTCGATCTCGTAGTCCGTCCGGAAACCAGGGAGACTCAGGATGACATGGCAGTACTCATAGGGTTTTGCCATGCTTTCCTGGGGCTGGTCCAGCAGGGCAGCCAGACCCTTTTCCGACTTCGGGAGATAGACCGTCAGGACAAAGCGGCGGTTGCCGTAGGGGATAGAGACGGATTGGCAGGCGTCATTCTCGCCATAACTCGTGTCGAGGGTCTGGTGCATCATGCCGACCTTGACCGCAGTGCCGGAAAGGGAATGGAAGTCCTCGTTCCGGGTGTTTGCCTTCTCAAAGGGCTTGGTCCATTTCGAATAAAAGTAGATGGCGTTCATCAGATACATGAAGGCGTCGGGATCGACCTCCTTCAGTACATCCTTGATCCGGCCATAGGTATGCTTGTAGCACCAGTCGTTGACGTACTTCATGACGGCATTCGGGTCGGAAAAGGACATGCTTTCCACCAGGGCGTCATAATAGTTTGTCACGGCATTCTTAAACGGAGCCTTCAGCGTGTATTCTTTCTTGACCAGCACGCCGTTGGCCAGGGCCAGGGTGACGCTCGTATCTACCGCAGGCAGGCATTCTATCAGCTTGGCGCAGAACTCGTTGATGGCATCGACGCCTTCATAGCCAAGGACGTCGGCGAGTTGCTTGGCAACGGTTTCGTCCGCCCCGTTTCCCAGCATGCCGAGGGCGTACTGGACGCTCAGCGGCGAAAGGATGAGGCTCTTTTTCTCCGTATTCTGCGCCCAGACCTTGCGCGTCAGGCGCCAGGCGAACTCGTTGCCGGCCTGGACGAAGCCTTCTTCGGCCCGCGTCAGGGGCACATTGGAAATCTGCTCCGAGGGCTTGGGGAAGGGCGGAAGACCCGCTTCCGGATCCGGCACTTCAAGGGCCCGGTTGCACGAAAGGATGAGCGGCAGACATGCGGCCCAGAGCATCAGGATGATGAAGATTCTTTTCATGGCTTGCAGGTTATTCTCCGGTGTAAATGCCAGTAAAGAGGATGGCGCCGGAAGTGATTTCCGAGATGGTGTAAAGGAAAGGATGGTCGGCTGTGAAATAGACGGTGCGAGGTTGTTGGGCAGACAAATTCGCTCCCAAATAGAACATTTCAACAACGGTAACGGCGGCAGCTTCCGAGCCCGCCTCGTTGACCGTAATGTTGGCCTTGTGGCGTACTTGGGAAATACCTAGAGTAGCTGTATTCCCATCCTTTGTGGCCATTTCGATGTAAGGAGCGTCGGGGAGCCCCATCTCTCCCAGCAGACCGAGCAAATCCGTATCATATTCCGTATAGAAGCTGGGCAGGCTCAGGATGATTTTACAGGACTCCGGATTCATTTTCCGTTCCGGATTGGCCAGCAGAGCGTCCAGCCCGTCCTTCTTTTTGGGAAGGATGATCGTCATGATGTAACGTCCGTTTCCATAGGGGAGGCTTATTTTCTCTGCGATATCATTTTCCCAATAGCCGGCGCGCTCCAAGGTCTTGTGCATCATTCTGACTTTGATGCTGCCGCCGGAAAGGGTCTGGAAGTTCTCGTCCCGGCTTTCTTCCTTATTGAAGGGAGACGCCCACGGCGCATTGAAATAGATAGCGTTCATCAGGTACAGGGATGCCAGGGGATGAACCTTTTTGAGCACATCCGTGATACGTCCGTAAGTATGCTTGAAGCACCAGTCGTTGACGTATTTCATGACGGCATTCGGGTCGGAAAAGGACATGCTTTCCACTAGCGCGTCATAGTAATCCTCCAACGTTGTTTTGAAGGGGGCTTTCAACTCGTATTCATCATTGACCAGCACACCGTTGGCCAGAGCCAGGGTAACCGTCGTGTCCACTGCGGGAAGGCACTCTATCATTTTGGAACAGAAGGCGTTGATGGCATCCGTCCCTTCATAGCCCAAGACTTTGGCCACTTGGGCGGCCACCTTGGCATCCGCCCCGTTGCCCACCATGCCGAGCGCATACTGGACGCTGAGCGGGGAGAGGATGATGCCCTTCCGGTCTGGATTCGCCTCCCAGATCTTGCGGGTCAGGCGCCAGGCGAATTCATTCCCGGCCTGGACGAAGCCCTCTTCCGTCCGCGTCAGGGGGATACGGTCGATCTGCTCGGACGGTTTGGGGAAGGGAGCCAGGCTCGCCTCCGGATCCGGCACTTCGAGGCCCCGGTTGCAGGAAAAAGCAAGTGGCAGGCTGATCACCGTCATCAGCAGGAAATAGACAACTCTTTTCATTTCAGTACAAATATAGTCAATTATTTACAAGTCAATGCGAACACCAGCAGATAAGGTGAATCGGAACGGGCTCTCCGTCCGGAAAGTCATAAGGCGGCCTTCCGGTTCAGACAGGAACCAGTTGAAGCGTGGCTCAAGATAAAGACCGAGTGGCCCCGTGACATTCCACTGGAGTCCGCCGACCCCTAACAAGGATAAGCCGAAGCCGTCAGGATCGATCTTCTCCCCGTCCAGCCGGGTGGCGATACCCCAGTCCACTTTGGCTCCTGCTCCCAGGTAGAGGCGGAACCGGTCCCGCGGGACCAGGTCGTAGTCCAGTCGCAGCGGAATGCCGAGATAATGGGCTTTCTGGGTCATCATGGTGGATGCCGAGTAGCCAAGCCGAGACTTGTAGAGGGCATATTCGGCCCCCGTCATCAGGCTCCAACGCCCGGCTAGGGGAATGCTGGCGGTAAGCCCGACTTCCACGGGCCGCGAATGACTCTGTATAAGCCTGTTATCGGACGCACCGTACCCTAGATGATAGGTGGAGCCGGAAACCGTCTCTGGAATGACAGTATTCGCTCTACTGGGATAAGGACCTGCGTGTTGTTCCTGCCCGAGGGCCGCCAGGAGACTTCCGGCACCGAGGGAGGCCTTGCGGCCGGGACGGGTGGAGGCACTGCGGCCTTCTTCCTGAAGGATGGTCTCATAGCTGGGTTGCGCGGGGGCGGGGGTGGTTGTTGACTCGGCTTCAATGGTTGATGAAGGGGAGGGCGTTTCCCTTTCCGGACCATTGGACGTCGGTTGGGAGACGGTCGCCGGTGAAGAGGGGACTGCTTCCGTGTTTGGAGAGTCGGATACGACGACCGGTTCATTGGGTTTATTGATCCTTGTTCGTACAGAGGTGGCCGTCGTTTTCGATATGGAAGAGCCCGAAGGAAGGAGATCCGTCTCAGGCGAGGGAATCGTTTCAGGAGGGAGTATGGCTTCCGCAACGGGCGAGGGGACGGTTGTCTGGATAGCCGAGGCATCTTCTTCCCCGCGGGGAATTAAAACCAGGGCCAGGGTAGCTGCCGCGATGGCGGGCAGGGTCCAAAGCAAAGCCCTCTTCTGCTTTTTTCGCCGCATCCGTTCGGCACGCCGGGAAAGGAGGGCCTGCCAGCCTTCCTCAGGGAGTTCCAGCCCGGCATCTGCCAGACGGTCTTTGAAAATGTTTTCCCAGTTGCTCATATCAGATTTGGGCGGTTAAATACCGATGTATCTTTTGTTTAATCTGCATTCTTGCCTGGTGGAGGATGGCAGCGGAGCCTTTCTCTGTAATACCCATGGCTCTTGCAATCTCCCGATGCGACCAACCCTCCATGCAGTACAGGTTGAAAACTGTCCGCCGTTCCGGCGGCAAGGAAGAGATCATCTCCAGCATCGTTTCCATCGGGATGGCGTTCACCGCGTCGTCCGGAGGATCCGGCAAATCCGATTCGGACAGTTCCTGCAGGGGAATCCGCACCAGTCGTTTCTTCCGGATCCGGTCCAGGGCCAGGTTGACGGTAAGGCGTCTTAACCAGGCGTACAGGGAACCCTCTCCGCTGAAATGGAAACCGGCAATCTTGTCAAAAGCCTTAAGGAACGCATCCTGAAGCAGATCGGCAGTGTCGTCTGCATCCCCGGCATAGCGTCGGCAGACCGCATGGAGCCTTGCTGCATACCTGAGGTACAGCTCCTTTTATGCCCGTGTATCACCTTTCGCACACAGGGCAGCGAGATTCCGCTCCGATTCGTTCAACTTAAAGCGCTTACATATAACAAACGCGGAAAAACGCAAAATACGTTTCCCCGCGAAGAAAAAACTTAAAAAATCGTCTAGCGGTTGGCCTCTTCCTGCAGCTTGAGGGTCTGCTTGAGGTTTTTCTGCTGGGTTTTCATCTCCTTCTTGGCGTCCCGGATGTCCTTCTTGGCAGAAGAGAGAGCCTTCTTGGAGTCGGAGATGTCTTTCTTGTTCTCCTTGATGGAACGGTTGACCTTCTTGAGCTCGTTCTTGCTCTGGTTCAGCTGGCGATCTATGTCTTTGATCGACGCCTTGGTCATGGCGATGATCTCACGGTCGGCCTTGGAAGCCTTTTGGAGTTTCAGGGTCTCCTTCTGGACCTTCTTTGACTTGTCGAGGGTCTTGATGTCCAACTTAAGCTGCTCGGACTCGGCCTTCAGCCGGTCGACTTCCTTCTTGGCAGTATTGATCCGGCGCTCGAGCCGACTGATCTCACGGTTGCCTGTACGGGCCTGGTCCTGGTATGCCTGCCTGGCCTCGTCGGCGGCCTGTTGGCTTTGTTCTACGACGTTGTTGACAATCTCTGAAGTGGTGGGCGTGACGTTCTGCGCGCGCAGCATAAAAGCGGCGGAAAGCAACAGGACGGTGACGAACAATGTCTTTTTCATACGTTCAATCTTTAAATTCTTTGCAAGTTATATAAACTCCCTGAAAAAACAAATGCGGGTGTCGAGAATTTGAGTATCTTTATAATCCGGAAACGGAGAACCGAGATATGAATAAACTGATCGAATGCGTCCCTAATTTCAGCGAGGGACGGGACAGGGAGACCATAGACCGTATCGTCGCCGCCATCGCTGCGGTAGAGGGAGTCAAGGTCCTGGACGTGGATCCGGGAGCGGCGACCAACCGCACGGTCGTCACTTTCGCCGGGGCGCCGGAGTCTGTCGTGGAAGCCGCCTTCCGCGGCGCTCAGAAGGCCGCCGGGTTGATTGATATGCGTAAACACCACGGAGAGCATCCCCGTTCGGGTGCGACCGACGTTCTTCCGCTCATCCCTGTTTCCGGCATTACTCTGGAAGAATGTGCCGCCTTGGCGCGTGCGCTTGCTGAGCGGATGTACAAGGAACTGGGAATCCCGTGCTACTGCTACGAAGCCGCCGCTTTCCGTCCGGAGCGCAGGAATCTGGCCTGGTGCCGTGCCGGGGAGTATGAAGCCTTGCCGGAGAAAATGACCGACCCCTTCCGCAAACCGGATTTCGGGGGCAGTTTTGACGAAACCGCAGCCCGGACCGGGGCGTCCAACGTCGGTGCCCGCAATTTCCTGATTGCCGTCAATTTCAATCTCAATTCGGTTTCAGTCCCCCTGGCTACGGAGATTGCCCGGGATGTCCGCCAGAAAGGGCGGAAAACTTTCGGCCCGGACGGCAGTCCTTTGCTGGACGCAGAAGGCCGGCCGGTCTGGATTCCGGGCACGCTCAAGGGATGCAAGGCCCTTGGCTGGTACATTGAGGAATATGGCATCGCGCAGGTCTCGATGAACATTACCGACATCGAGGCCACTCCGCTGCATGTCGCCTTCGAAGAGGTGTCCCGTGCCGCCGCGGCACGCGGCCTGCGCGTGACCGGTACCGAAATCATCGGTTTGGTGCCGGAAAAGGTCTTGCTGGACGCCGGCCGTTTCTATCTCGGACGCCGGGGTCTTTCTCCCATGGTTTCCGAGGAGGAACTCTTGAAAACGGCCGTCCGGTCCATGTCTCTGGACGACCTCCGTCCTTTTGACTTGAAGGAAAAGATACTCGAATATCGCTGGGAATCAGCGGATTAATAATTGAATTGGAATTCGTCGACGTAGAGGGTGCTCCCGCTGCCACCGGTGAAATAGGCGCCGTACCAGCTGGAAGCGGCTGTGATGACGACGTAGCGCGGGGTTTTGTCACTCCTATACCGGATCGGAATGTCGAAATGGATGTAACCACCCGTGTCTTTCCTCAGTTCAAGGGTGCCTATTCCAATAACATGCGGATCCGTAGCACCGTCGATGAATTTCTCATAGTTGGTGATGATGTGGTAGGGTTTCTCCCAGTCGGTCAGGATGACCTCGATCCTCCCGACATCCGTCTTTCCTTTCATGTCCAGATACGGCTCCCGGACATAGTCTATGGTCGCGGGGATGTAATGGAAATAGCCTGACATACTCTTGGGACGGGCGTTGAAAGGGATACCGAAGTTGAGTTCCGCACCGGAGAGTTTGACGATGCGCCCAAACCAGCCCGTGTACAGGTTGCCCGCTACGAAGGCCCAGACCACTTTCTTGCTGATGATCTTGGCTGCCGCTTTTCCTTCACCGGGAACGGCGACGTGCTTATACTCGGGCAGCGTCCCGTTGATACCCAGGATGCTGAGTCCGTGGTTGGCGGTGTCCCATACCTTCTGGGCCGCGGATGCGTTGGCAGGATAGAGATTCCAGGCCCCGGAACTCTTGGACCAGGTGTCAAAGTTCATATTATAGATCTGGGGCCCGTCCTGAGCGTACAGGCAGAGTGTCAGGAGCGTAAGAGCCAGGATTGTCAGTGTTTTTTTCATCATGGTTTCGTTTCAGCAAATCATAGGCCTTAGCGTCCATAGCCATAAATGAAACTGGACAGATAGCCGATCAGGAAGCAGGAGACCAGGCCCAGGAACCCGTAGAGGATGGGCGAGGCCGGGGTCAAGGCGTGGATGAGCAGCAGAGTGACAAAACTCCCGGCAAAACCGGTCAGGGCGGCGCGTGTGCCGATGCGCCGTGCGCTGATCCCCATCAGGAACAGACCGCCTAATCCGCTGGTCAGCAAGCCGAGGAAGAAAATGAACTGGTCCCAGAGCGATGCGATGTCGAAGGTCGCCAGGGCGAGCGCCATCGCGACTCCCAGTCCTCCGGCAACTAACCCGGCGATCCGGGCGAAACGGACTTTGCCCCGGTCCGAAGCATCCTTGTGGAACCGTCCGTAAAAGTCTTCGGACAGGACCGTTGTCGTAGAGTTGATGTTGGAGGACAGGGTAGACATGGCTGCTGCGAAGACGGCGGCGATCAGCAGGCCGTTGATGCCTTCAGGCAACTGGCACATCATATAATGCGGGAATATCGCATCCGTATTGCTCATCCCGACGTTAAGCAGGTCAGGGTGCTGCTTAAAGAAAACGTAGAGAGCGGTCCCGATGCCGAAAAAGAGCAGCGTGATCGGGATGGTGAGGATACCGTTAAGCCAGAGACTCCGTTCCGTCTCACGTGTGTCTTTGACAGTCAGGTATTTCTGAACGATGGACTGGTCCGAAGTGTAAGTCAGCAGTGCATTGGATACACCTCCGATCAAGGCGACCCAGAACACGGGCTGGGTCCAGTCAAACCTGAAATCCAGGATATGGAACTTTTGGTCCTGTGTCGCGACTTGGTAGAAACCGGTTACTCCTCCGTCGATCCCATGGATGATCCAGACCAGGGAGAGGATGGCTCCGCCGACGAGCAGGATTCCCTGGATCACATCTCCCCAGACAACGGCTTCAATGCCGCCCAGCGTGCTGTAGATAATGGTAACGACGCCCATCAGCAAGATGCAGAGATAGATGTTTATGCCTGTGACGGCGTTGAGCGCCAGGGAGGGAAGGAAAAGGATGATCGCGATGCGCGCGACCATGAAGAGGCAGAAAAAAGCCGATGCGGCCAGCCTTACGCTTCCGCTGAAACGTGTTTCCAGATACTCATAGACGGAGGCTACCTTCAGTTTCCGGAAGAGGGGAAGATAGAAACGGATGACGACCGGCACGACCAGGATGATGCCCATGTTGAAAAGGAACATCCCCCAATCCGTGGCATAGGCTTTGGCGGGGATGGACAGGAAAGTGATGGCACTCAGCGCCGTGGCGAAGATGCTGATGCCCGCCGCCCACCAGGGTATCTTTCCGCCACCCTTGAAAAAACGGTCGCTGTTGTCGTTCTTGCGTGAGAAATAGACGCCCAGGCCCATCATCAGCAGGAAATAGAATACGACGATGAAGCCGTTGAGCCACCCAAATGAAGCAGGAGCATTCAGCGGGCCTTCCCGGGAACTCCAGGTATCCGTAACCGTATGGTAGGCGTAGGTCTTGTCCGAACGGATCAGGATATGGGCGGAACCGGAAGCGGAAGGATCCTCTGTCATCGGGACTTGGGCATCTCCGATATCGAGCGCCGTTTTCTCCTCCCAGCTGTCGGTGCCCGGGTGATACTTCCAGATATGTCCGGTGAAGCATTCGCGTCCCGTCGTGTCTTTTCCTGTCCCGATCCAGTAAGTGGCAGTCTCCCGGCCGTCGTGCTGCCGCACCTGCCTGCCCTCACACGGTAAAGATGTCGCCCGGACTTGTGTCACGGACAACAGAAGGGTGGAGAGCGTCAAAAGGAGGAAAAACCTTTTCATAGCCGGGATTGAGTTTATGCAAAGATAATCAAATGAAAACTATTTTATGATTACCTTTGCAGTCAACCATGAAAAAGCTTTATTGCAGTCTTGCCATTTTGCTGATGGCTTCTGTCCTTCCCGTTCTCGCACAGGAGAAGGTGGATAAGTTGTATCTGGATATGCGTGCATCGTTCCATCAGGAACTTACGGACGGGGTGTACGGCAGCCAGTTGGTGGGGGAGTATCTCAATTTCCATATCCTGGGACATCTCAGTCCTACCGTAGATTACCGGGTGCGTCAGCGTCTCAACAAGAAGGTCTTCGACGAACGCAACATGTTCAATGCCACGGATATGATGTATATCAACTGGCAGGCGACGGAGCGCTGGAGTTTCCTTTTCGGCAAGCATGCGGTACTGATCGGCGGCTATGAGTATGACGCAGTGCCGATCGACGTCTATTTCTACAGCAAATTCTGCAATAACCTTTATCAGGGTTTTACGTTCGGTGCTTCGGCGACTTACAAGATGGCGGAGAACCAGAATCTGGTCGGACAGATCTGCAATTCTCCGCTTTCGCTCGGTTTCCAGAATATTTATGCCTATAATCTGGCCTGGTGCGGTCAGTTCACTCCCTGGTGGAAGACTATATGGAGTGTCAACTTCGTGGAGGACAGCCGGAAGCAGATGATCAACTACATCGCCCTGGGCAACCACATCCAGTCAGGCGATATCCTCTTTGACCTGGACCTGATGAACCGCGCCGGATTCGGGCAGCAGCGTTTCTTCCTGGGCGATATTTCTGTGATTTCCAAATTCATCTGGAGTGTCGGAGCCTGGAATATCTGCGCCAAGGCCGGCTATGAGCGCAACGATGCGGCCAACGTGGACGCGTCCGGAGAGGCTTACGATCTTGTCATTGCGCCCGGCACCACTTATCTGTACGGCGGCTGCGGACTCGAATGGTTCCCGATGGGGCGCGAAAAAGTGCGCCTGCATGCCGTCTGGTACAGCGACAGCGAGGCGCACCGTCATAATTTCGAGCTGGGCGTCACCTGGCGAGTGAACGTCATCGGACGCCCGTAAGCGTCATTTCTTGATAAACTCGACGCGGCGGTTCTTAGCGCGGCCTTCGTCGGTCGCGTTGTCGGCCACGGGTTCATGCGAGCCCTTGCCTACGGGACGGAGGTTGAACGGATCGACACCGAGCCCTTCGAGCGCTTTTACGACTGCCTCTGCACGCTGCTGGCTGAGCGGGTCGTTGATCTTGTCGGAGCCCTGGTTGTCCGTGTGGCCCTGGACTTCGAAACGGGCGCTCGGATTCTTCTTCATATAATCGGCGACTTTCTGGATCTCCTCCATTGATTCGGGTTTCAACGTGGCCTTTCCTGTCTCGAAGAGGATATTGTTCGTTACGAACTTGCCGGTTTCGGCGATGGCTTTCTCCACGGCGGATGAATAATCGGTTGCGTTGCGTTCGTAGAGCTCTACAGCTCCCTTCGCCATCACTATGTTTGTGATATAAACACCCTTATCGCTGTCTGAACTACCCTCCATACTCCATGCGCGGGGCTGCTTCTGACTGGGGATGTTCACAACGCGGGAATAATTGAGATACATCTTGAAAGCCCGCTTGTTGAAGGAGAATGCAATGTGATTCCAGTCATTTTTCTTAAACACCTTCCGGATGGCCTCTCTACTTGCTTCTCCGTCAATTTTATTACCATTGGGATTCCAAGAGCCCCAGCCCCAGGCGATGGCATCGTATTCTCCCTTCTGATAATTGTTCGCGTTGGCGGTTTCGACACTCGTCCTGATGTCAAAGACCCTGTCTTCACCCCTGCCGTCATAATTCTCACCAAAGAAGAAGATATCTAATGTCGCATCCCATCCTGAGCCTTCTTGCGCAGGCTGAGAAAGCACGTCAAACTCGATGGTGAATTCTTCCGGCAGGTATTTTATCTCTTCCATCAAAGGCTTGATCTGTGTCCCCTCAATCTTGATGGCATTCATCCCCTTGATATTGACCACTTCGCATTCACTGCCGTTGAGCAAGTCCCATTTGGAAGGAAACTCACCCAATTTCTCGCCTTTCAGGTCATCGGAGAAGAATACATTGGCACCGCGGACGAAGTCGCTTTTGGCCTGGATCTGTTCGAAATCCACTTTTTCATCAGTCGCTGCGCCGGCTTCTTCGACCGCTTCTTCGACTTCGGCCTGTTCCTTCCCTTTCTCCTTATTTTTCTTCTTGCCGTCCAGGATGTCGTTGACACCCTTTTCCACCTTGTTTCCAAGGTTATTCTCCACGGCTTGCTTGGCACGCTCGCCGAGCCGTCCGAGGATGTTCTGTGCGTCTGCTGTAAAGCCCGCAACCCAGAGTGCGAGCGCAATGGCTAAGATTCTTTTCATGGGGTTATGATTTATGTGTTATCTATGATCTGATCGGAAACAAAAATAGAAAGAAAAACGCTTCCTGCACGGTCTGGGCCACTATCCTAAAGGATGGATTTTCCGAAAAATAACGGTACTTCCGGCAGATGTTGCATCCTTTTTAGCTATTTTTGGGATATGAGACGTTTCCTATTGATCTTGTTATCGGGCTCGGCAGCCATGCTCCCGTCCCGCGCTTACTCCGACCATCGGGGCAGGAACGTAGACTCGCTGGAGCGGGTGGTTGCCGCCTGGACCCCGGAGCGCATGGCCGGTGCCACGGACAAGGAGTTCGGTACCCTGCTTGATGCGCAGGAGGGGCTGATGATGGGTTACCTCCAGATCAATGGACCCCGGTGCGAACATTACGCCCGGGAGTTGCTCCGGAACGCCCGAAGTCGGGACTATCTGCGGGCCGTGGTCAGTGCTGAAAAGGTTCTGGGCCAGATTTATTGGGCACAGGAGGTCTGGGACAGTGCCAAGGTGCATTACGGCGCCGCCCTGGAAGCCGTGGAACGGATGGCGGCCGGGGAGGGCCGGAGTTCCCGCGGGGAAGGTTTCGACGAGGAAACGATCGATGACGCCCGATCGGGCCTGTATGGGGCGATCGGCAACTTATACAACCTGATGGATTCGATCCCGCAGGCGATGGATTACTATGCCAAGGCGGGGGAGATCTTCGAAAAACATGGTTGGAAAGAGAGCAGTGCGATTCTCTGGTACAACATGGGCGAGACCTGGCTGGAGGAAGGGGACTTGTCCCAAGCGGAAGCATGCTACCGGAAGTCGCTGGACTATGCCCGCGCGTCCGGCGATTCGCTGCAGATTTCCAGTCCGCTCAAGGGCCTGGGCGCCTTGTACCTTCAGCAGGGAAAGACACGCAAGGCCTTGCGCTGCCTGCAGGAGGCCGACCGTTATTACTCCCTGCATGAAGATCAGGAGTTCAGGGCGCGGCTGGAGACGCTGGACGTGATGAGCCGTGTCCTGACGGAGCAGAAGAAGACGCGTACTGCTCTGGCTTGGGTCGCGATCTGTCTGCTGGCGCTGCTCGGTGTGCTGCAGTTCGTGCTGCGTCGTTTCCGGGTGCTGCGCCGGGAGAAGCAAGGCGCGGACGCCGTGATCGACGAGGTGCTGGAGCAAATGGATGCGTCTCCCTCTCCCCAGACTCCGGAATCTTCCGTCAACCCCTCTGCGCCGGAGGATCTTTTCCTGTCGGAACGCGAGCGGGAGATCCTCGGTCTGATCGCCTCCGGCCTGACCAGCCCGCAGATCGCGGAGCGACTTTTCCTCAGCCTGCCTACCATCAAATGGTACCGCAAGCGCCTGCTTGCCAAGTTCGGCGCTTCCAACATGGCGGACCTGGTCTGCAGGGCCAAGGAAAAAGAACTCATATAAACGCTGTCCGGTCCACTCTGATTATCGTATTTCCCCGGACTGCTTTTATCACAGAATGGACATTTGATGGCAGATTTTCATTCTGTGGCAAGTGGTTGGTGGATAATGGAGTTCCCGACCATCCAACAGGGTTATCACGTCGGGGCTGATCACGTCGGGATGGTTTGCTTCATCGCGAATATAACGCTATGATCTGTGCAGTAGGGCGTTTTCTTTAAAACGCTGTGTTTCAGTATGTTGCTTATTGGCCTGTCTCCCTGGCGGAGATAGGCCAATGCGTAATCAATTGATAATAAGTTGATTGTGGAAAACGCCCCAATCCGGGGTTCCCGGGACGGGGGATTCGTCTTGGTGAAATGTGGAAGAGTTTGTATGTTTGTGACAATGAATAAAGCGAAGTGCAAAGAATGAAACGATTACGGTATGTTGCCCTGGCGGCGATCCTGCTGCTGGCGGCCTGCTCGGGCGGAAAGAAGGCCCTGCCCGTCGGGGTGTTTGATTCCGGGACGGGGGGACTGACGGTGCTGGAGAAGATCCTGACACTGGATGCTTTCGACAACCGGACGGGCGCCCCGGAGCCGGACGGCCTCCCGGATTTCGCCTCCGAGGATTTCCAGTACCTTGCCGACCAGGCGAACATGCCTTACGGGGTCTATGACGCCCAGGGCAATGCGGCGCTGTTGCGCAGGCTGGTCAAAGACGACGCGCGTTTCCTCCTGGGTGACCGCTATTACAAGGATGCCGGGGAGCAAGAGCCGACCGGCGGGAAGGCTCCTTGCAAGATCCTCGTCATCGCCTGCAATACGGCGACCGCCTACGGACTCTCGGACGTGAAGCAGATGCTTGAGGACCAGGGCCGGGGCACGAAAGTCATCGGAGTCATCAACGCCGGCGTGAAAGCCGCCCTGGACGCGCTGGAAGGGGAGACGGAGCCCTTCGCCGTCGGCGTGCTGGCCACCCCGGGAACGATCAGTTCCGGAGCCTACGAGCGGACGCTGCGCGCCGAGATAGAAGCCCGCGGCATCCAGATTCCGGTGACGGTCGTCAACCAGGCCGGCTATGGCTTCGCCGAAGCGGTGGACAGCGAGCCGGACTATGTCAATCCAGCCTTGACGGAGCCTCGCGCCTCCTACCGCGGCCCGCGCCTCGGCACTGCGGATCCCGACATCAAGGAGGAACTGTTGGATGCGTACAATTTCGAGCCGGAAGGCCTGCTTTACCGCAGTGTCGGCCCCCTCAAGCTGGACCTCCAGCTCAATTCGGCGGCCAATTATGCCCGCTTCAACCTGGTCTCGCTGGTCGAGCGGCACCGCGCCTCGGGCTCCCAGGCGCCGATGAAGGCAGTCATCCTCGGTTGTACGCATTATCCCTTCCTGCTGGAAACCCTTCAGCGGACTGTGGCAGAACTGCGTGAGTACCAGCAGGATGGCTCCTATCCCTTCCGTGACCTGCTCCCCCCGGACCTGGCCTTCATCGATCCCGCACGCTATGTGGCCATCGAATGTTACCGCGCCTTACAGGAAGACGGCCTGCTGAAACCGGACGGAACTGTCCCCCGCAGCGTCCGCGGCTATATCTCAGTCCCCGCCGCCTCCCTGGATCCGGCCGTCAGGACGGCGGAAGGCGCCCTGACCTTCGAATACAAATACGGCCGTCCGGCCGGCATTGCAGATCCCGGCACGCGCCCCGTCCCCTTTGCTGACGATAATATCGATGCGGGCAACCGCGCCCGGATCCGGGCCCTGCTGCCCGCCTGCGCCCGGGAGCTTTTCCCGGAGTAATCACCTTCCAAACAGAATGAGAAAAACGGCCCCCGGAACCATCCGGAGGCCGCTTTTCATCATAAGGAAAAGAACTAGTCCACGACAGCGCGAGCCATCGCGTCCTTGTAGTACTTCTGGTCGATGAAGACGTCTTCCTTGTAAGGATTGATGTGGCGCTTCTTGGAAACGTAAATGATATAACCGAGCGCGATGCAGTTGGTGATGAGGGCCAGGGCGCTGATCACGGTCATCATCGTGGGATTGGCCGCGACAACGGCAGGATCCACGGTGGTTCCAACCACGGCGGCCTCACCACCGGCGGCGGCATAGAGCTGCTCGATGGTAGCGACACCCTGCGGGTAGAGGACGGGCAGCGTGGCCCAAGGGAACCACTGCTGGCCGTTCTTGAAGGTCTCCTGGAAGAGCGGGAACACCTGGGCGAACATGCACCAGATCGCGAGGGTGTTGGCGCGGTTCTGGATCCAGCCGCCGCGGTTCCACAGCAGGGCCGCGATGGTCGGGGCAGCCAGCAGGGCGATACCGCAGTACCAGGAGTGCGTGGGCAGGCAGTTGTAGGTGTAGGCGAAGTTCCAGATGTCATAGACCACGATGTAGACCCAGGTCATGTCGGCCCAGACCATGTCCTTCTTGTCCTTGGAAGGATAGACGCTCCACCAGGCGGTCATACAGAAGATGTTGAGCAGACCGGCCACGCCGTTCATCACGTTGTGCCAGCCGCCATACTGCCAGACGCCCTCGGAGGTGAGCCACCACTTGTTCCAGCCCATCACGGCGCTCTCAAAGTCGGAGACGCAGGCGATAAGGATGTTGATGGCGACGATCACGAACGGGAAGGGTTTGAACCAGTGCTTGGCGCCGATGCCCCATTTGTACTTGATCATCATGAAACCGATACACCCTGCCGTGGCGGCATACAGTTTGGCATAATGGAACCAGCCCTGCATATAGACGTGGGTCTGATTCTCCAAGGCCCACTTCGCGCCGGAACGGACGCCCAGCCATATAGCCAGGAAGTAGATGGTAAGGGCCAGCGGGATGACCAGGAAGGTGATGATACCGCCTGCCTTTGTGCGGCGGGCGAATTCGTTAAAAAGGATCAGGCCCAGCAGGACCACGATCAGCATGCCCCATTGAGCAAGGGCGTGCTCTCCATAAACTTGGAAAAACATAGGAAATGGTTTAAGTTATTGAATGGAATTATTTGACGGAACATCTCACTTGCCTGCGCTCGCGAAATACGGCCCAAAGGGCCCAGACCGCCGTGAGGATCAGCGACATCGGCACGCCGACGGTGAGCATTTCGCGGAGCAT
The DNA here is from genome assembly GCA_946405485.1 of uncultured Bacteroidales bacterium. The sequence goes on along the minus strand of CAMJHJ010000021.1, from coordinate 2,763 downwards.
CACACTTCCGCCGCCCACGCTGTCCAATGCGGTGAAGAAGGGGAAACGCCAGGTCAGCTCGCCGTTGATCACATGATCCACGATGAGCATCAGGGTGCCGCCCCAGAGCATCTTCTCAAGATCCTGGAGATGGCGGCCAAGTGCCGTGTGCGGAGCTTCGATGGACTTGCGGCAGACCGTGGTTACGATCGCCTGCGTCAGGGGTACAAGGAAACAACACATATGTTTTTGCTATTAAGATTAATCATCAGGCTTTTCCGGGACTTCGATAGCCGCGATCTCCACCTCGTTGCCCCGCAGGAGCCAGGTCTCTCCGTTGCCGCAATGGGGACAAATCTTCCCGTGGCGGACGGTTTCATAATCAGCTCCGCAATGGTCGCAGTGGGTCACGGCGGGGATGAGGTTGACTTTTAGTTCGCAGCCCTTGAGAAGCGTCTCCTTATCGGCGGCCCAGCGCCAGCAGTCGGTCAGGTAATCGGGGATGATCGTGGAAACTTCCCCGATATTCATGGTGACGGCCGACACTTTGTCCACACCATGTTCCGCAGCCGCCTGTTTGACGTCACGGATGATATAGAAGACGATACCCAGTTCGTGCATAGTCCTATTTCTTCCCGCCGAACAGGATCTTACCTGTACGCTTGACCATATACGGCAGGATGCCGTCGAACTTGTTCTCTGAGGTACGCATAATGCTGGCCTCGGGATTCTCACGGTGCAGATGGATCGCGTCGAAGCCACACTTCGTCGTACAGATACCGCAACCGATGCAGCGGTTCTCGTCTACGACAGATGCGCCGCAAGACAGGCAGCGAGCCGTCTCCTTGCGGACCTGCTCTTCCGTGAGGGTGCCATGGTATTCGCTGAAACGGTCGCTGACGGGGACATCGCCCGCTTCATGGCGAGAGGAGTTGTCGTATTGCTCAACCGTGATGTCCTGCTTGTCCAACTCGATGAAGTCGCGCCGGTTGCGCCCGATCGTCATATGTCCATGCTGGACGAAACGGTGCAGCGATTCGGCGGCTTCCTTGCCCGCCGCAATCGCATCGATGGCGAATTTGGGGCCGGTGAAGACATCGCCGCCGACGAAGATGTCAGGTTCCGCAGTCTGATAGGTCAGCTTGTCAGCGACCGGATAGACGCCGCGGAAGAACTCAACCTTCGTATCCTTCAGCAGGTCCTTCAGTACGACGGTCTGGCCAATGGCGAAGATGACCAGGTCCGCATCGAGCGTAATCAGTTCGTTCTCATCATATTCCGGAGCGAATTTGTGCTCGGCGTTGAAGACGGAAGTACATTTCTTGAAGACAATCCCCTCGACCTTCTCTGTGCCGAGGACTTCCTTCGGGCCCCAGCCGGGGTTGATGACGACTCCGTCCTCGCGGGCTTCACGCCGCTCCTCAGGGGATGCGGGCATGATGTCCTCGGTCTCGAGGGAGAGCATCGTGACCTGCGAGGCACCGCTGCGCAGCGCGACACGGGCTGCATCGATGGCCACGTTTCCGCCACCAACGACTACGACCTTGCCGGAAACAGGCAATTTGCCGCAATTGGCGTCGTGGAGGAAGTCGATGGCCGTCGTCGTGCCCTTCAGGGTCTCGCCCGGGATTCCGGGGAGACGGCCGCCCTGACAGCCGATGGCCACATAGAAGCCCTTGTAGCCTTCTTTCCGGAGACTGTCGATGGTAACATCCTTACCGACTTCGACGCCGGTACGGATGTCCACTCCAATCTCGCGCATAATATCGATTTCGGCCTTCAGGACATCCTTGCCCAGTTTATAGGAAGGAATACCATAGCGGAGCATGCCGCCGGGTTCTTCGTTGCGTTCGAACACCGTCGGCTTGTAGCCCATCGTCGCCAGATAGTAGGCGCAGCTCAAGCCGGCCGGGCCGCCGCCGATGACGGCGATTTTTTCCTCCCAGCGGTCCTGCACGTTGGAGCAGATATTGACCTCGGGGACGAAACGGGTCTCAGCTTTGAGGTCCTGCTCGGCGATAAACTTCTTGACCGCATCAATGGCGATCGGCTGGTCGATGGTTCCCCGGGTGCAGGCATCTTCGCAACGTCGGTTACATACGCGGCCGCAGACGGCGGGGAAAGGATTCTCCCGTTTGATGAGCTCCAAGGCTTCGGTGTATTTGCCCTCGGCAGCCTTTTTAAGATAACCCTGGACAGCGATATGAGCGGGGCATGCGGTCTTGCAAGGGGCGGTACCGGTCGGATAGCAGTTGATGCGGTTCCGGTCCCGGTAGTCCTCATTCCACTTGTGGGGACCCCATTTGGTGGCATCGGGAAGTTCCTGCTTGGGATAGGTCTGCTCACCGTGTTTCGTGCAGAGTTTCTGACCGAGTTTCACGGCGCCGGCGGGGCAATATTCCACACAACGTCCGCAGGCCACGCACTTTTCTTTTTCCACACGCGCCACATAGGCGCTGCGGCTCATGTTGGGCGTATTGAAGAGCTGGGAAGTCCGGAGCGCGTTGCATATCTTGACATTGCAGTTGCAGATGGCGAAAATCTTGCCTTCTCCGTCAATGTTGGTCACCTGGTGGACAAAGCCATGGTCTTCGGCTTTCTTGAGGATAGCCATCGCTTCATCGTAGGTGATATAATGGCCACGGCCCGTCTCGGCGAGGTAGTCGGCCATGTCGCCGACGCCGATGCACCAGTCGCGATAGTCGTCGGCACAGCCTTCGTCCAACTTTTTGCGGCCGTAGCGGCATGAACAGATGCCCACGCCAAGGTGGCCTTCGTATTTCT
>CAMJHJ010000020.1 GCA_946405485.1 uncultured Bacteroidales bacterium | reverse complement strand
GGGCGCCGAACATCAGGGCCAGCGCAAGTCCGCGGCTGGCGAAGGCGTTGGTCGGGATCGCAAGGCACAGGTAGCCGATGAACATCACGCACACGCCGGTGACGACGCACTTGCCGAAACCGATCTTGTCGGCAAGCCAGCCGCCGAGGACGGGCATGAAATAGACCGCCGCCAGGAATATGGCGTAAAACTGTCCCGCCGCTGCGGCGGAGAATCCGAACTTCGCCTGCAGGAACAGGAGGAAGATGGCCAGCATGGTGTAGTAGCCGAAGCGTTCGCCGGTGTTGGCGAGCGCCAGGGCATACAGGCCTTTGGGTTGTCCTTTGAACATATTGTCGTTGGTTTTAATAATAGTCAAGCCAGACAAAAATAGTAAAAAATGGCGAATTTGACTATATTTGTGGTTGCACCTATTATTTCTGACGATGGCTAAAGCGGGATACTGGCTGATCCGGGGACTGATGCGGGCGCTGGGAGCGCTGCCGCTGGGTTTCCATCTCGCCTGCGGCAAAGCGCTGGGCTGGCTGGCCGGCAGCGTGCTGCGGTACCGGCGAGACGTGGTGACGGCCAATCTCGCCCGGAGTTTCCCCGACAAGAAGTACGATGAACTGGCCCGGATCCGGAAGGATTTCTACCGCCATCTGGGGACTGTTTTCGCGGAAAGCGTATGGTTCTGCGGATGCGACGGCGCCGAAGGAGGGAAAAGGCTGCAGAAGGAAGATATCGTCCGCTTCACCAATCCCGAAACGCTGGTAAGCCTCTATGAACGGTCGGAGAGCATCATCCTGCTGACCGCCCATACCGGCAACTGGGAGCTTATCGGCGGCTTCATGTTTTATTCCCCGGACCTCTCCCTCCCCTTTGGGGAAAATGACGTCCATGTGATTTACAAACGCCTGACCAGCGAGGCATGGGATGCCGTGATGCGGAGGAACCGCATCTCCCCCATCGTGGACAAGCCGGCCTATGAAGGTCTCGTGGAGTCCAGGGACGCGCTGCGCCACATCCTGAGCCGGCGCGGGCAGAAAAAAATCTACGCCTTCATCACGGACCAGCACCCCTATCAGGGGACGGCCGCCATCGATGTCGGAGAATTCATGCATCAGCCCACGACTTCGATGGACGGGGCTGCGAAACTGGCCGCCAAGGCCGGACTGGCCGTCGCCTACATGAGTTTCCTGCCGGCTGAGAAAGAAGGCCGGTGGACCATCACCTTCGAGCCGGTCTGCGCCGACGCTTCCGGAGCCGATCCCGGCGATATCATGAGAAAGTATTATCAACTGCTCCAGCGGGACATCGAGGCCGTGCCTTGGAATTACCTCTGGACGCACAAAAGATGGAAATAGTTATGAAAAAGACCTTGCTTCTGACGGCGCTCGCGCTGTCCCTGACCGCAACGACCGCTCTCGGGCAGACAGCCCGCCCTGATTTCGATCCCGACGGAACGGTCTCCTATGCCCTGCCGCTGACGAGCCTTTCCTTCGACGTGGAGGCCGTTCAGGAGAAATTCTACGCGGGCCCTTATGCCAAATTCGCCCAGAAATACCTGGGAATCGACGCCCGGCAGCAGGATGAGAAGACCTACCAGCTGTCCTCCGTGCGGATCACGCCCAGCATCGAAGCGGACCAGGGCAACCGTTATCTCGCGACCCTTTCTTCCAAGAACGGTTCCGCGCTTGCTTTCCTGCAGATGACTTCGCAGGGACTCGTCGCAGTCAAGGATGGCAGTTACGGAGAAGGCGCGGTCTGGCGTTTCCCCGTCCGCACCAGCGGTGACTTCTCGGACAAGGGCGTGGGATCCAACCTGACCGCCGAAGCCACGACACTCTATCAGGGTGTCAAGCAGGAATCCGCCTACAACAAGGTGGCTGTCCAGCAGAACATGGTGATCGAGAAATCCCTGGAGAAGAAAGCGCAGGAAGCGGCCGACATGATTTTCCGCCTCCGCAAGACCCGTGTGCAGATCGTCACGGGCGACACGGATGCGAACTATAGCGGAGAAGCGATGGCCGCCGCACTGGCTGAGATCGCCCGGATGGAGAAAGAATACATGACCCTCTTTACCGGCTACAGCGAGTTCCAGACCCAGAAGAAACACTTCGACCTGGTGCCGCTCAACAACGAACGGATGAAGGTACAGGTCGTTTTCCGCCTGTCCGACGAGGAAGGATTGCTCCCGGCCGACAACATGAGCGGAAAACCCTACTTTGTGGAGATCACGCCCGAAGAGATCGCCGGAAGCGAAGCCCCCAAGGGCAAATCCGCTTCTGCGATCGTATACCGCATCCCGGCCATCTGCACGGTGCAGCTCTCCGACGGCACGGACATCTTGCTCCGGAGCCGCCTGCCGATCTACCAGTTCGGCGTCGACAAGACTTATCCTATAAAATAACTTGCAAACGATATGACCATTCTCGACCTGCAGCCGAAGATTGTCTGGGACAATTTCTACGGCATTACGCGTCAGCCGCGTCCTTCCAAGCATGAAGAAAAGATCAGGGCCTATCTCCTGGACTGGGCCAAGAAACACAATGTAGAAGCATTTCCGGACGATACCGGCAATGTCATCATGCGTGTCCCCGCCACGCCCGGATATGAAAACCGCAAGGGCGTCATCCTCCAGGGCCACATGGACATGGTACCCCAGAAGAATGCGGACACGGTCCACAATTTCGAGACCGATCCGATCGAGACCTGGGTGGACGGCGAATGGCTCAAGGCCAAGGGAACGACCCTCGGCGCCGACAACGGACTCGGCGTTGCGATGGCCCTTTCCGTCCTTGAAGACCCCTCCGTCAAACACGGCCCCCTCGAAGTGCTCGTGACTTATGATGAGGAAACCGGCATGACCGGCGCCAGCCGGCTCAAGCCCGGCGTGCTGCATGGCGACATCCTGATCAACCTGGACTCTGAAACGGAAGGCGAACTCTACGTCGGCTGCGCCGGCGGCCTGGACGCCACCGCATCGGCCCGTTACCGTCGCAAGAAAGAACCCGCGAAACATGAGTGCTGGAGCCTGGCCGTCAAGGGTTGCCAGGGCGGACATTCCGGCATGGATATCATCCTGTGCCGGGCCAACGCCAACAAACTGGCTGCCCGTATCCTCCTGCCGCTGCTGACCCGGCTCGGCGTCAAGCTGATCGACCTCGAAGGAGGAACCCTGCGCAATGCCATCCCGCGTGAATCTTTCGCCACGGTCTATATTCCCCAGGGCAAGGTCGCCGCTGCCAAGCGCTTCGTCGCAAAGGCGTCCGCCGAACTCAAGGCTGAATATGCCCTGACCGATCCCAAGTTGAAGATCGTCTTCGAGCCGTATGTCTGCCCTCCCGGCGAGACCTGCGACCCGGACGAGTGCCGCTATGTCAGCGAGAAGACCGCGGAGAAGTTCATCCGCGCCATCCTCGCCTGCCCCGACGGCGTCGAGCGGATGAGCGACAACATGCCCGGCATGGTGGAGACGTCCAACAACATGGCGATGGTCCGCATCTGCAAGGGCGAATTCTTCGTCAAGAACCTGCTCCGCAGTTCCGTAGACAGCGCCAAGGACGCCCTCGCACAGAAACTCGCATCCGTATTCGCCCTGGCCGGCATCCGCACGAAGTTCACCGGAGGATACAGCGGATGGGCGCCGAATGCGGCCTCTCCCATCCTCCATACGATGAAGAAGGTCTACAAGGGCCTGTACGGCGAGGATCCCAAAGTGATGGCCATCCACGCCGGACTCGAATGCGGCATCCTCAGCGGCGCCTATCCCCACTGGGACATGGTCTCCTGCGGTCCGACCCTGCTGAGTCCCCACTCCCCCGACGAGCGGGCGTACATCCCTTCGGTCCAGAAGGCCTGGGATTTCCTCAAGGCCGTCCTGGAGGCGATTCCCGTGAAATAAGCGGGAACCTTGCCGAACCTGTACATCATATCCGGTTGCAACGGCTCCGGCAAGACGACGGCATCCTACACGGTGCTGCCCGAGATGCTGGGCTGCTCCCAGTTTGTCAATTCGGACGAGTTCGCCAAGAGCTTCTCGCCTTTCAACCCCGCCGACGCGTCGATTTCCGCCGGTCGTTTCATGCTGCTCAAGATCCGCTACCTGCTGCACCGCAGGGATGACTTCTGCATCGAGACCACCCTGGCGACACGTTCGCTGATGCGGACCATCGAGGAGGCGAAGGACAATGGCTACGAGGTGACGCTGCTCTATTTCTGGATCAGTTCGCCCGAACTCGCCGTCAAGCGGGTCAGGGACCGGGTGGAGGCAGGGGGACACAGCATCCCCGAGCATGTCATCCGACGCCGGTATGACATGGGGCTGCGTTATTTTTTCAACGACTACATGCCGGTCAGTGACCGCTGGATCCTGGTAGACAATTCCCAGACACCGTTCCGCGTCATCGCGGAAGGCGACCACCAGCGGACGACCATCAAGGATACCGAGACGTATGAGCGCATCTGGGACATCGCCCATCCGACCGCGGTAGAAACGGAGCCATGATCAACGACAAGAGCTTTTATCTGGACCTGTTTTCCGTGACGGAAGAGGACCTGCAGCGCCTGGTGGAAGAAAGCCTGCGCAGCGGCGGGGACTATGCGGACCTGTACTTCGAGAACACCGCCTGCACGGACCTGCTGCTCCGGGACGGAGAAGTCAGTTCCGGCGGATTCAACATCGACTATGGCGTGGGGATCCGCGTGCTAAAAGGCGAAAAGACGGGTTATGCCTATGCCGAAAGCACGGATCGCGCCTCGATGCTTTCCGCCGCCCGGGCCGCCTCGCTCATCGCCGACCGGAATGCGTCGGCCGGCTGCGTCGGCGCCAGGGCGGATGAGGCGAGCGTCCCGAAATACAAGGGCCGTCCCAATCCGGCCGCCGACCGGTACCCGATGCAGGAAGACTGGCGGACTTGCGAGACTTCCCGCCTCGTTCCTTTCCTCGACCGCCTGCACAAAGACATCTGCGCCCGGGATGCGCGCGTGATCAAGGTCATCGCCATGCTCTCCTCGCAAGTGACCGACCTGCTGATGTACAATTCCTTCGGAGAGCTGAAATACGAGACCCGGCCGCTCGGCAGCGTCTCCGTCTCCGTCGTTTTCCAGCAAGAAGGCCAGGTCGAGACGCAGTCCGTCTCCCGCAGTTTCCGCACGGGGGTGGAAATGCTCTCCGACCGGCTCGCGGAGGAACTTGTCACCAAGGCCGTGCAAGGCATCGATGAACGCTTCGCAGCCCGGCGCCCGAAAGGCGGGAAAATGCCTGTCGTGATGGGAGCCGGCGCCTCCGGCATCCTGCTCCATGAAGCGATGGGGCACGCTTTCGAGGCCGATTTCAACCGGAAAGGACAGTCCGTCTTTTCCGACAAGATGGGCCGCAAGATCTGTCCCGACGGGATCACGGTCGTCGACGATGCGACGATACGCGGCAACCGCGGTTCTTTAAACTTCGACGACGAAGGCGTCCCCGGACAACGCACGGTCCTCGTGGAGGACGGCGTCCTGACATCCTACATGCATGACCGGATCAGCGCCAAGTACTACGACGTGAAACCGACCGGCAACGGCCGGCGGGAGTCCTTCCGCTACAATCCCATCCCCCGGATGAGAGCCACCTACATGGAGGGCGGACAGGCCAGCCCGGAAGATATCATCGCTTCCGTCAAGAAAGGCATCTACGTCGACCAGTTCTCCAACGGACAGGTCAAGATCGGAGAAGGAGATTTCACCTTTTTCGTCCAGAGCGGCTTCCTGATCGAAAACGGACGGCTCACGACTCCGGTCAAGGACATCAATGTCATCGGAAACGGGCCGGAGGCGCTCGCGGACATCGAAGCGGTCGGCAATGACCCGACCGTCGACGACGGGACCTGGACCTGCGGCAAGGAGCAGAGCGTCCCGGTTTCCTGCGGCATCCCGACCGTGCTTATCAAGAAACTGACCGTGGGAGGAGAGTGACATGGTTGACGGAATCCTGACCCGCGAAGAACGGGACCTGGCACTGAAGTGCATGGAGAAAGCGCTCGCGAAGGGCGCGGAGAAAGTGCGCGTGACCGCATACAAGAGCGTCATGGATCTGGTCGGCACCCTCAACGGGGAGGTCGACAAGGTCAAGCACAACCTGGACCGTTTCCTGAGTATCTGCATGGTGGTGGACGGCCGTTTCGGTTCTTTCTCCACCAACCGGCTGGAAGAGGCAGGCCTGGATGCTTTCCTTGAGCAGGCAGTCTCTCTCACCCGCATGCTCGCCCCGGACCCTTACCGGACCCTTCCGGACCCGGAAAGGACGGCGAAAGATGCCGTCACGGGAACCGAACTGAATCTGTATGACGATTACTACGGGCGCATGACGCCCGAACTGCGGCTGCGTCTCGCGCTCGATGCGAGTCTCTTCGGGAAACGGAACGGAGAACGCTGGACCCTGGTCTCCGAAGAAGCCGAATACTCGGACAGCGTCTTCGACACGTTTCTCGTAGATTCCCAGGGACTGCGGTGCCGCCACATCGAGACCTCCTTCGAATACGGCGTGGAGATGACCATCATGGACCGCAAGGGCAATAAATACAGCAAGTACTGGTGGGACGGCACGCCCATGCTCAAGGACCTGGATATCAATTCCTGCTGTCCGAAAGCCCTCGACCTCGCCGTCGAGATGCTGGATCCGAAGCGGCACCGGAACTGCCGGACCTCACTTGTCATCGACACGGAGTGCGCGGCCAAGGTAGTCTCCCCGCTCCTGCGGGCGCTCAACGCCTACGCCATCCAGCAGAACAATTCCTTCCTGATGGATACCGCCGGCAAGCAGGTCTTCCCCGAAGGGTTGACGATCTGGGACTGCTGCCGCAATCCAGGAGAGACCGGCTCGCGCTATTTCGATTCCGAAGGAGTGGCGACCCGTCCGATGCCCATCATCGACAAAGGCAAGGTCTGCCAGTATTTCGTCAACACCTACATGGCCGGTAAGACAGGCCTGGCGCCAACGGTCGAAGATGCCATCCGGCCCAAGGTGATGCCCTGGCCCCGCAAGGGCCTGGGACGCAGGGAAATCCTGGAGATGTGCGGGGAGGGCATCCTCGTGACCGGATTCAACGGCGGCAACAGCAACTCCGCGACCGGAAATTTCTCCTATGGCATCGAAGGCTTTGCCTTTAAAGACGGACGCATCACCCATCCCATCCGCGACATGGTCATGACCGGCAGTTTCCTGGATCTGTGGAGCCATCTGACCGCCTGCGGCGACGACGCGCGCCTCTGCCAGTCCAAACTGGTTCCGACCCTCGCTTTCTCCCAAGTTGATTTCAGTGCATAAGCGTATATGAAAAGAAGTGTCGTTTTCTCACTGACCGCCGTATTGGTCCTCTGCCTGGCATCCTGCACGAAGGAGCGCAACCTGACCCGTTACGTCGACCCGACCATCGGGACCGGACGGGGCGGACATGTCGTCGTAGGGCCCTGCTGTCCCTTCGGGATGGTCAAACCCTCCCCGGACGTCCAGGGCCGCAATCCCGGCTGGGGGCCCGTCGAAATGCCCATCCAGGGATTCAGCCAGCTGCACGTCAGCGGTACCGGAGGCTCCCCCAAATATGGCAATGTCCTGATCATGCCATTCTCCGAAGGGATGTATATGCTGGAGCATCCGGCATTGCGCCGGGAAGAAGACATCCGGATCGGATACTACTCCACCCTCCTGGAGCGCACCGGCATCCGGGTCGAGATCACTTCCGCCGAACGCGCCGCGCTCTACCGCATCCGGTACCCGGAAGGCGAAGGACGGGGCTTGGAAGTCGATGCCGGCTTCGTCCTGACGCATAGGAACGGGGGCGGCCAGTCCAACCTGGACGGTGCCGTCTCGATCGTTTCCAGCCACGAGGTCAGCGGCTTCACCACCTCTCGCGGAGGCTGGGGCGGCGGCGGACCCTACACCGTTTATTTCCATATCATTTCCGACACGCCGATCGCGCACAGCCGGCAACTGTACCGCCAGGTCAACCTCGGATTCGGGGAAGGCAGCCCCGAGGTGCTCTTGAAAGTCGGCATCTCTTTCCTCAGTCCCGAACAAGCGAAAGCCAACGCCGAACAGTATCTCCCGGATTGGGACTTCGACGGCGTACGGCAGCGTCTCATCGCGAAATGGGAAGACTTGCTGCAGCGGGTCCGGATCAGTCCCTTCGCCACGGAAAAGCAGAAGCGCATGTTCTACACGGCGCTCTATCACACGATGCTGATGCCGTCGGACCGCACCGGAGAGTGGGACAAAGCGCCGAAGGATGCGACTTACTACGATGACTATTTCTGCCTTTGGGACACCTATCGCTGCGCCCTTCCGCTCATCACCCTCATCGACCCGCAGCGGGAAGCGGACATCGTCAACTCCCTGATCAACATTTACCGTTACGACGGATTCATGCCCGACGGGCGCAGCGGCAACTGCAACGGTTCCACCCAGGGATCTTCCAACGCCGACGTCGTCATCACGGATGCGTTCGTCAAAGGCCTGAAGGGAATTGATTACGAAACCGGACTGCAAGCGATGCTCAAGGATGCGACCGTTTCTTCCGAACGCGAGAAAAAAGAAGGCCGCGCCGGTCTGAAATGGTACAATACCATCGGATACATCCCCTGGTGGTTCTCACACGCGGGCAGCCGTACCGTGGACCATTGTTTCTGCGACTATGCGATCTCGGTCCTGGCCGACGGACTCGGTCACCCGGACCTCGCTGAAAAATACCGGGAGCAGTCCCATAACTGGCGGAATCTGTTCCGTAAAGACGTGGAAGTGGACGGCGTGCGCGGTTTCATCCTTCCCCGCAACGAAGACGGCAGCTGGCCGGACGAATTCGCCGTAGACCAGGACGGGGACAAGCGTCCCGACACGACCTTCGTTTTCCGCCCCGAGCAGTCCTTCCGCGGGCATTGGAACAACTTCTACTATGAAGCCAATGCCTTCGAGACGACGCTCTGCGTCCCGCACGACATCTCCCTGCTGATTGAGGAATGCGGAGGCAAGGAGGCCTTCAAGCGCAGGCTGGACCAGTTGTTCGAGAAAGGATACTGCGATGTGGGTAACGAGCCGTCCTTCCTCACCTCCTGCCTGTACCACTGGATCGGACGTCCGGACCTGACCTCTGACATCGTTTCCCGCCTGCTTGACAGCGACTTCAACGACACGGCCGACGGACTGCCCGGCAACGACGATTCCGGAGCGATGTCCTCCTGGCTGGCCTTCCACATGACGGGGCTTTACCCCTTCGCCGGCACGGACCTGTACCTGATCCACAGTCCTCAGGTCAAGTGTTCATCTTATGCGGTCGAAGGCGGCAAGCGCTTCACCATCAAGGCGAAAGGCCTGTCTCCCGAGCGCAAGTACATCCATTCCGCCCGCCTCAACGGGAAGGATTATCCCTACTCCACCCTCCGCCACGAAGACATCGTCAAAGGCGGACGCCTGGTCCTGACCATGTCCGACAAGCCCGGCAAATGGGGTGAAATAATGTATGAAGGACAAGACTTTTAAGATGAAAACCGCAGTCGTCATCCTCAACTGGAATACGAAGGACTATCTCCGGAAATTCCTGCCCGGGCTGCTCGCGAGCTGCGAGGGAGCCGACGCGGAGGTCATCGTCGCCGACAGTGCCAGCACGGACGGCTCGATGGAAATGATGGAGGAAGAGTTTCCCGCCGTCCGCCGCATCGTTTTGGACGCCAACTACGGGTTTACCGGAGGTTACAACCGGGCCCTCGCCCAGGTCGAGGCAGACTTGTTCGTCCTCATCAATTCGGACGTGGAGGTCACCCCCGGCTGGCTCCGACCGCTCACCGGCTGGATGGATGCCCATCCCGACTGCGGGGCCTGCGCGCCCAAGCTGCTGTCCTGGTATGACCACGGCTCTTTCGAATACGCCGGCGCCGCCGGTGGCCTGATCGACCGCTGGGGCTACACCTTCTGCCGCGGCCGCGTGCTGAAAAGGGTCGAACGGGATGAGGGACAATATGATACGCCCGCCGATGTCCTTTGGGCGACGGGGGCCTGCCTGATGGTCCGCAGCTCAGTATGGAAGCATTTCGGCGGACTGGACGACCGTTTCTTCGCCCACATGGAAGAAATCGACCTTTGCTGGCGGATGCAGCTGGAAGGCTGGAAGGTCCAGGTCGTGCCCGGATCGGTGGTCTATCATCTCGGCGGAGGCACGCTGCCCTCCGATTCTCCTTGGAAATTGCAGCTCAACTTCCGTAACAACCTGCTGCTGCTGGAGAACAACCTGGCCCGCACCTTTGTCTCCGACGGTGTCTCTCCGGCGAAGGCGTTGCGCAAGGCCAACCGCAAGATCGGCGTCCGCATGATGCTGGACGCGGCTTCCGCCGCCGTCTACCTCCTGACCGGCAAATGGGAATACGCCAAGGCGGTGTATAAGGCGCACGAGGGATACCGGACCCTGCGCAAGCCCGTCACGACGGCGCAGCTGGATGCTTACAAGGACCGTTGGGGAGGCAAGGCCCGGGTCGCCGGACGCTGGAAAGGAGACATCCTCTTGCAGGCATTATTGCGAAAGGACGGCATTTTTGCTTATCTTCGCAGACAGAACCATTCATAAAAGAAAAGCATTGGTATGAAGATCGTTATCGTAGGCGCCGGAGAAGTCGGCTCCCATCTGGCCAAGATGCTCCGCAACTCGTACAACGACGTGACCGTCATCGACAATGACAACGAGCGGCTCCAGCGCGTCACCAGCATCGCCGACGTCGGTGCCGTCAACGGCAGTCCTACCTCCATCGAGGTGCTTCGCAGCGCAGACGTTGCGGCCGCCAACCTTTTCATCGCAGTCTATCCGCGCGCGATGCAGCATATCAACATCGTCAGCGCCCTTATCGCCAAGAAACTCGGGGCGGACAAGGTCGTCGCCCGCATCAACGACGAAGGCTATCTGGATCCGGAGAACAAGCTGATGTTCAAGGAGATGGGCATCGAATTGATGTTCTATCCCGAAAAAGTGGCCGCAGATGAGATCGTTGACAACCTGCGCCATTCCTCCACTGCGGAATCGATGGACTTCGCCCACGGCAAACTTCAGGTAGCCCTGTTCCGCATCGACGAGGACTCCCCCATGCTGGAGATCAAGATCGGAGAATTCGCCTCCATGATGCAGGAAGAGAATGTGGACTTCCGCGTCATCGCCATCAACCGCAATGAGGATACGGTCATCCCCCGCTTCGACACCAAATTCCAGTTCCACGACCTGGTCTTCATCATCACCAAGCGCGAAGGCCTCCCGGTGCTGATGAAGCATTTCGGCCTCAGCCGCATCAACGTGGACAAGGTGATGATCTTCGGCGGCAGCGTGATCGCCGAGATGCTCGCCCGCTCCCTGAGCCGGCAGATTTCCGACATCAAGATCCTGGAAATCGACAAGGAACGCTGTTTCGAACTGGCTGAGAAACTGGGGAGCAACAATGTGCAGATCGTCAACGGCGACGGACGCAACTCCGACTTCCTGCTGGACGAGGGCATCAAGAATTATGACGCGTTCGTAGCGCTGACCGACAGCGACGAGACCAATATCCTCTCTTGCGTGGCCGCCCGCAAGTTCGGCGTCGGCCGGACCATCGCGGAGGTGGAGAACATCGAGTACATCCATCTCGCGGAAGACATGGGCGTTGATACCGTCATCAACAAGAAACTGATCACCGCCGGGCGCATCTTCAAGTTCACGCTCAGCGGAAAGGCCCGGCTTGTCAAATACATCAGCGGCACCTCGGCCGAGATCCTCGAATATACGGTTTCCGCTTCCAGCAGGATCACGAAGGGAGCCCTCAAGGACCTGGATTTCCCGAAAGAAGCCATCATCGGCGGCGTGATCCGGGGCAACGATTCCTTCATTGCGGTCGGCGATACGGTCATCGAGGCCTACGACCGGGTCGTAGTCTTCGCCAAGAGCGACGCCGTCAAGGAAGTGGACGCTTTCTTCAAATGATGAAGGATGGCCAGTTATCTCCAGATCGAGAACATATCCAAATCCTACGGAGAGAAGGTCCTCTTCGAGAATATAGGATTCAACATCAATGAGGGCGACAAGATCGCCCTCATCGCGCCCAACGGCACCGGCAAGACGACCCTGATGCGTATCCTGGCCGGGAAAGACAAGTCCGATTCCGGCGGACGGATCAAGTTCCTCAAGCAGATCCGCATCGCCTTCCTGGAGCAGGACTATGCCTTCGATCCCGGGAAATGCATCTTCGACCAGATCTGGGATGATTCCTCCGAATGGACCCGGGAGCTTGACGAAGACGGGCTCTTTGCTTACGAACTCCGTATCCGTCAGCTGCTTACCTCCTTCTCTCTCGGGGATGGGAGCCAGCGGATGGACACGCTCTCCGGCGGAGAAGTCAAGCGCGTCGCCCTGACGCGGATGCTCGCCACGGAAGCGGATTTCTTCATCATGGACGAACCGACCAACCACCTGGACACGGATGCCATCGAGTTCCTGGAAGGCTGGTTCAAGAAGTCCCGGTGCACCTTATTCATGGTCACCCATGACCGTTATTTCCTGGACCGCGTCTGCAATACGGTGATGGAGATGGACCATGGGGCGATCTACATCTACCGGGGCGATTACGAGAATTTCCTGGAAAAGAGGCAGGAACGCATCGACAACTACAACGCGGAGACCGACAAGGTCCGCAACATCCTGCGCCGCGAACTGGAATGGATGCACGCGACCCCCTGCGCCCGAACCGGGAAGGCAAAATACCGCAAGGATGCCTTTTACGAATTGAAAGACCGGGCCGCCCAGGTGTACCGGAGTTCGAAAGTAGACATGGGAGACGTGGGCGGTGCGTCCCGACTCGGGACCAAGATCATCAATTGCAAGGATGTGAGTTTCTACTACGGCGGAGACTGTTACCTGTCGCATTTCACCTACAATTTCCAGCGCTACGAACGGGTCGGCATCGTCGGCCGCAACGGGGTTGGCAAGAGCACCTTCATCAACCTGCTGACCGGCGCGGATACGGGTGACGGGACACTCACCGGCACGATCGACCGCGGCGTCTCCCTCAAGATCGGTTATTACCGCCAGGAAGGCATGCGCTTCGACGAGGAGCAGACTGTGCTAGAGACCGTCAGCGACACGCACCTGCTGTCCACCTTCCTTTTCCCTCACGACATGCTGTCCAACCGCATCTCTTCCCTGTCCGGCGGCGAGAAGCGGCGGCTCTACCTGCTCACCATCCTGATGCAGCAGCCCAACCTGCTCATCCTGGACGAGCCGACCAACGACCTGGACATCGTCACGCTCAATGTCTTGGAAGAGTATCTGCTCGCCTTCAAGGGCACCCTGGTCATCGTTTCCCATGACCGGCATTTCCTGGACCGGCTGGTGGACCATCTGCTCGTCTTCTGCGGCGACGGCGTCGTCAAGGATTTCATCGGAGGCTATACCGAATACCGGAGCTACATCAAGGACTACGAGGCGGAGCAGAAACGCTTGCGTGAAGCGGAACAGAAGGCCTCCAAGGCCCCCGCGCAAGCCCCGAAAGCGCCGGAGAAGAAGAAACGCAGCTGGAAAGAAGACCGCGAATTCGAAGCCCTCGAAAAGGAACTGGAGGCGCTGGGCGCGGAGAAGGCGGAACTGGAGGCACGCCTGTCCGGAGGCACGCTCTCCTATGCGGAATGCGAAGAAGCCTCCCGGCGCTACGCGGAAATCAAGGATCTCATCGATACGAAGGAGATGCGCTGGCTGGAGCTGTCCCTGTATTGATAAAACCGAAACGATTCCTTATATTTACACAATGAATCTGCCACATTGTCAGCGATGGGCGGATGGCAGGTTATTTGATGAATCCCATGGAAAAAGCACAAGATATCATGGCAGAAGAAAAAGAGATCAAGACTCCCAAGAAAGAGCAGAAGAAAGAGGCCAAGGAGGCCAAGAAACTGGAAGAGCTTCAGAAAAAACTCGATGAAAGCAAAAAGCAGCTGGAAGACAGCCAGACACAGATACAGCAAGGAAAGGACGACTACCTCCGTCTGATGGCCGAGTTCGAGACTTTCCGGCGCAGGAGCGCCGAGGACCGTCTCAGCCTCATCAGTTCGGCGGCCGCCGACACGATCAAGGGCCTGCTTCCGGTCCTGGACGACTGCGAACGTGCGATCAAGATGCTCGAAGGCAGTTCCGACGAGGCCGCCAAGGAAGGCACGAACCTGATTTACGACAAACTCATGGCATACCTCAAGACACGCGGTCTCGCAGTGATCGATGCCGTAGGGAAACCTTTCGACACGGACTTCCACGAGGCGGTGACGCAGTTCCCCGCCCCGGAGGAAAGCCTCAAGGGGATGGTGATCGACGTGGTACAGACCGGATACACCCTGAACGGCAAGGTCCTCCGGTATGCCAAGGTAGTGGTAGGAGCATAGACGGAAATGGCAGAAAAAAGAGATTACTATGAGGTATTGGGGCTCACGAAAGGAGCCTCGGCCGACGATATCAAAAGCGCCTACCGCAAGGCTGCCTTGAAATGGCATCCGGACCGGTGGGTGGACGGTACCGCCCAGGAGAAGAAGACCGCGGAGGAAAAGTTCAAGGAAGCCTCCGAGGCCTATTCCGTCCTGAGCGATCCCGACAAGAAGGCACGCTACGACCAGTTCGGATTCTCCGGCGTCGACGGCGCGGCCGGTCCGGATTGGAGCCAGGGCTTCGGCAATCTGGAGGACATCTTGAACAACCTCTTCGGCGGTGCGTTCGGGAGCGCTTTCGGCGGAGGTTTCGGTGGTTTCAGCGGATTCGGAGGCTTCGGCGGCAACCGTTCCTCTTCCCAGAGGGTTTACCGCGGCCAGGATATCCGCACCCGCGTAAAGCTGACCCTCCAGGAGATCGCCAACGGCTGCGAAAAGGAAATCAGTCTGGAGCGTAAGCGCCCCTGCCCCGATTGCGGCGGCAAGGGGAGCAAGAATGCATCCGACATCAAGACCTGCCCCACCTGCAAGGGCTCGGGCCAGGTCCAGCATACGACCAACACCCTCTTCGGGCGGGCGATGTCCTACACGACCTGCCCGCAGTGCCACGGTGAGGGCAAGATCGTGAGCAATCCCTGCCGGAGCTGCGACGGGACGGGCCTCGTACGCAAGCGCGAGAACGTGAAAGTCAAGATTCCCGCCGGTGTGGAAGCCGGCATGATCCTGACGATGCGGGGCGAAGGCCATGCCGCCCAGCACAACGGCGTCAATGGCGACCTTCAGGTCGTCATCGAGGAGATCGAGAGCCCCGAGCTGAAGCGCGAGGGCAACAACCTCTTCTATACCAAAGTCATCCCCGTCACCGATGCCATGCTCGGCTGTGAGATCACGGTGCCCGCCCTGGGCGGCGCCGAACGGGTCAAGCTCGATCCCGGCACCCAGTCCGGCACGGTCGTCAAACTGCGCGGAAAGGGACTTCCTACCGTCAACAGCTATGGCCGCGGCGACCTGTATGTCAAGGTATTGGTATGGATTCCGCGTAAGTTGGACCGCAGCGAAAAAGCCGCGATCGAATCGATGCGCGGCAGCCGCTCCTTCACCCCCGACCTCAGCCGGGATGACAAGGCGCTTTTCGAAAAAGAAAAGACAATCTTTTAATTTCACATAACCACACACCCTATGGACCAAAGCAGAAGATCCTTTCTGAAAACGACCGGAGCGGGCATCGCGCTGTTTACCATCGCGCCCCGCAAGGCTTTCGGAAAGATGGGCGGTGACAACAACTTCATCGCTCCCAGCGACCAGTTGACCCGCGGCGTCATCGGCGTCGGCGGTATCGGCAACTCCAACAGCCACTTCGTCAGCGACCAGAACTGCCGCCTCGTCGCCATGTGCGATGTGGACAGCGAACATCTGAGCAAGACCCTCAAGAGGGCGAAAGACACCTTCGGAGAGACTCCCAAAGCCTACACCGACTGGCGTGACCTCGTCCACGACCCGGACATCGACATCGTGCATATCGCCACCCCGCCCCACTGGCACGGCATCATGTCTTGCGAAGCCGCCAATGCCGGCAAGGACATCTTCTGCGAGAAACCCATGACCCGCACCATCGGTGAGGGGAAAAGGGTCCGGGAGGCTGTCAAGCGCAACGGCAGCATTTTCCGGCTCAACACCTGGTTCCGTTTCAAGGACACTTTCTATGGTCTCGGCACGAACGTCAAGCCTCTGAAGAAGCTGGTCGCGAGCGGGCTGCTGGGCTGGCCGCTGACCGTCCGCATCTCGGGCGCCACCGGTTTTGCATGGAAGTTCTACTGGACCGGCAAGGAGAACCTCATCCCCGAACCCGTCCCTGCCTGCCTGGACTACGACATGTGGCTCGGACCGGCTCCGTTCAAGCCCTACAACCGCCATCGCACCCATTCCACCTTCCGCGGATACTGGGATTATGACGGCGGCGGTCTGGGCGACATGGGCCAGCACTACATCGATCCCGTGCAGTATTTCCTCGGCAAGGATGACGAATTCCCCGTGAAGGTCGAGATCGACGCTCCCCAGCAGCATCCGGACGCCATCGGCATCTGGCGCAGCATCACTTACACCTACGCCGACGGTTGCAAGATCATCCTCGAAGGCGAAGGCTATGAGAGCAAGGGCAAGGTCCCGTACATCGAGGGCCCGCTCGGCAAGGTCTACCAGGGCTTCGAGTGCACCATACCCTACGTGATGGACATCATCAACGAACTTCCCGACCCGGAACCGACCAACACCGACTTCCTGGAGTGCGTACGTACGCGCCGTCCTTTCTCCCTCAACGAAGACAACGGCTACCACAGCGCCACCATCGTCAACATGGGTGTCTGCGCGCTGCGCCTGGGCCGCAATCTCATTTTCGATCCCGAAAAGCAACTCTTCGTCAACGATGACGCGGCCAACCTGCTCATCGACCAGCCGATGCGGGGAGATTGGGGACAATTGTTGAAATAAAAGGAGGACGCCGTTATGAAAAAGATTTTTACCCTGATCCTGGCTACGCTCGCCCTTTGCTTCACCCTGCAGGCGCAGGATGCGCGCCAGCGTACCGTTGAGACGATTGTCGGCGACGTCGTCGCCCAGATGCCCGCCCAAGACGCGGCTGCACTGGCCAGCGACATGCTGGACCTGGCTAAGGCGGCCCCCGAGAGCGTCGTCAAACTCGCAGCGATGCTGCAAAGCGCCGAGAAAGGCGCCAACAACCGCGTAGAATACGCCATCAACGGCCTGACCAATTTCGCGGCCACGCCAGGCAACCAGATCTGGAAGACTGCCGTGAAGGAGGGTCTGCAGAAAGCCATCGCCGCCTGCGCCGATCCGGTCAACCGCCAGTTCCTCGAGAGCCAGCTCTGGCTGCTGGGCAAGCCGGACAATACGGTCGTAACCGCCCCCGTCGACGCGAAGGCCTTCGGCAAGAACGCCACCTCCCAGGAAAAATGCGAGGCGCTCTACGAGAAGGAGAAGGTGCTTGGCGCCGTCCCGGAGAAAGACCTGCTCAAAGCCATCACCGACAAGAGCCGCCTGGTCCGCGGCACGGCGCTGCGCCGTTATGCCCCGGCCACGGACGCTTTCGCCGCAAAGGTGGCGAAGAAGTTCAAGTCGCTCAGCGAGGAAGGCAAGGTCGATGTCCTCAACTGGTTGGGAGACAATAAGATCGCGTCGCAGCTCCCGCTGATTCTCGGACAGTTTGGTTCATTGAAAGATATCGCCTCCGCCGCTATCGAGGCCGCCGGTAAAATCGGTGGTGACGCAGCGGCCGATGCTTTGATCGGGCAGCTCGGCGGAGACAACGCTCCCGCTGCCCTGAAGGCCCTCAAATCCTTCCCGGGAGACCTGAAGGGCAAGGTCGCAGCCGCACTTGAGAATGCTTCCGGCCCCGCGCTGAGCAACCTGCTCGCCCTCGCAGGCTCCAAGGGCATGACCAATGCCGCCGAGCGGATCTTTGCGCTTGCCGCAGAGGGTGATCCCGGCGCCATCCAGGCCCTCCCGGGCATTGCGAAAGCTACGGATATCGGACGTCTCGCCAACCTGCTGGACAAGGCGAAAGAAGCCGACGTCCCCGGTTTTGCCAAGGGATTCGCCGCTGCGATCAAGACTCTCTCGCCTGCCGAGAAGTACGATAACGTCATCAAGATCATCGAAGGCGCACGCCATCCGGAGCGTTTCTTCCCTGCGCTGGCGCTGTCCGGCACGGACGAGGCCGTGAAAGACCTGACGGAAGCGGCGCAGAACGGCTCCCTTGAGGCCGTAAAGGCCCTCGGCAAGACGGGCAACTACAAGGCTGCCCCCGCGCTGCTTGCAGCCGGTCGTGCCGGCAACCTTGCCGCACTGAAGGATTATGTCAGTTTCGTGGACCGCTATGAGAAAGACGTAGACCGCAAGTGCAACGCCCTGGCGGATGCGCTGGGTGCCGCGAAGGATCCCGCCTTGCTGCAGAACTTCCTCGCCAAACTCGGCAACACCCCGACCTCCAAGGCTTTCGCCGTGGCAGGTTCTTATCTGGGTAACCCGGATAAGGAGGTCGCCGCCTCCGCCGCCCAGGCTGCCAAGAACATCGCCGCGAAATGCCTCGACGACCTGGACGCCGCGACTAAGGCAGACATTCTGAACAAAGCCATCCAGGCTTTCCAGGCCCGCGGAACGGCGGACGACGGCTATGCCGTGGACGAAATCAGGAAGATGCTGTCTGAGACCAAGGCGGGCTCCCCCATCTTCACGCTCAGCGAGGAAGAGAAGAAAGCGGGGTTCGAAATGCTTTTCGACGGGACCAACCTGGACAAGTGGACCGGCAACAAGGAAGGCTACCGCATCACCAACAACGAGATCTATGTCACCTCCGGCTACGGCAACGGGGGAAACCTCTATACAGAGAAGGAATATCGCGACTTCGTCTTCCGCTTCGAGTTCAGTTTCGTGCGCCCGGGCGCCAACAATGGTGTCGGCGTGCGTACGCCCCACGGCGTGGATGCTGCCTATGGCGGCATGTGCGAGGTGCAGGTTCTCGATCACGACGATCCAATCTACGCCGGCTGGCTCAAGGAGTACCAGGTCCACGGATCCGTCTACGGCGTGATCCCGGCCAAGCGCATCAAGCACAAACCCCTCGGCGAGTGGAGCTGCGAGGAAATCC
>CAMJHJ010000019.1 GCA_946405485.1 uncultured Bacteroidales bacterium | reverse complement strand
TGCTGCCGGAACCTGCGGCAGGAAGGTCAAAACAGGCCCAAAATGAACGTCCTGCTGCCTTCCCGGGCAGCAGGACGATCACTTTTCCGGATGACGAATCAGCGATCCCCCACCGGGACGCAGAGCTGGCGGCCGGTCATCGTCAAGCGCAGGGGCAGTGAGCCGACGACCTCGCCGTCAATCTCAACGATATTCTCCCCTTCCATCTCCATGACACGGCAGCGGCCGGTGTGCAGGAGGCCGGACTCGTTGACGGTACCGTTGTACAGGCGCGGAATCTGTGTCAAAATCTTCAGCAGGCCGGCCTTGGGAACGACCATGTAGTCGAGCAAGCCGTCGTCGATCTCGGACATCGGCACCTGACGCATCCCGCCCCCGCTGTAGCGGCCGTTGCCGAAAGCGACCGAATAGGCGTCCCCATCAAAGACACAGACGCCGTCCGCGACAATGCGGGCGTGGAAAGCCTTCGTATGGAACATCGTGTAGAGCAGGGCACCCAGATAGATCAGTTTCCCGCGCTTGCCCTGTTCTTTTAATGCGTTGACCCGGTCACAGACATGGGAATCAAAACCCACGCCGCCGATGTTGGCCATATAACAGGTTCCTTTCGAGGTCTCCACGCGGACGATGTCCTGCCTCGCGAAGGATCCGCGGGTCAGCAGATCCACCGCGACCTTCGTATCATGAGGGATGCCGAGAGACTTGATCCAGTCATTGCCGGACCCGATGGGAATCACGGAAAGCGTAAACTCCTCCGGAGCGACGCCGGCCTCTTCCGCATAGCGGACAATCCCATTCAAGACCTCATGCACGGAACCGTCCCCGCCGACCGCCAGGAACTTGCGATAACCGCGCCCGGCAGCCTCGTAGGCCAGTTTCTCAGCATGATATTTATAGTTGGTCAGGCTGGTTTTGTAAGGGATGGACGAGGACGTCAGGATCTTCTCGGCGATCGCCCATTGAGGCATCGTCTTGCCGGAGCCGGCATGCGGATTGATAATACAATACCAGTCGGGGAAAAGTGCAGGCATAGGTCAAGTATCTTGGTTCGAAAGACAAAACTAATAAAATAAACGGAGGTATCGAATATTTTTGTTAAATTTGCTTGATTAACGTTATTCTGTCCATATGGGTAAAGTCATAGCCATCGCGAACCAGAAAGGCGGCGTCGGGAAAACCACCACCGCCATCAATCTCGCCGCATCGCTCGCCGTCCTGGAGAAGAAAGTGCTCATCATCGATGCCGATCCCCAGGCCAATACGACCTCCGGCCTCAACTTCCTGCCGGACAAGGACGAAAAGCGCTCGATCTATGAGATGATGATCGGCAAGATCGACGTACGCGATGCGTTGATCCAGACCGAGATCAACCTGCTCCATATGATTCCCTCCAACATCAACCTCATCGGAGTGGAGTTTGAAATGCTGGAGACCGAAGAGCGCGAGTCCATCCTCAAGAAGGCGATCGCACCCGTACGGGACGAATACGACTACATCATCATCGACTGCTCCCCCACCCTCGGACTGATGACCGTCAACGCCCTGACGGCGGCCGACTCGGTGATCATCCCGGTCCAGCCGGAATTCTTCGCCCTCGAGGGGCTGGGCAAGCTCCTGCAAACCATACGCCTCGTCCAAAACGGCATCAATCCGGGCCTGACCATCGAAGGTTTCGTCGTCACGATGTTCGACGGACGCACCAAGATCCATGCTGAAGTGGTCGGCGAGCTCCGGGAGCACTTCCAGGACATGGTCTTTGATACGATCATCCAGCGGAATATCCGCCTCAGCGAGGCGCCTTCCCACGGCAAGCCCATCATCCTGTACGACGTGATGAGCAACGGCTCCAGCAACTACCTCAAGCTGGCGAAGGAAGTCCTCGAAAGAAACGAAAACAAGACAGACAATGGCAACTAAGACACAAAGAGGGCTTGGGAAAGGACTCGGCGCACTGCTTGGAGAAAGCGCCGACATAGAGAATTTCCGCAAGCCGGTCGGATACGTCAACAAAGAAATCGTCAGCAACGATACGGATCCCGCAGCCGCGGCGGATGTCCTGCGCATTCCCGTGGGAATGATCGAGCCCAATCCCTTCCAGCCCCGCGTCACTTTCGACCCGGATGCCTTAGAAGAATTGGCCGATTCCATCCGTACCCTGGGCCTGATCCAGCCGATCACCGTGCGCAAGACCGGCAACGGACGCTACCAGATCATCAGCGGCGAGCGGCGCTTCCGCGCCTGCAAACTTGCCGGGATGGATATGATTCCGGCCTTCATCCTGGCTGCCAGCGACCAGGGCATGCTCGAGATGGCGCTTGTGGAGAACGTCCAGCGCCAGGACCTCGACCCGATCGAAACCGCCCTCGGCTATCAGCGCCTGATCGACGAATGCCACCTCACCCAGGATCAGATGGCCCAGCGGGTCGGCAAGAAACGGGCTTCCGTGACCAATTTCCTCCGTCTGTTGCGGCTTCCCGCCAAAGTCCAGCACGACCTCAAGGTCGGCCTGATCAGCGTTGGCCATGCCAAGGTCATCCTCGGCGTCGACGAGCCGAAAGACCAGGAAGCGCTCTGCGACCTCGTGATCAAGGAGGATCTCTCCGTCCGCCAGCTCGAGGACAAGGTGCGCAAACTGGAAAGAGCCGCCATGCCCTCCCCCTATAACGACAATGTAGACCTTCCCGAGACCTACTACAAGGTCCTGGAGTATATGGGACGTTATTTCGGAGACAACATCTCGCTCAAGAGAAGCGCCTCCGGTAAAGGCAGCATCACCCTCCGTTTCGAATCCGACGCTGAAATGGAAGAATTCCTCAAAGCCCTGGAGAGCACCGAGAACTGATGACGAAACGCCTCCCGATCCTCCTTGCCGCCCTGGTGTTCTTCCTGGCTTTCTCCGGGAACGCATCCGCCCAGTTCAAGCGTGAAGCGTTCTCGCAGAACAACTATGGCACCAGCGATGCGGACACGGCGCAGAAGCCCCTGTTTTCCGTCAAGGACTATATCCGGGGTATCGCGCACAAGGACACGATCCAGATCGGGACCTCTTTCGCAGGATCCATGGTCCTGATCGGAGGACAGCAGATTTACAACAAGCAGTACTGGAAACTCCCCATTATCTACGGAGGACTGGGAGCGACCGTGGGTATGGGATTCCATTACAGGAGCCAGTACACCCGTTCCCTGACTGCCTATAACGCCGCGCTTGAGCTCGATCCCGAGACGCCCTACACGGTCAATGACCACGCGAAGCAGATGAGCACCTATTTCTTCGCCGGAGGCGCGCTCATCTACTGGGCCACCCTGATGGACGGTGTCGTCAACTTCAAGTCCGACCGCGATCCGCTGCCGGGACGCGCGACGCTTTATTCCCTGCTCTTCCCCGGTCTGGGACAGGTGTACAACCACGACTACTGGAAGGTGCCCATTTATTGGGGATGCCTGATCGGCGCGTACCATTATTGGGCGCTCAACAAACGCAACTACCTGAAATACAAGAATATTTACCTGGCCGCAACGAGTGGCGAACAGTACGACGGCCCGTTCTCTGCGGAGACTGCCCTCTACTATCGCGACATCTTCCGCCGCTACAGGGATTATTCCGTGCTGGCCATCGCCGGATTCTACCTGATCCAGGTCATCGACGCGAATGTCTTCTCCTACATGAATGACTTTGAAGTGAACGATGACATCTCGATGCACATCAGGCCCACCCTCATCACGCCGGACCTCCAGTTTGCCTCCCGGCCCGTCAATGCGGTCGGCATCAGTCTCGGCTTTACCTTCTGATCGACATGAAAGCAATACGACATATCTCCCTTCTGACCTTGCTGCTGACGCTTTGCTTCGCGTTGGCCGGGCAGGAGCCCTCCCACCGGCAGAACGACCAGGACAGCGCGCAGCGCAGGTTGTTCCCCTCTCAGAAAGACAATCGAAGGAACCACGGGAAACAAGACATGAAGGCCGTCATCGACTCCCTCAACCGGGTGATCGAGGCCTTGCAGAACGAGATCAGCCAGCGGGACAGCATCGAGAATGAGATGGTCGAACTGATCGAAGCGGAGGAAAGCGAACTCCCGGAAGACAGCTACACCGTGGAGAAGACGGACAGCCTGCTCAACATGTGGTACCTCCAGAACCAGATCAGCCGGCAGGAATACGAACTGTTCGATGACCTGGAAGACATCGGCCGGTTCAATTCCGATTCGGTCCGTTTTACGACCAACGTCCCCGACTCCGTCCTGATGGAGAGGCTCAAGCGGATGAATTCCTTCATCACCCTCCCCTTCAACCCCATCGTCAAGAACTACATGATCCTCTACTCGGAGAAGAACGTTCCGAAGATGAAGCGTCTCCTCTCCCTGAGCGACTACTATTTCCCCATCTTCGAGGAAATCCTCGCCAAATACGACATGCCGCTGGAGCTGAAGTACATGTCCATCATCGAATCCGCCCTCAATCCGGTCGCCCGCTCGCGCGTCGGCGCCCGGGGCATCTGGCAGTTCATGTACAAGACGGGACGGCAGTACGGTCTGAAAATCAATTCGTTCGTAGACGAACGTCTGGATGTCGAGAAGGCGGCAGATGCCGCAGCCCGCTACATGAAGGACGCTTACAACGTATTCGGAGACTGGGCGCTGGCCATATCCTCTTACAACTGCGGCCCCGGCAACGTCAACAAGGCCATCCGCCGTGCCGGACGGAGGGATTTCTGGTCGATCTATCCCTACCTCCCCCGGGAGACGCGCGGCTATGTGCCCGCTTTCGTCGGAGCGATGTATGCGATGACCTACTACCGGGAATACGGCATCCAGCCGAATCCCTCCCCCATGCCGGCCCATACGGACACCTTCGTCATCCACCGCAACCTCCACTTCGGTCAGATCAGCGACCTGGTGGGCGTGGACATCGAAGAGCTGCGGGAGCTGAACGCCCAATACATCCATGACATCATCCCCGGCAACGAAGGCCCCCAGATCCTCAAGCTGCCTTACCAGTATACCAATTCCTTCCTGGACTGCCAGGATACCCTGTACACACATCTGGCAGATTCTCTCTTGTCTCCCCAGATCCTGAAAGGCGTGGAGAGCGGCACCACTCCTGAGCGAGGCGGAGGAGGCGGCGGGAATGTCATCCGCTACAAAGTCCGCAGCGGCGATTACCTGGGACGTATCGCCAGTCGTTACCACGTCAGCGTCCGGCAGATCATGAATTGGAACCACCTGCGCAGCAACAACATCCGGGTAGGACAGGTGCTTACCATCTATCAGGGTGGCGGACCTGCCCCGGCGGCATCCCAGGCCGCGCCGGCCAAGTCAGGCGGCAGCAAGCCGGCCGCTTCCGGCAGTTACACGGTCTACACCGTCCGCAGCGGCGACTCCCTGTTCAAGATCAGCCAGCGCTACGGTGTCACGGTCAAGCAGATCATGGACCTCAACCATTGTTCCAGCAACATCAAGGCCGGTCAGAAGCTGAAAATCCCCACAAAGTGATGAAACCCGGCATGCTGGCATCCCTGGCTGCCCTCATCCTGATGGCGGCCGGTTCTTGTGAGCGTACTTCCACGGCCCCTCTCCAGGAAGTCCGTTTCCAGGCCCTCCCCATGGAGACCCGGACCAGTTTCACAACGCCCCAGAATGATCTTTACCCCGTCATATGGACAGATGAAGACCGGAGCGTACGGATTTCACTCGATTCCGCTACGCCCGTCGAAGCGCCCGTCCAGGCGTCGGAAGACGGCCGGACGGCCCGGTTCAGCGCCAGTTTCACCGACGATGGCCGTGACGCGCATACTTTCTATGCCCTGAGCCCGGCATCCGCCTATACCGGCATAAACGCCGGGGAATGGGCCTATTCCGTGCCGGAGGTACAGACCCCGACGGCAGAGAGCGTCGACCCGTCGGCCATGGTCCTGTGTGCGAGCGTCGAAACCCGGGGCGGATTCCCCGACGAGGTACGCTTCTCATTCACGCATCTGACCGCATACGGATGCTTTTCCCTGTTGAATATCAACACGGACATCCAATCTGTCAGCCTGGATTTCGGAGAAGGGAATGCGCTGACCGTCCAGACGGCATCGGCAGGCCCGGTCTGGTTCGGTTTGAAACCGACGGACGTATCCGGGAAGACCGTACGCATCCGCGTCAAGACCGATGCCGGCGCCTACACCAAGGATATCGTTTTCCCTGAAGGGAAAGCCTTCGAGGCAGGGAAGGTCGCCCGTTTCACCGTGGACATGACCGGCGCCTCCTACGAGCCGGACAGCAAGTCCATCAGCATACTGGCGATCGGCAACAGTTTCTCCATCGACGCGATGGAGTATCTCTACGGATATCTGAAACAGGCCGGTTACGAAAGCATCTATCTTGGAAATCTTTACATCGGCGGCTGCACTCTCCTGACCCACGCGCATAACCTCACCAACGGGACCGCCGCCTACACGTATTACACCAACTCCAGCGGGACTTGGAGCCACGTCGACGGCCGCGATGCGCTCAGCGCCATTAAGTCACGCCACTGGGATTACGTGTCCATGCAGCAGGCCAGCGGCTATTCCGGCATGCCCGATTCCTATGAGCCTTATCTTTCCACGGTCGTGGATACCGTCAAGGCATATTGCCCGGAGGCGAAAAGGATGTGGCACATGACCTGGGCCTACCAGAAAGATTCGAACCTCTCGGATTTTGCGAAGTATGCCAACAATCAGACACAGATGTACGAAGCGATCCTGGACGCCGTCCGGACAAAGGTGCTTCCCCGGGGAGATTTCGATTTCGTCATTCCTTGCGGCACTGCCATACAGAATCTGCGGACCAGTTTCATCCGCGACCATCTGACCCGTGACGGCTATCATATGTCCTACCAGGTCGGCCGTGTCGCGACAGCGCTGATGTGGCTCAAGCAGATCAGCGGCTGCCCGCTGGACCGGATTTCGATCCGTCCTTCGACCCAGACCCTTTCCGAGACGCAAATTGCTGCAATCAAAGATGCGGTAGAAAAGGCCTATGCCCAGCCCTTCTCCGTCACACCTTCGGCCCTCACCTCCGGGAACGCCATGCCCGATACGGAGATTCTCGCCCAGTTCGAAGCGGCCGGATACGACATCTCGCAGTACAAGCCCCTGCCGCTGGACCTCGTCAGTTACGCCTACTACAATTCGACCTCCAACTCCACGCTGGTCTCCCGCATGGCAGGCAGTACGGCTTCCAACCTGAATCAATTCGCCTCGACCACCGGTGTCTTCTCCAAGGAGGACATTCCCGTCGGGTCGGTCATCGTCTTGAAACCGGGCTTCCAATACCGTCCGGAAGGATGGACGAGCCTGATCACTAAGAATGCCTCATCCGCACGACCGGCGAATGTAACCAGCGCGATCGTGCCGGTCACAAGCAGTTGGTGGGGCAACTGGAAATATCGTGCCTTCAACCTGGCGGAATACAGTAATCCCGGACTGACGGAGGAGCGCATGCAGAAAGTGATGCACAGCTTCGCCATCTTCGTACCCGTAAACTGAAAGGATCTTCAGACGAGATCGCAGAATCGCCGGTAAACAAGCGCAAACAGCCAACCCAGCAATAAACCGACGGCGGCTCCGACCAGGATGTCACCGAAGAAATGGCGTCCCAGGAAAATGCGGCTCAGGCTCACCAGGAAGGCCCAGATAAAAATCGCCCAGCCGTAAGCCTTATAGGAATGGCGTTCGTCCGTGCGGAAGATCCCCAGCGTCGATGTCGCAAAACCGAAAGAATTGGCGGCATGGCCCGAAAAGAAACCGTACAGGCCACCGGCATCACCCGGGATATGCAAGCCGTGCGAGAGCATCCACGGATCGTGGGTCGGGCGAAGGCGGCAGATCCAGTTCTTGAACAGATTAGCCCCTTGGTCACAGCAGACGATGGTCAATACGATGGCGGCCACCGCCAACAATGCCTTTTTCCATCCTAAACGGAGAAACAGGAAACAAAGGATGAAGGCATACAGGACAACCCACACCCACTTGTTGGAAAAGAACATCCAGACCGAGTCGGTGAAAGGGGTATGCAGGGAATTGACCCAGAGCGTAGCCGCCTTGTCGGCACTGACGACGGCATTGCCGATCACTTGTGCAGCGCTTTCCATAACTCTTCTTTCAATTCTTTCAAGCCTTCACCGCTGACAGAGGAGATGAATACGTACGGGATCCCCTTCGGAAGATGGGGAACCATCTCCTTCTCCAGCTCCTTGTCGATCAGGTCGCATTTCGTGATGGCCAGGACCCGTTCCTTGACCAGGAGTTCAGGATTGAATTGCTCCAGCTCATGCAGCAGCGTCCGGTATCCGGCCGCGATATCGTCCTCTTCCGCGGATACCATGAAAAGCAGCACGGAATTGCGCTCGATGTGGCGCAGGAAACGGATGCCTATCCCCTTCCCCTCATGGGCGCCCTCGATGATGCCGGGAATGTCCGCCATCACGAAAGACCGGTCGTCATAATAGCTGACGATGCCGAGGTTGGGTTCCAGGGTCGTAAACGCATAAGATGCGATCTTCGGCCGGGCCGCCGTGATCGCGGAAAGAAGCGTAGACTTGCCCGCATTGGGGAAGCCCACCAGGCCGACATCGGCCAGCAGTTTCAGTTCAAAGATGAACCAGCCTTCCACCCCATCCTCGCCGGGCTGGGCATAACGGGGTGTCTGCTGGGTCGGGGTCTTGAAATGGTCGTTGCCCCAACCGCCCCGGCCACCGGGACAGAGGATCTTCTCCTCATCGGCCTCGATCAGCTCCATCAAGACTTCTCCGGTCTCGGCGTCCTTCACCACAGTCCCCAGCGGGACATCCAGACAGATGTCTTCGCCGTTCTTCCCATGCATCAGGGCCGCGCCGCCCGGACCTCCGTTCTCCGCCTTGACATGTTTGCGGTACTTGAGGTGGATCAGGGTCCAGAACTGGGGATTGGCACGCAGGATGATATGACCGCCCCGGCCGCCGTCCCCGCCGTCCGGCCCGCCCTTGGCGATGTATTTCGCCCGATGCAGATGGACCGACCCCGCGCCTCCGTGCCCGGATGCGCAGTAAATCTTGACGTAGTCTATGAAGTTACTTTCAGCCATAACCGAAATGCTTGCTCCGGCAAAGATACCGAAAATTGTTGGAGTTCCTGCAAGACTTGATTATCTTTGGTACAATTAACAACTAGCTTATGTGGATCGTAATCGGACTTTTAATCATCGCATTCGGGGCATTCTGCCAGTCCAGCAGCTATGTTCCGATCAACAAGGTCAAGGAATGGAATTGGGAGAGTTTCTGGCTCGTCCAGGGTGTTTTCGCCTGGCTCATTTTCCCGCTCCTGGGCGCTTTGCTGGCCGTTCCTTCAGGCCACGGCCTTTTTGAGATCTATGCCCAGTATCCCAAGGAGAGTCTCCTGACCATCCTCTTCGGTGCCCTGTGGGGTATCGGCGGACTGACCTTCGGCCTGTCGATGCGCTATCTCGGCGTCGCTCTGGGACAGAGCATCGCCCTGGGTACCTGCTCGGCGCTCGGCGCCATCCTTGGTCCCGTCTTCACCGGCCATGCCGGCGACCTGACCTCCGCCGTCATCATCGGTGTCATCGTCATGCTGATCGGCATCACGATCATCGGAGTCGCAGGCGCGATGAAATCCGCTTCCCTGCCGGAAGAGGAAAAGAAGAAAGCCGTCAAGGACTTCAATTTCGGCAAAGGCATCATCGTGGCGCTGCTGTCCGGCTTTATGAGCGCCTGCTTCAACATCGGCCTGAGTTTCGGCGCCCCGCTCCATTGGGCCGAGACCCGGGATATCTTCCAGACCCTTCCCGCAACCCTGCTGGTGACTTTCGGCGGATTCATCACCAATGCCGCCTACTGCCTTTACCAGAATGCCAAGAACAAGAGTTTCGGTGATTACAAGAAGGGCAGTCTGTGGAAGAACAACCTCCTTTTCTGCGCCCTTGCCGGTCTGCTCTGGTACAGCCAGTTCTTCGGTCTGAGCCTGGGTAAGGGATTCCTCGCCGGCTCCGCCGTCCTGCTGACCTTCAGCTGGTGCATCCTGATGTCCCTCAACATCGTGTTCAGCAATGTCTGGGGCATCATCCTGAAAGAATGGAAAGGCCTCTCGAAAAAGACCATCGTCGTGCTGCTCCTCGGCCTCGCGGTCCTGGTATTCAGCACCTTCCTGCCTCAGCTGCTGCAGCACTAGGATTGATCCGTATACGGAAAAGGCTCCGCGACGCTGCTGCGACACGGAGCCTTTCTTATTTCCGACAGGATCAGAAGCGGTCGACGAGCGCGAAGATGCGGTCCCGCACTTCTTCGATGGTGCCGACACCGTCTACCTCATGATATTTGCCACTCTTCTGGTAGTAGGCGATCTCCGGTTCGGTCTGCGCGTGATAGG
The DNA here is from genome assembly GCA_946405485.1 of uncultured Bacteroidales bacterium. The sequence continues at coordinate 8,907 of CAMJHJ010000019.1, read as the reverse complement.
TCTCGATGCGGTGCCTGATGATTTCGACATCGGCGTCATCCGCACGTCCTTCGATGGCGGCGCGGTGGCTGATACGCTCGATCACCATTTCGTCCGGAATCATGATGCTTACTACGGCCGTCAGGGAAGCGCCGATCTTGTTGAGCATGTCGTCCAAGACCTCTGCCTGCCCGATCGTGCGGGGGAAACCGTCCAGCAGGAAGCCATCCACGCCCTTGACAGTCTTGAATTCCTGTCCGATCATGCGGACGACGACATCGTCGGGAACCAGGCGTCCGTCCTCGATGAGGGCCTTGGCCTGACGGCCGAGTTCCGTGCCGGCGGCAATTTCCTTACGGAGCAGGTCGCCCGTAGAGACATGATGCAACTTGTAGCGGTCCACCATGGCGGCGGCCTGCGTACCCTTGCCGGCTCCGGGAGGGCCGAAGAGCACGTAGAACTTCAGCGGACTTTCTTCCTTGTCGAGAACATAGATATCTTCGAAATTACGGCCGACCTCATTGTAATCAAGGCCATAACCCACGATGAAAGCGTTGGGGATGGAAAGGCCGACATAATCCAGTTTAAGATCCTTGGAATAAGCCTCGGGCTTGAAAAGAAGGGTGCAAATCTTGACCTCCCTGGCATTATGCTCCTTCAACTTCTCGGCAAGCGTGACGATGGTGTTGCCCGTATCCACGATATCTTCCACGACGATCACGCGCCGTCCGCTCACATTGCTCGTGAATCCCATCAGTTCCTGTACCTTTCCGGTAGTGGTCGTCCCTTCATAGGAAGACAGTTTGATGGATGCCAGTTCGCAGGTGAAGTCCAGCCGCTTCATCAGCGCGGAGGTGAACATCATAGAGCCGTTCAGTACGCAGAGGATTACGGGAATGTCCGTGCAGCCCTCGTTGTCCTTGTTGATCTTGGCGGCCACCTCGTCGATCGCCTTCTCGATCTCCGCATTGGGGATGAAAAGTTTGAAAGTCTTGTCGAAAAGTCTGATTTTTTCCATAGTTAAAATGCAATGAGTTCACAAATTTAACAATCTTTTTCCACAAATGCTCCGAAAGAACCCTTAAATTGGGGCTGCCAAACGATAAACTATGAAGACTCTTATAAAGGGGCTCCTGTGCACCCTGACGCTGGCCGGATGCCTGTGCGCCCAAGCCCAGGATAAGGGGATCCTGGCCCTGACCGGAGCCGCAGATCTCGAGGAATTGGACGAGAGCGAATATGAACGTCTGGAAGCCTTGGCAGCCTCCCCCGTTCCCATTAATTCAGCTTCTCTCGCCCGGCTGCAGTCTTGCGGCCTTTTCACCCGTTTCCAAGCGGCGTCCCTGATGGATTACCGTAGTCACAGCGGAGACATCCTGTCCGTCAGCGAACTGGCCCTGGTCGACGGCTTCTCCCGGGAATCAGCGGAGGCGCTCGCTCCCTTCCTGTCACTGCAAGCGACCGGGAAAGCGGGTATGCCCCCCAGGGACCTCACCCACACAGACTTGCTTTTGCGGGGTGAATGGAGGGACGGGCTCATCGGATATGGGCTCAAAGGGAGGGTCGAAAAGGAAGGTCGTTTCCTGCTTTCCGCTACAGCCCGCACCCAAACCGCGGCTTGCCCCGGCGCACCCGACACCTGGTCATTCAATGCGACGCGGTATTTCCTGAAACGGAGCGGCAAACTGATGGTGGGAGACTTCAACGCCCGGTTCGGCCAGGGACTCGCCTTATGGAACGGGTTCTCCCTCAGCTCTCTGACTACGGTTTCCTCCTTTGCCCGTCACCCGACCGGTCTGTCCCCCGCCTGGTCGTTCAGTCCGGACGGTCCGCTGCGTGGAATGGCGGCCGACCTTGATTTCCGACGTCTGACCGTGTCCGCCGTCGCTGCATTCCCGGGACTGCGCGCGCGGATGGACGGCAATCCCCGGGCAGGCCTGACATCGGTCGGAGCCCTCAACGTCCATTGGACCGGACGGAGCGCCGAGGTCTCTGCCACCGCGATGGCAGGTGCCCCGCTGCTGTCCGGAAGCAAGACGGTGACTCCACCGAGCCGCATCGCAGCTGATTTCCGCTGGACGCCGGGGCAGCTGGGCTGGTTCGGTGAGGTGGCCGTCGACCTCAAGTCGGGAGCCCTGGCAGGCGTCGGAGGCCTCATCTGGTCTCCGGCCTACCAGAAAAAAGTATCGGTGGTAGCACGGTATTATCCCCTCGCTTTCCAGCCGGACATGACCGGAGGGGTGCGGGCGGGGACACGCTGCTGCGGAGAGAGCGGCGTCGCAGCGGGCCTCCAGCTCCCCTGGCTTCGCTTTACGGCAGACTATGCCCGCTTCCCGGCCAAGGCGTATGCCCAACTCAAAATCCTGGCCTCCGCGCCCTTGCGCTTCCGGGAAATGTACAGTCTGACGCCCCGCCTCCAACTCCGGTGGCGGGAGGGACGGCTGAGACAGGAATACCGCCTTGAAGCAGCCTTGGACCGACTTCCGTGGCTGATTAAGCTACGGATGGATGCCGTCCGCTGCGTCGGGACGGCCTGGCAGACCTACGCGGAAGCCGGGCGGAAGACTGAACGTTTCAGCATCTACGCGAGGGCGGGTCTTTTCAAGGTGGATGATTGGGAAGACCGGATCTATGTCTATGAGCGGGATACCCCGGGCAGTTTCAACGTACCGGCCCGCTACGGCCGCGGCTATAATGCCAGCCTGGTCGCCGGACTGCGCTGGAAACGGCACAGATTGTACTTGAGGATAGGCGGAATCCGCTACGTCACAGACAAGCCGGGACGTAGCGAATGCAGACTGCAATATGCGCTGGATATCTGAACCGATCCGCTAAAGCTTGGTGGCAAAGGATTCCAGTTCCTGCCGATCCGAGTGCATCGGTGAAGGCTCGACGTGGGCTGCAGCATGGCCGATGGGCAAGAGGAACGCAATCTCATACCCTTCCGTTTCCGGGAACAGTTCGTGCAAGGGAGCCGGATCGAAAGACCCGATCCAGACACTGTCCAGCTCCATGTCCGTGGCGGCCAGCATCATATGCGTACCGACGATCGCGGCATCCATCTCTGCGCTGTTTTTCCCGTCGACGGGACGGACCCAGGCAGCGGAAGTCTTGTATCCGACCAGGAATACGACGGGCGCGTCATAGCAGGTGTGGACGATACGGAGTTTGGCCAACGCCTCTTCGGAACAGACGACCCAGACGTGGACCGGCTGGAGATTCTTGGCACTGGGAGCCAGACGGCCGGCTTCGAGGACCTTGCGGATCTTCGCAGCCGAAACGGCCCGGTGAGAAAAGCCCCGGCAGGAATAGCGTTTGTCCGCCAGCCGGAGGAAAGAGTCAGAGCCCGTGTGCTTCTTGATTTGATGCTCCACATCGACAAAAGCCGCACGGTTGTGGATCTTGGAGATGTCGCTCAGACGATCAAGGAGTCTTCTTTTCATATTCTTTACGCTTTGTTACGCGACAAGATATGAAAAAAGACGCCATTTTGCAAATCTCTATAATTGCGGAATCGCATTCTCCATCTTTATTCCGCGGGATCCCTTGACCAATACGACGGCACCGGACAAGGGGTGTTCTTCCAGCCAGGCGGCCAGTGCGACGGAGTCTTCGAACCAGGCGGGCATCGGATCCGGCCGGATTTCCCGAAGGGCCTTTCCGAACTCTTCGCCCACGAAAACAGGCTGATAATCAGCAGAAAGCGTCTTCTGCACGATGTTGCGATGCTCCTGCAGCGACTCTTCACCCAACTCCCGCATATCACCCAGCAAGGCGACCTTCAACGGGGCCTGGACAGCCGCGAAATTGTCCAGAGCGGCACGCATGCTGGACGGGTTCGCATTGTAGGCGTCAACGATGAGTGTATTCCGCTCCGTGCGGGTCATCTGCGAACGGTTATTCGCGGGCACATACGCCGCGATCGCGGCGGCAGCGTCCGCAACCGGCACGCCGAAACGCGCACCGACAGCCAGGGCGGCCATCACGTTGGCCGCATTGTAGGCGCCGACCAATTGCGTCCGGATCAGGCGCTGACCCATCCGTATGCGCAGGAACGGTTCTTCCGGACTGGAAGGCAGGACGGAAGCGCCGGAGTGCGTCATGCCGTAAGGCAGGATCGACAGTCCGGGACGCTCGGCAACCATGGCGCACAGATCGGGATCATCGGTGTTCAGGAACACTTCCCCGCCCCGGGCGGCAATCCAGTCATACAACTGTCCCTTGGCACGCTTGACCCCCTCGAAACTACCGAATCCCAAGAGGTGCGCACGGCCGACATTGGTGATCAGGCCCAGGTCCGGTTCGCATACCTGCACCAGATGCGCGATATCGTCCGGGTGATTGGCACCCATCTCGACCACGGCGAGCTGCGTGGCATCGTTGATCTTCAGAAGGGTAAGCGGGACACCGATATCGTTGTTGAGATTACCCTCCGTGGCTGTGAGCGTGTAACGGGTGGACAGTACGGTGCGGATCAATTCCTTCGTCGTGGTCTTCCCGTTCGTTCCGGTCAGTCCAACCACCGTCAGGGGACGGCCTCCGGGCCGGACCGCATTGCGATGATGGCGCGCCAGGGCCTGAAGCGCCTTCAGCGTATCCGGGACAGGGATCACGCCTTCCCGGCCGCTGCGGGCGGCCTCGCTGTCTTCCGACACGACGGCATACTTCGCACCGGCGTCCAAAGCATTCAAGGCATAGGCATTCCCGTCGAAATTTTCGCCCTTGAGGGCAAAAAACAACTCACCGCCCTTCAAGGTGCGGCTGTCGGTCGTCACCACGCCACCGCAGGCAAGATAACGTCCATACAAAGCTTCAATATCCATTTCCTGATTATTTCAATCCCGTGCTGCCGAAACCGCCCGCTCCCCGCTGCGTCTCGTCCAGCGATTCCACTTCTTCGAACTGCGCCTGCTCGGCACGGGCGAAGACCATCTGTGCGATACGCTCCCCCGGTTCGATGGTGAAAGCGCAGTCGGAAAGGTTGACCAGGATCACCTTGATCTCGCCCCGGTAGTCGGCATCGATCGTGCCCGGCGTATTGAGCACGGTCACGCCATGCTTGGCGGCCAGGCCGCTGCGGGGACGCACCTGCCCTTCAAAACCGGCAGGGATCTGCATGTACAGTCCTGTCGGAACCAGTGCCCGGCCCAGCGGAGGAAGTACGAGGGGCTCCTCCAGACAGGCCCGAAGATCCACGCCCGCGGAAAGGGGTGTCGCATACGCCGGCAATTCCCGGCCGGAACGGTTGACGACCTTGACGATCATAAGCAGACTATTTGGGTGCCTTCCAATAAAGGATGGCCGTAATGATGGCATAGATGAAATTAGGCAGCCAGAGCGCCAGCCCCGGCGGTAGCGTGTCGGTGGTCACGAACATCTGGCTGAACTTGAGGAAAAGGATGTAGGAGAACGCCAGCGCGATACCGGCCGCGATATTCCAGCCGATGCCGCCACGCCGCTTGCGCGCGGACAGGGATACGCCCATCAGCGTCAGGATGAATGCGGAGAACGGCAAGGCGAAACGGGTATGCTGCTCAATCTCGGAATACATCACATTGGCATCGCCACGGAGCTTCTGCGTCTCGATGAGTTCCTTCAACTCCCCGTACGGCAGTGTCTCCACGGTCATCTTGTTCCGGTAGAAATCGGAAACCGTCAGATTGATGACGGTATCCATCTTGGCGCCTGTGCGCACCCGGTCTTCCAAACCGTCAGAATAGTCGCGTATAAACCATTTCCGCAGGCTCCAACAGCCTTTCGTGCTGTCCCAGGCCGCCGTCTCGGCGGTAAGCTTGCTGACGATCTTGTTGTCCTTGATGGACTCCAGGGTGAACTTATACGCGGTATTGTTCCAGTTGCTGAAAGACTCCACATAGACGAAGGTACCCGGGTCGATCTGATAGTGGACATCCCGGTTGAAGAAACCTCGCTGCTTGACGTATTGGTTCTCGAATTTCAACCGTGTCGCATTGGATCGCGGGATCACATACAGGTTGAGTCCCAGCGACAGGCCCGCGATCAGGGCGGCGGCCACCAGATACGGCACCATCATCCGGTGATAGCTGACTCCTCCGGACAGGATGGCGATGATCTCCGAGTTCGAGGCCATCACGGAGGTGAAGAAAATCACCGTGATGAACACGAACAGCGGGCTGAACATGTTGATGAAATACGGGATGAAATTGACGTAGTAATCGAAAATGATAGCCTTGAGCGGAGCTTCCTTGGATACGAAATCGTCAATCTTCTCACTGATGTCGAAGATGATGACGATGCCGATGATCAGGAGCATCGCGAAGAAGAAGGTCGAGATGAACTTCTTGAAGATGTACAGGTCTATCTTTTTCGGAGTCAGGTCCATACGCTACAGTCTGCTGGTTATGCGCGGGAGGACGGAGTCTTTCCACGCAGCGAAATCGCCCGCTTCGATATGGGCGCGGCTCTGCCGCACCAGGTCGAGATAGAAGGCCAGGTTGTGCTCGGTCGCGATCATCGCAGCCATCATCTCGCCCGCGATGAAGAGGTGGCGCAGATACGCCTTGGAATAGGTCCGGTCCACGAAGGAGGTGCCGTCGGGATCCAGCGCGCTGAAGTCATCTTCCCACTTGGCATTCCGCATGTTCATCACGCCGTTCCAGGTAAAGAGCATCCCGTTGCGGCCGTTCCGGGTCGGCATCACGCAGTCGAACATGTCTACGCCGCGGGCGATACCCTCGAGGATGTTGGCAGGTGTACCGACGCCCATCAGGTAGCGTGCGCGGTCGTCCGGGATCAGCGGACAGACCAATTCGAGCATCTCATACATTTTCTCGGTCGGCTCCCCCACGGCCAGGCCGCCGATGGCGATACCGACTTCGGAGAACGGGAGGGCATGGTCCACGGCCCGTTTCCGGAGTTCCGGGTAGACGCAGCCCTGGATAATCGGGAAGAATGTCTGCCTGTAGCCGTAGAGCGGCTCCGTCTCCGCGAAACGTTTCGCATAGCGTTCCAGCCAGCCCTGGGTCAAGACCAGCGACTTCTCGGCATAACGGTAATCCGCATCGCCGGGGCAGCATTCATCCAGCGCCATCATGATGTCGGCACCGATGATGCGCTGCGTATCGACGTTGTTTTCGGGCGTGAACATATGCCGAGATCCATCGATGTGCGACTGGAACTTGCACCCTTCGGGCGTTATCTTCCGCATCTGGGCCAGGGAGAAGACCTGGAATCCACCGCTGTCGGTCAGGATGGGCCTGTCCCAACTTTCAAACTGATGCAGTCCTCCCGCCGCTTTCAGGATATCCAGCCCCGGACGGAGATAGAGATGGTAGGTATTGCCGAGAATGATCTCAGCCCGGATATCTTCTTTCAGTTCTTTGTGATAAACGCCCTTGACCGAGCCGACGGTGCCCACCGGCATGAAGATGGGGGTGCGGATGACCCCGTGGTCGGTGGTCAACTCGCCGCAACGGGCGGCACAGCGGGGATCGGTGGCGGTCCTGACGAACTTCATATCACAAAAATAACTTTCAAAGTTAATAAAAATACGGTGAAATCTCTTATTTTTGTAAACACCGCCTACAAGAATGATCAAATCGCTCTTTATATGAAAGACAAGAACATCAGCCTGCGCCTGATCGTGATGAACTTCCTGGAGTTCGCCGTCTGGGGCGCATACCTCACTTCACTGGGAAGATATCTCGGTGAGATCGGCCTCGGGCCGCAGATCAAGTGGTTCTTCGCGATGCAGGGCATCGTTTCCATCTTCATGCCGACCCTGATGGGCATCGTCGCAGACAAATGGATCCAGGCCCAGAAAGTGCTGTCGCTCTGCCACGGCCTGGCCGGCCTGTTCATGATCGGCGCGGGTCTGTACGCAAGGAGTGCCGGCGCCGACGTCCAGTTCGGCCCGCTCTTTACCCTGTATTCGCTGAGCCTCGCCTTCTTCATGCCCACGATCGCCATCTCCAACTCCGTGGCATTCAACGCCTTGTCAAAAGCGGGCAAAGATCCGGTCAAGGATTTCCCGCCGATCCGTGTCTTCGGAACGATCGGTTTCATCTGCTCGATGCTCTTGACCAACTTCCTCAAGATCGACGGCAAGGCGATGCAGGAGAGCTACACCCAGCTGCTCTCTTCCGGCATCCTCTCCCTGGTCCTGTGCGGCTATGCGCTGTCGATGCCTGAATGTCCCATCAACAAAGGCAAGAGCGGTTCCCTCGCCGATGCCTTCGGACTCAAGGCCTTCTCCCTGTTCAAACAGGGTCAGTTCGCCATTTTCTTCATCTTCGCGATGCTCCTGGGCGCTGCGCTCCAGATCACCAACGGTTATGCCAACACCTTCCTGGGATCCTTCTCGGCCAATCCCGCCTATGCCGACGCCTTCGCCGTCAAGAATTCCAATGCACTGATCGCCATTTCCCAAGCCTCGGAGACACTTTGCATCCTGCTCATCCCGTTCTTCATGAAGAAGTTCGGCATCAAGAAAGTGATGCTGATCTCGATGTTCGCCTGGGTTTTGCGTTTCGCATTCTTCGGACTGGGAGATCCCGGCATGCCGGGCGTGCTGCTCTTCATCCTGAGCTGCATCGTGTATGGCATGGCCTTCGATTTCTTCAACATTTCCGGCGCCCTGTATGTGAATGAGAATACCGGTGAGGATATCCGTTCCTCGGCCCAGGGCCTGTTCATGCTGATGACCAACGGTCTGGGTGCCACTGTCGGCACGCTGGCTGCAGGCAAGGTCGTGGAGGCCTGCGACGTATTCAACGTACCGGCCAACTGGCCGACCGCCTGGTACATTTTCGCCGGCTACGCCCTTGTTGTCGCCATTCTCTTCATGATCCTGTTCAAGGATCCGGCAAAGCTGAAAGCCGCATAACGCCGGAGGTCGGAAAAGCGGCACCGGAGTTCAGAGAGCATTCCCCGAAGGGTTCTTTCCTGCTC
>CAMJHJ010000018.1 GCA_946405485.1 uncultured Bacteroidales bacterium | reverse complement strand
ATTATGTCCCGACTTCCGATGACGAAGAGGAGGAGATCTTGCTCGCGGAGCAGGAAGAGCGGGCGGCCGAAGCCAAGAAGGCCGCCGCGCAGGCTGCGGTTCAGTATTATACGATCCGAAAGGGAGATACGCTGGGGAGCATTGCCGGCCGGTATCACACGACCGTGAGCAAGCTTTGCAAGCTCAACAACATCACCCCCAAGACCACCTTGCGCATCGGGCGCCGCATCCGCGTCCGCTAGCGCAGTGATAAGCCCTGCCAACAATTAAACCAACTTTCGACTTTCAAAAAAATAAATTCGAAAGTCCAATTCCAAATCCGAACCTTAAAAATCCCAACTTATTGGGATGCCAACCCCCAAAAAAAGAAAGCCGCCAAAAAGGCGGCTGAACTCTTTTAAACTCAACGACATCATGTCCCGGACGACCCTGCGATCTTATAAGACATCTCTTCCGTTTCGGGATTGAACAGGATATCGACGGTACAGGCCTCGTCAAATTGAGCGTCCAAATCGCCGACACCCTGCCTGCCGTTCTTCATAACCCTGAAGTAATAGTCGCCGGGAGTATCTATGGTCACCCTCACTGAATAGGAGCCGTCGGAAAGGAGGCTCATCACCCAGTCCGAACTGACTACCCAATCGCAAAAGTCCCCGGTGAGGGTATAGTTATCCTGGGAATACTGCATGATCGCTTCGACCCCATAGCCGGGAAGGAACGCAATCAGCAGCGTTCCGGGGCCAAGCATCTCCACGTCATAGTTTTTATCCTTCGGCCAGAACACATCCGTCGAGTGATTCTTGAACACCTTGAAGGACACCTTGCCGGGCGCGGTGACGGAGTACTCCTTGTAGTAATAACCCTCGGTTTCCAGGTACTGCATATCGTTGGCCGCCAGGGTGGGATCCCATGCAGTTCCGAAGAAGATGTCGCTCCCGCCGGCGGCCGTGCCGTTGGTGGAGCCCGCTACGGTGTATGTGTTGTCCAGCGTCTGCTCCACGAACGACGTGGTGATCTCTCCCGTATCAGGATGGAAGGTGATGGTCAGGATGCCGGGGCCCGGGACTTCCACTTGATAGTTGTTCTCCGGCCAACTGGCGCTGTAGTCCTTGTTCATGATGATCTTGAACTCCGCATACGGGTATGCGGCCTCAAATTCGGCCTCATAGGTGTATGTGCCGTCGTCCTGTTTGGTCATGAGATACTCGTCAGACAGCCTCCAGTAGTTGAAGTTGGCATAGACATAGAAGTCCCCATCCGGCACTTCCGTCGACTCGAATGAAGTCGTTATCTCTCCGTTGGAGGGATGGAATACGATGGTCAGGTTGCCAAAAGAAGGAATCCGCACAGAGTAGGGATCGTCATCCATGCCGGGATATACATAGTCCCAACTCCGGTCCTCCACGATGCGGAACCGCAGTTCGCCGGGGGTCAGGCCGGTGTAGGTCTTCGTATAGTTGTAACTGTACTCATCCTGCAGTGTCATGTCATTCTCCGGAGTCACAATTTGCCAACTGGCTCCGAACACGGAATCATCGTCGCCACAGACCGTGTACACCGGTTCGATTTCATAATCCCTTCCGTCATAATCCATTTCAGCAAAGAGGTCCCCTGTCCGCGGATCGAACTCCACATTCAGTGTACCGTCCTCCCAGGCGGTGACGACGAGGTTGTCATTCTCGGGCAACACCTCTGACCGGGAACGGTTCCTGGACACCCTAAGGTAAATGATGCTGCCTTTGCTGATGCCGGGATAGGACTTCTTGAAGATGGCGTCCTCCGCGACCATGTCGTTGGCGGTCATCCGATAATCCCAAGCCTTGCCGAATACGGGATCGTCTCCCGATGCATCGAAGGCGCCGCTGCTTCCGACAACGGTGTATCGTACACGCTTCATTCTCACGGTACCTTCATAATACATCCCGTTTCTGAAATCCACATCCTCCCGGAGACATTCATAGTAATCTCCGTCAGTCCCCAGCGCACAAAGATAATAAGAGCACCCGCTCGAGTAATTCTCCATACAAAGGGAGACGTACAATTCGTCCGTGGGAGCGGAAGGAGTGACCGTTACGGGCCCATATTCATTGTCAAAAGAGCCGTATCCGATACACGTCCTCTTGCTAAAGAGGTTCTGTCCGCTGATTGAGAGGAAGCGCACATCCATCGGAACGCCGTTCTCGTTACAGAGTTTGAACTTGACGATCGCCTGCAGATTTTCGAACGAAGCCTCTTCTGTGATGACCCGGTTGTTTTCAATACTCGTGACAAATACACCTGTACCGGCGGCGTCGTGATAGCGGGCAATACTTTCAAGGGTTCCGTCCTGGCGGGAGTATGACATGTCGCCCTTGCCTTGGAAAAACAGCCACAGGAGGTCACGGACCTCAAGCCCGCTGATGTCCACAGTGCCCTCGAGCGTCGTTCTGTTGTCACCGAAAGCGGAAGGAGTCAGGTAACCGAGAAATTTCCCTCCTTTGTAGGAATACACTTCCACGGTATCGCCCTCCGCCCAAAAAGCGTCAACATAACCATCCTTGAGTTCAAGCGCCCGCGTCTCGGCCTGCTTCGAGGCAGTGACGATGAGGGTGCCGCGTGTGCCGTCAGTCTCGACAGCCATTTCGTTCTGAGCGGTCTCCTTGGTGCAGGAAACCATCCATGCGGTCGCGAGGAGCGCAATTGCGAAAAATACTTTCTTCATGATTCCGTCCTCCCGTTACCAATCAAAATCTTCTCCCGGATAGTACGGGTTGCGTTCTCCATCGCTGTCGATGTCTTCATCGGAGCTCTGCATGATCTGACAGAGGAGGTACTCCTCGAGTAGCTCCATCTGCGGCACGATATACTTATCTCTTTCCATAATCGGATCACCGTAAAAAACAAGTCCTTTCCACACGTTGATTGTCGAAAGGACTATCTCCTGGCCGAAGGACTTGTTTGTATGATTTCAGTTATTAGAAGCGGACGTAGGTCATGAACCAGAGTTCGTTGTAACCGGGGACCGCCAGCAGCTTGTTGTTGTGCCTGCGATACTCCAGCTGGAAGTTCAGGTTCTTGTGGAGACGGAAGTTCGCGCAAGCCGAATACATGTCGTGGCTGGTCTCGGCGGTAGCTCCGGCACGGAACTCATCCCACTTCAGATAAAGCTTGAACCAATCCGTGAACGGGATGCCGGCAGTCACGTAAAGGGCATCGGCGCCGCCGGTCTGCTCCTTCTCGCCCGCAAGAGTGGTAGCCCACTCGGCACGGACCGTCCAGTTGTCGACATCGTAGAACAAGCCGGCGCTGATACGCTCGCGCTTGAGTTCGACCTTGCTGCCGTTGACCCAGTTGCCCTTCCAGCCGAACACGCCCAACTTCAATCCCTTGATGGGCTGCAGCTGCACCGTTCCGATGAGGTCCTTGGACCGGTTGGCGTCGGCGAGGTTGATACCCTGGCCGTTGTACACGCCCAGCTGATAGTGGAGCAGGCGGTAGCTGTCGTCAGACATCGGGAGGAGGTCGCCCTGGATCTGGAGACCCTGGTCACGGCCGCCCATGTTGGCCTCGCCCAGACGGTCACCCATGCCGGCCATCTTCTGGACCAGGAAGGAGTAGTCGCCCACACCCACGTCCCAGGGGTTCATCGGGTTCTCGAACGTGAAGGCACGCTTGAACTGGCCGATCTTGACGGAGAACTCCTTGTACTTGGCCCACTCGAGGTAGAAGTCCTTGACATGGGGGTTCTGACCGTTCATCTGGAGCTGGATGCGGTACTTGAAATCGTTGAAGATGCTGCCGTCCACATAGAGACGGATGAGTCTGCAGTTGAAACCGGGGCCGCCGTTGGCACCGTCCAGGTCACTGTATTTGTAGCCGCCGATGATGTAGCCGCCGAACTTCGGCGTGCTGGCAAAACCGGTCTGTTTGTAGCCGTACTCCGGCGTTTGGTTGTCCTGGGCGGTCGCCGTAAAGCCTGCAAGGAGCAGGAGCGACGCGGCAAGGGTAAGGATTCTCTTCATAAAATGAGGGGTTTGGGTTTTAGGCGGTGGGGAACGGGAAGATCGCGGTCAGCAGGAAGTAGCCGAGGATGAAGCCCACGACACCGACGATGATGCCGATCTTCGCCATCTGCGAAGTCTGCACCAGGCCCGTGGAAGACGCGATCGCGTTCGGAGGGGTGGAAATAGGGAACAACATCGCAATCGAGGCGCACATCGCGATGAACGGGATCATGGCATACATGCCGCCCATCGACATGAACTGCGCGTTGTTGGCCGCCGAAGGATCGGCCATCGCCGTGCCCACGACCACGAGGATCGGGACCAGCAGGGCCGCCGTCGCGGAATTGCTGATGAAGTTGGAAAGGAAGTAGCACACGAGGCCGGCGATGATCAGCACCAGCACCACGTTCATCGTGCTGAACGGGATGGCGTTGATCAGCGTCGCAGCCAGACCCGTCTTGTTCAGGCCGGTGCCGAGGGCGAAGCCGCCCGCCACCAACCAGAGCACGCTCCAGTTGATCTCCTTGATGTCTTCCTTGGTGAACACGCCGCAGCAGGTATAGACCGCCAGCGGGATGAGCGCCACGACATTGGAATTGATCTTGGTCCAGGACTCGGTGACCCAGAGGAAGATGGTCAGGAAGAAGGTGATCCAGGCCACATAGTCCTTCCAGCCCCACTTGTGCTTCTTGGCGTCGATCTTAAGCTCGATGCTCTTGGACTTGAAGGGGAAGAAGATACGCAGCAGGATCCAGGCCAGCAGGATCATCACGATCACGAACGGGACCATGCGGGACATCCAGGTCGCGAAACTGATCTGGTAGCCGGCATTCTCCAGGGCGCCGATGGCGATGGCGTTCGGAGGAGTTCCGATCGGGGTTCCGATGCCGCCGAGGTTCGCCGCGATGGGGATGGACAGAGCCAGGCCCACCTTTCCGGTCTCATCCTCGGGCAGGGCCTTGAGGACGGGAGCGAGGAAAGCGAGCATCATCGCCGCGGTGGCGGTATTGCTCATGAACATCGAGAAGATGGAGATGATGACCAGGAAACCCAGGAGGACGAACTTCGGCTTCTTGCCGAAAAGGCCGAGCAGGCCCTTCGCGATGACGGCGTCCATCCCGTACTTGGAGGCGATGATGGCCAGCACGAAACCGCCCATGAAGAGCATGACGACCGGATCCGCGAAGGAAGCCATGATCGACTTATAGTCCACCAGAGTGCCGTACTCGGGCTTGCAGAAGAAGCCGAGTCCCTTGTTGGAAACCGTCAGGAGCATCAGGACGATGACGATCAGGGAAGTAGTCCAGTTGGGGATGATTTCAAACATCCACATCAGGGCGGCGAACACGAAGATCGCGATCATCCGCTGCTGGACGATGGTCAGGCCTTCGATGCCGAAAGAAGAAACCGGCAAGGCCCAAAGAAGTATCGTGGCGATCAGCACGATCGGCAGAAGCACGCAATACTTCACATTGAATTTAGGATTAGCCATTTATATAAAACTATTTGCGTCGCTGTAGGCGGCGCAAATATAGGTATAATTATTCAGATTAGCCAACATTTCGGCTACTCTTCGCTATACACCTTGACGAACTTGTCACCGCCGGCGACCCGGCGGGCGAGGGCGCGGATGTCCGAGGCTTTGAGCGAACGGACAATCCTCTCATAATCATATCCGTAAGGCGTACCCCAGCGGACGAATCCGACCATTTGGTCCTCCTGCAAGGAAACTGAACGGGCGATGCGGTCTTCCTGCTCCTTCCGGTGTTTGACCAGATACTTGACGGCAAGATCCATCTCTTCCTCCGTCGGACCGTCGGCACACATCCGCGCCAGTTCGTCCCGCACGTCGGATAGCAGCTGAAACCGCATCTCCGGGCGGGTCTGGAAGTCCACATAGGAACGGGTGGGAACCGCAGCCTCCTCACTCACCGCCGTGCAGAACTGGACGCTGTACGCCCCTCCCCTTTCCTCACGGATCAAAGCCAGGTAACGGGCGGAAAGGATATAATCCAGGATCTGGATCGCTGCCCGCTCCTTGGGCGTACGGCCGCCCTTGTAGTACCAGTTGTAACTGATGTCCGTGAAGGGGGCGGACACGGGAGGATACGCATCGAAGATCTCCACCTCCCCTTTCGTGACCGGTTTCGGAGGAAGGTATTTCCCCTTCTTGTACGGATACGGGGCCTCCAGGGAAGCCAGATAACGCTCAACCAGCGGAAGGATCTCATCCCGGGGCGAATCACTGCAGAGTACGACCTTCATGCTCCGGATATCCCCATAATAGCGCCGGTATACATCTTCCAGCAAAGCCGGGTCCGTCGCCTCGACGGCGGCGCTGTCGATCTCATGCATCCAAGGATGGTCTCCGTAGTTGACCCGACGGCATTTTTCATCGAAGAGATTCTTCGGACTTTTCTTTTTGCCTAGACTCTTCAGGGTAGCCGCTTTCTGCTGCTGGAGCAGGCGGTCCGTGCCGAAAGAGGGCTCGGCCAACTGCAGGTAAGCCGCCTTGAAAGCATTCTCCAGCCGGTCTTTCCGCGCCGTGATGTCGATCCGGCCGGAAGCGGAATTGCCTCCGAGCATCACGGCGACGCCGGAGAGTTCGGGGCAGTTCTTCATCTCGGTCTTTTCGAATCCCCGGAATCCCGTATTGCGCTTGTCATAGTTCAGGGCATAACGCGAAGCCGTGACACGTCCCGGCTCGAAGGCGGCGAATCCCGTGTCAAAAAGCAGGGTCATCGACAGGTGGCTGCCGCTGCGGACGGGCGCAGATTCCTTGTAATAGACGCGCACCCCGTTGGACAGGGTCCAGCATTCCATATCCGTGCCCTTGACCTTTGAGACGGAACGGACCGTTCCGGGTACGGCATCGACCGACAGGTCAAGCCGGGGATACGACAGATAGAGGGGCGCCGGCTCCTCGGCATCCACCTCGGCGAGCGCATCCCGCATCCGGTCTGCGGTCGGGATGGGGATGTCCTTCTCCGTGTCGTTGTAGCAGTTTGAATAGATCTTTTCACACTTGCCGAACATCAGCTCCGGATAGGCCGCGATGTCCTCCGCCGTGATGGAGGCCAGGGAGGAACGGCGCACTTCCTGCATCGTCTCCGGAAGGACGAGCGGCGCCCCCAGGAGGAAGTGACCCAGCGCCATGTTGACGATCTCCCCGTTCTTCACCTCCGAACGAGCCTTCTCTGCATCTAGGTGCAAGCGGGATGAGACATTGAGTTTGGCGATCTCCAACTCGTCGGGGCTGATACCATGGCGAAGCAGGCGCCGGATCTCCCGTTCCGTGAATCGGAGGCAATCTTCCAGCCCCTCCTTTTTCCGGGGAACGACCGTTGCCAGCGACACATACATGTCCGGCTTATATGCATTCGTCACAAGGGTCGCGTTCTGGACAGGCGAGAGCTTATCCTTGCAGCGCTCCCGGAAACGGTCCGCGACGACCGAACTGACGATCATCCGACAGAGATAGTCCTTGTAGAAGGCTTCGTCCCGACGGTCCGTAAATGCGCTGCGCTGCTTATACAAAGCCTTGAAAGCCTGATACTTGATCTCCGGATCGGTCATATCGGCAAAGATGGGCTCCGGCTGGACGGGCGGGACATAACTGCCCTTGGGCTCCGGATCCACGGCGGCCGGAATATCCGAGAACAGTCGCCGGACCCGGCCTTCCATCTCATCCACATCGAAATCGCCCACGACCACGAGGGCCTGCAGGTCGGGACGGTACCATTTGTGGTAGAAGTCCAAGATTTCCTCCCGCTTGAAGCCATTGATTACTTCCAGAGTGCCGATGACCGTGCGCTCCGTCTGCTTCGAACCCTTATAAATCAGGTTGGTCTGCTGGAGCGCCATGCGGCTGCGGCTGTCCTGGCTCAGGCGCCACTCCTCGCTGATCACGCCCCGCTCATCGTCGAGCGCCTGTTGCTCGCAGGAAATGTCGCAAGACCAGTCGTGCAGCACCATCAGGACCGAATCCACGAAAGAATCCCGCACCAGAGGCACTTCGGAGAGGTTGTACACTGTTTCCGTCTTGGTCGTGAAGGCATTGACATTATAGCCGAAACGGACTCCTTCCTTCGCCAGGAAGTCCAGGATCCCCTTGTCGGGATAGTGTTTCGTGCCGTTGAAGGCCATATGCTCCAGGAAATGGGCCAGCCCGTTCTGGTTGTCTTCCTCCTGCAAGGCGCCGACATGGTGCGCGATGTAGAATTCCGCGCGGCCGGCCGGCATCTCGTTGTGACAGAGGTAGAAAGTCATCCCGTTGTCCAGGCGGCCGACCCGGATGTCAGGGTCGTCGGGAATAGGCTGGGCGCCCGACACCTGAAGAAGCCCCAGTGCGAGCAAAAAGAGAAAAAACCTTTTCATGAGAATCGATCAGAAATTGCACCCGAGCACGATGCACGCCTCGTTTCGGAAACGGCCCTGCAGATACTGCGGCTCGGAAAGAAGGGATACGAAACGGTCGGTGAGTTTCAGGTAAGGGGCCAGCCGTCTGGGACGGAGACTGGTCCAGGCAAAGGTGATTCCGGCACCGGCCCGGGCTGCCGTGTCATACTCGAACTGGCGATACATCCAGTCATCGAAGGATTTCAGTTTGGAACTGCCTTCGGAATAGGAGCCATCCTGCTTCGGATCGCCCCAGCCCTGGATGTAAGAGAGTTTGACACCCAAAGTGAAGCAATCACCGGGACGTTTGATATTACGCTCGGCGCTCAAACCCGTATCCAATGTCAGGAAATGCGAATCCCGATAATCGGGATAGATCAACGTAGTCTGGCTCCTCCGGAAGAATCCGGCGGAAGCTCCGAGCATCCAGTCCGGACGATATCCCGAAACACCCTTGCGGAAAGAATAATCCAGCCGGGCGTCCATATCGGAACGGGACAGGGTCTCGTTCTGACCATGATATTCGATGACCGTGGTCTTCCCGGCTTCCGCCTTGTACGAATAAGAATTCGTCAGTTTGGACAAGGGGCGGAATCCCGCATCAAAGGAGATGCGATGCAGATTCTCGCCGGAAGGGACCAGCAGGACGGCTTCAGCCTTCGCTTCCGGCCCACGGAATTCGCAGAACACGACAGAAGTCGAGGTCCTGCTTCCATAGAAACCGTTCCGCCACAATCCGGTCACCTGCGCATACAGACGGGTCTTCTTGCCAAAAACCGTCTGCAGGGAGAGTCCGTAACGGTCGTCGGACATCGGTCGTGTATTCTGCACAGAAACATAGCCCATGTCCCCGTCAAACACCTCCTTTGTGCCCAGGAACCCGCCTTGGTCTACCAGGATGTCATACTGACGTTCGATGGTACCGAATGTGCCGGCGCTGAGCTGCTCCAGGCGATGGCGGAACAGCAGGTTGCCCCCGATCATGAAAGATTCGGAAGGCTTGAACATACACCCCGGGGCGACGGACAGGTCAGCTACGACGTTCAGGAAACGCGGATCTTTATATTTCGTCTGGTCCGCGGCCCTATAATCTACTTTCAGCCCGGCACTCCAGCGTGGGGAGAAAGAATACGACAGGCCGCCTTCCAAGGAATAGACTTCCCGCTTCTTGGAGCCCGCCGTACTGCTGTCCTCCTCGAAGAAATTAATGGCGCTCTCCCGGGGATCCATCAAAACCGGTCCGCCCATCCGGGCGCCCCGGAAATAAGAATAGGTGAGTTTGCCGCTGAAAACGATGCGCTCATTGATACGCCTGAAAGCTTGCGTGCAGACATCCACACTCCATGCATCGGGCGAATCTGACAATGAGATGACATCGCCGTTCTCCTTGGTAAACGAGGAGAACGCTTCCGAAAACCCGCCATTCCCCAGGGAAGACAGCCCCGCCGCATTGGAAAAGCCCAGCAGCGGATTCTTCTCCGCTTCCCACTGGAAATCGCGGACCGGCCCCTGCCCTGCGGCCGAAGCCGCAAGGCAGAAACCCAGTACGCAGATGACAGGTATACGGAATCGCATCACTTATTTTTTGAGAGAGGCACTCTTCCGGACGTGGAAGTCGTTGGTAGAGTTGTTGGTGTCCATGTAGACGATCTTCGCACCCTTGGCGATGGACGCCTCCGCATCGATTCCGGAAGGATCACCGTCCTTATCGGGATCGAGGGCACCGGCATAATTGTAGACCAACTTATCCGCGTTGCCTTCAATGGCCTCGGTGGCAGCCTTATCCACATTCCGGTAGGTTGAATAGCCCATACCGTTCGTAGTGAACGCCACATAGCCTGTATTGACCGTGCTGGGGAAACGGGAGAAGTTCTTGGTCTCATCCGAATCGCCCCAGATGTCGACCGCATCCAACACCCAGGAGGTGGGGATCTTCGCATAATTGCCGGAAAGGTTGGTGGAGCGGTTGTCGAAGTTGGTCGGTTCTTTCACAAAGGCCTTGATATCAGAACCGGGCATGATCAGGAAAGGAGCCGCCGTCTTGATCGGAATCGGCCACGCGGTACCCTGACCAAACTCGTAGGTCTTCATGTAATGATTGGTCGGAATCGAGCTGGAAGGAGCAGGATAGTAACTTGCCATGCTGAACCCGGATTCGGGATCATAGGTGCAGAAGTCTGCCTTGCTCAGATCCACGGAATTAGTATAAGTCGGCGTGTGGTCGATGGCGCCGTTCAATGCGATGACAATCTGAGAATACGGAGCGATCTTGACCTCGACACCGTCCTGGAACCACCAGACGCCGTAAGAAGCGGGCGTCCAGCCTGCCGTTTCATACTCGATGACGCCGGAAGCGGAGATTTCGTACTTGTTGGTGGATTTGGTGGCGGTAAGCTGCGCCATGGCGAGGCACATCTTGCTGGCATCCACCTCCGTATCGGAGTTGTTGTACACGATGATGTACTTGTCATACTGGTAGTTCTTGCTGCCGCTGTTGTCCTTGCAACCGCCGTTGTACACTTCCTTGATGATTAGCTGGCTGGTCTTGGAAGCCGTGACGGCCAGGTTGACGGTACCGGTGAAGGCTTCTGTGACAGGGACGTTGGCGCTGCCGTTATAGTTGTACAGGATACCGGCGTCAGACTTCTTGAAAGAAGTGGTCGCCGTATAGACACCGATGGGGACCGTGAAAGTCACCAATCCTGCCGCATTCGTCACATCTTCGAAGGTTGCGTCGCCGGAGGCCAGGGAAATCTGGACACCTTCCTGGGCAAAGGGCTGTCCGTCCAGGACGAGCTGGACCGGAACTTCGAAAGTCTTAGGTGTTTTGGGGTCGCAGGAAACGGCCACGATGGCTAGCGTTGCTGCGAGAAACAAACAAATCTTTTTCATGATGTTATTGTTTGGATTAAAATTTAAGTCGTAAGGTCAGGCCATAGTAAAAGCGCGGGATATAACTGGCCGCCGACACATAGGTCTGGGACTTTGTAGACCAGATCTGGGCGCGGTTGATAAAGAAATTGTTGGCGTAGAACGAGATGGAAGCCAGGTCTCCGATTTCCTTGGTAACGCTGAAATTGGCACTGAAGAACGGGGAATAGTAGTCCTTCTTGAAGACATACAGGTAACTCGACTTATAGGAGAGTTGCCACAGGTCGTTGAACAGGTCCATGTTCCCGCTCCCTTTGGCTGCCTTGAGGTCATCCAGGTAAGGGCGGGGCGTGGGGTCGCTGTAAGAACAGTAATACTCGGGATAGCGTACGACATAGTGCTCACCTTCATAGATAGAGCCACCTACCGTGGACAGGATGTCGGAAGGATCGGAGATGACTTGAGCGAGCTCGGCTCCGTCCGGCGTTTCACTCAGCGTCCGGGAATACTTCAGCAGGCTGGACTCCAGTTTGGCAGACAGGATCATGCGGACACTCGGAATATGGGTCGTGAGCGTGAGGTTCATCCGCAGGGAACGGGATTCCGATCCGTTGGAGTAAGCATTGTCTCCGTAATAGAGGCCGATGTACGGATAAGGAAGCTTGTCTTTCGAAGAGCGGAGCGTAGTCGGGCTAAACTCGATCTGGTTGGTCGCCAGGGATTTGTACGCATACCAGGTTCCGTCCAGCCGGATATCGGTCTGGATGGCTTTGATCCGGGCGAAATCCACCACCCATTCGATACCGAAACGGTCGATCGGATTGAGCTCATTGTCAGGATAATAGCTAGGGGACAATTCCTGATAAGTAATGAAAGGAAGCTCCTGTGACGGGAAAGCGCCCGACTTGTCCGTCACCGTAACGATTCCGGTCTGCCCATCGATCGAGAACGCGCGGTGATCCGCAGGAATGGGGACGCCGGCAAGGGCGTTATCCAAGGTATAAGCATAGGATATCCGGTCATAGCGGGTCGATATCTTATAAGCATGGAGCGTGCGGTTGCGATATGCCGCCAGGGAGATCTTGTTGCCCAGGATATCAGCCTCCACGCCGAATTCCATCATCCGGTTGCGTTGCCACTGCAGGTCGGGATTGTATTCGATGGTCCTGGGCTGGGTGTAATACGCCTCGATAGACTCATTGGAAGAGTTGGTGGTAGAAGCGAAAATCCGCAAATCCCTGTAGGTCGGCATCGGGAAAAGCACGGAGAAAGAAGGGAGTTTCACCGCTTCGCCCCAACTGGCGCGGACAGACAGCTCCCGCACCGCTTTCCGCTCCCGGCCCTGGCGCCGGAGAATGGTATATTTGGCATTGAAACGGGGTGAGAGGCTGGATGTGACACCATAGGCGGAACTGCGGATCATGGTATTGTCATTCCGCAGGCCGGCAATCAGGTTGACCTGCCCCTTTCCGACCGGGAACATCAAGTTATCTTCCAGATAGACACCCACATTATGCATCGTGGGAACATCACAATAACGATATTCCCTGAATGTCGGGGCCGTCTCCATCTCGGGAGAATATGCTCCGATGCCGAAATTCCGGTCAGTGCTCCAATCAGCGCCCAGCTTGACCTTATTGTTAACCTTGCCGAAGAAATGGTTGTGATTCGCCTTGAAAGAAAGCTTGGTCGTCATCGGGCGGTCGTCATCGCACATCGTGTTGAACCAATAGCCGCCGGGAATGTACATCACCGGAGGGATCTCTCCTCCGGAATACGGGACGGCGATAAAGTAACCGTTTTCCCGTCCGTGCAGGACCGTCTTGTTGATCGCGGAAGAATTATACGACCGTTCACGGCTCTCCTTGTCAGAGTATGAGGCCGATCCGCTGAGCTCCACGTTGGTGATCCAAGGCTTGCTGAGCAGCCAATTCAAGTCGAAATGGCCCCGGACGACACGGTCCCGGTCAACGGACCAGGTCCCTTGTACGGCGTCGGGGTCGGCGGTCGTATTCATGCCCCCCAAGTTTCCCGTCACCCCAAGATTGATGCGGAGCGGAGTGGAAGCGAAGATGCCCGAATTAAGCGAATTCATATACGAAAGGGACATCTGCTCACGGCGATAGGCCGTATAGGGAGACATCTGCTTGGAAATAGATTCCGTGTATTCGATGCTGGTATTCAAGACACCGTTGGAATGACCTTTCCGGCCTGTACCCAGGCCGAAACCCTTCGAAACGGAGGTTTGCTTGGTGCTGGGACTGGTCGAAAGAGTGAGCATCCAGGGCGTCTTACCCTTTTTCAAGTTGACCTTCACCAGGCCGGAGCCCATGTCTCCATACTCTACGGAAGGGACACCCGTGATCACCTCGACCGACTCCACGTTGGTGGATGCGATGTTATTGGTGGCTACGCCCTTCATAGGCTTGCTGTCGAAATCGGTCGCCGTAAGGAAGGATGCATTGTTGGACAGGCGCACGCCATCCACCTCGACCGCAGTGCCGAAAGAGGAAAAGCCCTTTTCGCCGGAACCGCCCCGGATGTTGAACTGTTTCTCAGAAGTCAACGAAGGGTCGGCCGTCGCACCGCCAGGAAGCAGGCTGGAGACATCCGCCACATTCATCATCTGGATGTGTTCGATGGCCGTCTTGTCGATCGTGCGGGAAGTCGTCGCTGAATTGGCGTCCTCCTTGGCAGTCACCGTCGCGCCCTCCAAAGCCAGGTTGTCCGGATCCAGGGCGATCTTGAAATTGGTAATGTCTTTCTGGATCACGACCTCCCGCGACCAGGATACATATCCCAGGGAAGAGACTGTCACACGGGTCTTGAAAGCCGGTACATTCTTTATGGAGAAGGAACCTTTCGTATCTGCGACAGCCCATTGCCCGGAGCCTTCAATCACCACCGTGGCGAAATCGACGGGCTCCCCTGTGGACCGGTCCGTCACGGTTCCGGAGAGGACAAACTTCTGCGCAGCGGCCTCGCCCAAGGCGACCGTCACCAGAAGCAACAGGCATAGCAACACTCTCTTAACCATTTTCGGATACCAGTCCACATTTGCAAAAATAATAAACTATAATAATATGTAAAATACCAATTAATGGCTATTTTTGTAGAAATGCAGATTATCCGATCATGAAAAACCGTCGATCCAACTGGCCCAAGAACCTCCTGCAGTGGGGTACGCTGGCCGCCCTGGTCTTCTTCCTGTCCGGTCTGGCAGGCAAACTGTTCCCCAAGATGGATGCCGTCGATCCCGAGCGTCTCTGTCCCTTCGGAGGCCTCCAGGCCCTGGCAACTTTCTTCCAGCGGGGATCCCTTCCCTGCTCGATGAGTTCGCTCCAGATCATGATGGGCATCGCGCTCGCCGCGGCCGTCATCCTCTTCAGCAAGCTTTTCTGCGCCTACCTCTGCCCCGTCGGTACGGTCGAGGACCTGCTGATCCGGCTCCGCAAGGCGCTCAGGATCAAGACCGTAACGGTCGGGACCATCCTGGATAAGATCTTGCGCGTCGTCAAATACGGTCTGCTTTTCTGGATCGTCTACATGACCGTCACTTCCAGCGAACTGTTCTGTAAGAACCTGGATCCCTACTACGCCGTCGCGACCGGATTCAAGGGCGAGATCACGCTCTGGATGTCCATCGTCACAGTCTGCATCGTGATTCTGCTGGGGCTGTTCATCGACCGTTTCTGGTGCAAATATGTATGCCCGCTCGGAGCCATCTCCAACACCCTCAAGTTCTGGGTCTGGCTCGTGGGTCTCGCCCTGCTTTGGTGGGTCCTGAGCCTGCTCGGCCTCCAATTCAGCTGGGTCTGGCTGCTGGGCACCTTCTGTCTCGCCGGTTATGTCCTGGAAGTCCTGGACGGCAGGCCGAAGCTCGAGGCCCTGCGCATCCTCAAGGACGAGGACGCCTGCACGCACTGCGGACGCTGCACCAAGGCCTGCCCCTACGGGATCGACGTCTGTCAGTCCGAGGGCAGCGTGAACCACGTCGACTGCACGCTCTGCGGCGAATGCGTGGCCGCCTGTCACGTCGACGCCCTCCGCGTGGGCGTATGCCCTTCCAAGGCCGGCAAACGGCGCAACTGGGCGAAGTTCATCCCCGCTTTGCTGGCAGTCCTGCTGGTCGCCGGTGCCTGGTGGGCCGGGACCAAGTTCGAGCTCCCGACCATCGACGAGACCTGGGGCATCGAGGAGGGCATGAAACTCGAAACCCTCAAGATCGGCCCGCTGAAGTCCGTCAAGTGCTATGGTTCTTCCATGGCCTTCAAGGCCAGGATGGAGAAGGTCCGGGGCGTCCATGGCGTCAAGACCTATGTCGGCAGCCATACCGTCGAGCTCGCCTACGATCCTTCCCAGACCACTGAAGAGAAGATCCGCGAAGAAGTCTTCACCCCTTCGCATTTCCGCATCTGGACCCCCGATCCGGAAAAGGTGCCCGAACTCAAATGGGTGACCCTCCGGACCGAGAAGATGTATGACAAACTGGACCTCAACTACCTGGGCCTGCAGTTCCGCACCACGGGCAAGAGCATCTTCGGACTGGAATCGGAGTACAACTGCCCGCTCATCGTACGCGTATACATGTCCCCCGAGGAAGAACTGGATGAGGCCTGGTTCAAGGAAGTCGTAAACCGCAAGGTCCTCGCCATGCCCGTCCATGGCGGCGGCGTCAAGGAAACGCCCGTCGACTTCGAATTCGTCCGCATGGATCCGGATACCGGCACCATCCCGGTCGACGAATATCTCCAGAAGATGTTCGACCCCTTCACGGCCGAAGTCAACGGCCGTTACACCGATGCCGAAGGCAACGAGGTCGTCCAGAAGCGCAAGGAGCACTACCAGGGTCAGCCGCAGTACATCTACGAGATCGTCAATCCCAATTACGAGAAGCCCATCATCAAGCGTGCACTCCCCTTCCTAAGCAACCATCTGTCCACCCATGAGGGTTTCATCGGCCTTTATCTGCGCCTCAACAAGGATCTCAAGCCCGCCCTCCAGTTCCGCTTCGCGGAGCCCCTCACGGGAGATGAAATCTGGAACCTGATCACGCAGGAGAAATGGACGATCACATACAAGAAAGATGACGTCCGGGAAGAGAACGCCCGTCTCAGCTTCGAAGAGCCGGGTACGGTTTATCCTTATGAAGGAGAATAACTTATGAAACGGATACTGACAGTCTTTGCGGCGGCACTCCTTTGCTGGGGTGCCGTTGCCGATGAAGGGATGTGGATGGTGCAGGCCATCAACCGCGCCCTCGAGCTCAAGATGCAGGAGCGTGGCCTGCAACTCTCCGCAGGTGAGATCTACAACGCGGATGCGCCGGGTGCGGGCATCACCGATGCCGTGGTTTCGCTGGACTTCGGCTGCACCGGGAGCGTGATTTCCGACCGGGGCCTGCTGGTCACCAACCATCACTGCGCCTATGCGGATGTGCACGCCCTCAGCGACGGGGAGCACAACTATCTCGAAGACGGATTCTGGGCCATGGACTCCTCGCAGGAGGTCCCCATCAAGGGCAAAAAGGTCCAGTTCCTGAGGCGGGTGATCGACGTTACGGACGAGGCGCTGCGCACCATCGAAGAGCAGCATATCAACACCCGCGGGATGGGGATGCGCAAGCTCAGTTTCCTCATGGAAAAGAAGTATGCCGAAGAGACGGGTCTGGAGGCCTCGCTCTCGTCGATGTGGAGCGGTTCCAAGTTTTATATGGCGCTCTATGAGGAATACGCCGACGTGCGGCTCGTCGCCGCGCCGCCGGTAAGCATCGCAGCTTTCGGAGGAGATGTGGATAACTGGGAGTGGCCGCAGCACAAGTGCGACTTCGCCATGTACCGGATCTACACGGCTCCGGACGGGAAACCCGCCCCCTATGCGGAGACCAATGTCCCGCTCAAGCCGCTCCGCCACCTGGCCGTCTCCCGCGCCGGATATAAGGACGGGGACTTCACGATGATCATCGGCTACCCGGGACGTACGGACCGCTACAGTTCCTCCGCCAAAGTCGCTTTCCATAAAGACGTCACCCTGCCGGTCTCCACCGAGATCCGGGGCCGCCAGATGGAGATCATCTCCCGGTGGATGGACGTCGATCCCACCATCCGCCTCAAATACTCCAACCGCTTCTTCGGCTTAAGCAATTTCCAGGAACTCCAGGCCGGTGAAGTGCTGTGCTACAATCGTTTCGATGTCGTCGGCGAGAAGCGTGCGCAAGAAAAAGAACTGCAGGAATGGATCGAGGCTTCCCCGGAACGCCGGGAGCAGTGGGGATCTTTGCTCGCCGACCTGGATGCCGTCTACAAGGCCATCGGGCCCGTCGAGAAATCCCTGACCTGTTACCGGGAAACGATGGTCCGGGCCACGCAGTACCATACGGTCGCCGCCCGCATCCGTTCGCTGGCCAACAGCAAATCGCCCGAAGCCCGCGCCCAATCCGTCAAATTCGTGCGGTCTGCCGTCGCCAAGACGCTGGAGGAGATTGATCCGCGAGTGGAAAAGGAGCTCTGGCGCTATGCCATCGAGCAGTTCTACGAGGGAGTGGACAGCTGCTGGTGGCAGCCGTTCGAGCGCGAGGTATTTGACTGCTATGGAAGGAATTACGATGCCCTGTGCGAAAACGTCTGGGGCCGCAGCTGGATTCCGGATCCTGCAAGGATGGAAGCTTTCCTGGCCTCCGACATGGATCTGACCGAAGCGGGTAAGGACACCCTCTTCCGTCTTCTGTCAGAAATCAAGGTTCTCAATTACAACCAGGCTATCGACCGCCTGTCCGGAGACAAACCCATCGGCGGTCTCGCCCGCCAGTACACCCATGCCCTGTATCAGATGCGCGAGGAAAAAGGCCGTGTCCAGTATCCCGATGCCAACAGCACGATGCGCCTGACCTACGGTGTCGTGGGCGGTTATGAGCCGCGGGACGGCGTCTGGTGCGACTGGAAGACTTCACCCGCGGGCCTGGTCGCCAAGCATGACCCGGCGGTCCATGATTTCTGTCTGAAGGAAGATTGGAAGACGCTCCTTGAGCGCGAGCAGCCGCAGATGCCGGTGGATTTCCTGACGGACAACGACATCACGGGCGGTAACTCCGGCTCCCCGGTCCTGAACGCCCGGGGCGAACTGATCGGCCTGGCCTTCGACGGCAACAAGGAGTCGCTCGCCAGCGATGCCTCCTACACGCCGCAGTACAACAAGTGCGTCTGCGCCGACATCCGCTTCGCCCTCTGGATCCTGGAGCACTACGCCGGCATGGGATACCTGCTGGACGAAATGGACCTGCGCTAGGCCTCGTAGCCCAGGGCGACGATGCAGAGGGGTTTGAAACCGTCGCGGATGGCCAGCAGGTCGCGGACATAGTCCTCCGCCAATCCCTTCGACGGGTCGTGCTTGTCGCGCAGCCGGCCGTTCATGTGGACCCAGCAGCTGCCCAGGCCCAGGTTGGTCGCGCAAAGCTGGATGTAAGTCGCGGAAATGGCCGCATTCTCAATCCAAAGGTCGGTCTTGGACGTATCCCCCAGCACCACGATGGCGCACGCCGCACCTTTCAGCAGGGCCGAACCGCTGCTGCGCATCTCCGAAAGAGCCAGCAGCGTATCCTTGTCGTCAACGACCATGAAGGCCGAACTCCGGCTGTTCTTGGAAGACGGGGCGGTCGCCGTCTGGTCCAGGATGGCATCGATCACCTCCCGGTCCACAGGAGTATCCTTGAAACTGCGCACGCTATGCCGCGCTGCGATAACCTTCGAAAATTCCATACGCTAATGATTTATTGCAAATATAATCACTTTCAAAAAGGATTTCCTATCTTTGTGGACCGTTTGATAACAAACTGACTGAAACTAATATGAAAACCAACGAAATCATGGCCCGTCTCCAGGCCAAGTACCCCGGCGAAAGCGAGTACCTGCAGGCCGTTCAGGAAGTCCTGGAATCCGTCGAAGAAGTCTACAACCAGCACCCGGAATTTGAAAAGGCGAAGATCGTCGAACGCATGGTCGAGCCCGACCGCATCTTCACCTTCCGCGTGACCTGGGTGGACGACAACGGCGACGTGCAGACCAACACCGGCTA
>CAMJHJ010000017.1 GCA_946405485.1 uncultured Bacteroidales bacterium | reverse complement strand
ACACTTTTGGATCTGGGAGGCCTTTTATGCTGTTTACTGACTTCGATTAAAGTCTTTGTCCGGGAAGACGATTTCAGTTTTTCATCTTGAATAACTGGGAAACCAGGAAAGCGAGAATCCGAGAATACTCATTTGTAATTATTTCCAAAATTGCATAAGTTTGCGAAAGTGAGCAAGTTTCGCAGGGACTATGCAATAACGAATATGGTTATGTGAGTTAGCGAACAATTGGGCGTACCGTTGTTGCAAGAATATCGGGAAGACGATAATTTTAGTTGCAATATGGTCGAAAATAACGCTCATGGTCCGCACGCTGCTTTGCATAGACAATTCCAGCGAATATGACCGATCCCTTGTCCGGGGGCTGATTCAGTATTCGCAGGAGCATGGCAATTGCCTGCTCCTGTCCCGCGTACCTTCCAGCCTGAGCGTGGAGTCGAAACGGGGCTATCGGATTGCGCAGTGGGCCCGGGACTGGAAAGCGGATGCCATCATCGGCCGTTGGCCCTATGACGACCTTCTTCCCCTTTCAAACCTGGACTGCACGGTCGTCATCCAGAACATGACCTCCCGTCAGACAGGTTTTTCCACCATCACCGGCGAATATGTGAAGACCGGCGAACTGGCCGCCGATTTCTTCATCCGTAGACGTTTTGTCAACTTTGCCTTCTTCGGTGTCCAAGACATCATCTGGTCCGAGGAGCGCGCCCAGGGTTTCCGCAATACCATCAAGCGGAGCGGCTTTCATTATCAGGAATATACGGTTCGAAATGCCCCGGAGAGCGAAAGCAGCGAAATCATACGTTGGCTTGCCGCCCTGCCTAAGCCTGTCGCCCTGTTCTGTAGCGACGATGAATATGCCCTCGCGGCCTCCGAATACTGCCGGCTTGCCCGAATCCGCGTCCCCCAGGAAGTCGCCATCCTGGGCGTGGACAATGATGAATTACTCTGCAACATCTCCGACCCGCCTCTCTCCTCCATCGTCCAAGATGCCGAGAAGGGTGGTTACGAGCTGGGACGCATGTTGCACGAGCAGGAGCAGGAACTCTCAGGGAATCGGCCGATCTTCGTCATTTCCATCAAGCCCGGTCTGATCGTCCAGCGAGGATCGACCCAGCAGCACAATGTGGAGGACAAGGAGGTGGCGAAAATGCTGGAATTCATCGACCAGAACTTCACCCGCGAAATCTCGACGTCCGAGATTTTCGAGCAGGCATTCCTGTGCCGCCGTGCAGCGGAAATCCGTTTCAAGAAAACCACTGGTACAACGGTATACAAATATTTGATAGATAGACGAATAGATCATCTGTGCTCTCTGCTTGAGACCACGGACCTGTCGCTCACCGAATGTGCCGCCCGCTCTGGAATCTTCGACATCAATTACCTATTCCACGTCTTCAAGAAAGTCAAAGGATGTTCTCCCGTTTCCTGGCGTCATTCCAAACGCTGACCTTTCCCGAGATTATGCAATAACGAATATCGTTATGTGCAAAAACGAATAATGAAAGACTCGCTGTTGCAGGTATAATATCCATAGGATAATTTTAGTTGCAATAACCAGATTATCTTATGTTTCGTAAAGCCATAACGGTCCTCCTGACGCTGCTGCTCTTGCTGCCGGCGTGGGCGCAGAGCGGCCGCCTGACCGTCCGGGGCCGGGTGACCGACGCGGAAGGGGAGGCCTTGCAGGCCATCACCGTCTATGAGGACGGGCGCCTGTCCAACGGCACCGTTACCGATGAGAACGGCCGGTACAGCATCACCGTCCCGAAAGGCGCCGTCATCGTTTTCTCCTCCTTGGGCTACCTCGACGCCCGGAAGAAGGTCACTTCCGAAAGCACCGTGGACATCACAATGCAGGAAGACCGCGAAGCGCTTGAGGCCGCCGAAGTCGTCAGTGTCGGTTACGGCACTCTCTCCAAGCGTGACCTGACCGGTTCCGTCGCGAAGGTGGACATGGACGAGATCATGAAGGCGCCGGTCACGTCCTTCGACAACGCCATCTCGGGCCGCGTCGCCGGCGTCGTGGTCAGCAGCAGCGACGGCGAGGTCGGCTCAACCGCCACCATCACCATCCGCGGCAACAACTCCATCACCCAGAGCAACGAGCCTCTCTACGTCATCGACGGATTCCCCTCCGAGACCTCCAACGCGACCACCATCAACCCGGCCGACATCGAGAGCATCGACATCCTCAAGGATGCCTCCGCGACCGCCATCTACGGTGCGCGCGGCGCCAACGGCGTCATCGTCATCACGACCAAGAGCGGCAGCGAGGGTGTGCCCGTCGTCAACCTGACGGCCTCCCTGACCGCCGGCAAGGTGACGAATACGATGGAACTGATGGGCGCCTACGAGTTCGTCCGCCTGCAGGACGAGATCTACAAGGTCCGCGGCACGACCCACATGTACACCTACGCCTACGGCCCGGACGGCATCCCCAAGCCCGACATCTATACGGTCGAAGACTACCGCGACGCCCCGAGCATCGACTGGCAGGACCTGGTGTACCGGACCGCCCTCACCCAGAACTACAACGTCTCCGTGTCCGGCGGCAGCCGCAAGACCGGGACGCGCTACAACGTCAACCTCTCCACCCTCGATCAGCAGGGTATCATCAAGAATTCCGACTTCCAGCGCTATCAGGGCAAGGTTTCCCTCATCCAGGAGGTCGGCAAGCGGGGCCAGCTCGACCTGCGTGTCAACTACGCCCGTTCCGTCAAGAACGGCTTGTCACCGACCAACGGTTCGTCCTATTTCTTCTATTCTGTCTGGGGCTACCGCCCGACCAAGCCCCTCCTCTATGGGCGCGACGTGGATGAGATCATCGACGCGATGCTGGACATCGAGGACGGCAAGGTCCTCGACTCCCGCTTCAACCCCCTCAAGTCCATCGAGAACGAGTACCGCAAGCGCCTGGAGAGCAACTTCTCCGCCAACGGAGCCTTCACCTTCGCCTTCACCGACGGCCTGAAGCTACGCATCTCCGGCGGCTATCTGGAGTATACGATGAAAAACGAGGAGTTCAACGGCAGTGCGACCACGACCGGCAACCCCTACTCCCTGACCGGCCGCGGCGTCAACGGCGCCATCTACTGGTACGAACGTCGCAACTGGCTCAACGAGAACACCCTGACCTGGGACAAGACGCTTGCGGACAAGCACCGCATCAACCTCCTGGGCGGTATCACCTTCCAGGGAGACAATTATAAATACAACGGTACGGTGGCCTACCAGATGACCAACGAGTCCCTTGGGCTGAACGGCCTCCACACCGGCGTCTACCAGACCGTCGTCCCCTGGGAACGGGACTGGACCCTGATGTCCTATCTGGCGCGGTTCAATTATTCCTACGACTTCCGCTATTACCTGACGGCCTCGTTCCGCGCCGACGGCTCGTCCAAGTTCCCCGTGGAGAACCGCTGGGGCTATTTCCCTTCGGCCTCCGTGGCCTGGAACTTCAACCGGGAACCCTGGCTGAAGAATCTCAAGTGGCTCAGCAACGGTAAGATTCGCGCATCCTGGGGCTTTACCGGGAACAACCGGACCAATACTCCGTACGACTTCTACGCCATCATGCAGACCTCGCCCGGTTCGACCCAGACCTTCGATTATGTCTCCGGCGGCCAGATCGTCCCTGGCTACTACCAGTCCAACATGGAGAACCCCAAGTTGAAATGGGAGACGACCGAGCAGACCGACCTTGGTCTCGACCTGGCCTTCCTGGACAGCCGGATCAAGCTGACGGCCGACGTGTACCTCAAATACACCCGTGACCTCTTGCTCAACGCGACCCTGCCCGCCTCCAGCGGCTACACGCAGGCGATGATCAATATCGGATCGCTGCGCAACCGCGGCCTGGAGCTCACCGTGGACCTGGTTCCCTTCCGGAAACGCCATTTCGAATGGGACCTCAACGCCAACGTCGCTTTCAACCGCAACACTGTGGTCGCCCTCTCCGGCTCCCAGGACGTATTGATGTCCCAGGTGAGTTTCGACGGGCAGTTCAGCGGCCAATATGCATACGTCACCCAGATCGGCAAACCGGCCGGCATGATGTACGGATACCTGTATGAGGGTACCTACAAGCCGGATGACTTCGATGAGACCGGCCTCAAGCGGGGCGTCGCATACGTGGAAACCGTCGGCAAGGAAAAGACGCAGGCCGGCTATCCCAAGTACAAGGACATCAACGGGGACGGCATCATCGACGACAGCGACCGCACCGTCATCGGCTGCGGGCAGCCCCTGGCGACGGGCGGCTTCTCCAGCGTCTTCCGGATCTGGGATTTCGACCTGAACTTCTTCTTCCAGTGGAGCTACGGCAACCACCTCCTCAATGCTAACCGCCTGGTCTTCGAGAATCCGCGCCGCACCAACCTCAATC
Source organism: uncultured Bacteroidales bacterium (assembly GCA_946405485.1). The sequence continues at coordinate 15,106 of CAMJHJ010000017.1, read as the reverse complement.
AGTTCATTACGGTTGAGGATCGCTACTCGGCTACGAACACCACTTCCGACATCCCCGTCGCCTACGCCGAGGCCATCGACAATTTCTCCTCCCGGGTGATCGAAGACGGCTCCTACCTGCGCCTGAAGACCTGCTCGCTGGGCTACAACGTCCCGACGAAATGGCTCTCCAGACTCCGCATCCGCGACGCCCGTATCTACGTCTCCGGAGAGAACCTCTGGACTTTGACGAACTACTCGGGCAACGATCCCGAGGTCTCCACCCGTCCGACCGTCCTCACGCCCGGCTTCGACTGGTCACCCTATCCCAGGGCCCGGAGTTTTACGGCCGGTATCAATCTCAAATTCTAAACAGGCAGGATCATGAAAAAGATATTCGGCATACTATCCTTTGGCTTCCTGCTCCTGGCGGCCTCTTGCAGCGAATTCCTGGATCAGGAACCCACTGTCATCACCAGCACCAACTTTTACCAGAGTGACAAGGACGTCCAGTACGGCTTGAACGCCATCTATGGCGCGATGAGCGGCGATGCCTTCTATGGTCGCATTTACGGTCTGTATATGGTGATGACCGACGACCTGCTGTGGTGTCGGGCGGAGTCCGACTCCAACAAGGAGTGCTGGTTCAACCACGACGCCACGACCAATAACATCTATCTTGCATGGACGCGCATCTACGCGGGCGTTAAGAACGCCAACGAATTCATCGCCGCCATCGCGCCCCGCGCCGAAGAGCTCGACCCGACCGGAGAGTTCATTGCCCAGGCGAAATTTCTGCGGGCCTATTACCACTTCATCCTTGCCCAAACCTGGGGCGACGTGCCCCTGCACAAGGATCCGGTGGTCACCTACGAAGGGGCATCCTGCCCTGCGACGCCGCAATACGAGGTGATGAAATGGTGCGTGGACGAGATCGAGGCCGTTCTTCCCCTGTTGAGCGAAAGCCTGGACGGAGCGCCCTCCAAGGTGGTTGCCAATACCGCCCGCGCCATCCTCGCCCGCTTCTACCTCTTCATGGCCGGCGATACCGTCGACTGCCCGGATAATGTCAAGCACGAGTATATCGGCAAGGCCCGTGACCTTTGCAAGACCGTCATCGACAGCCGCAAGCACCGGCTGAACCCCGATGTCGTGGATATCTATAAGCGTCTGGTCTGTGACGAATACGATACCGACTACTACGAGTCGATGTGGGAAGTCGAGTTCAAAGGCGACCAGATTTCGGCAAGCGACTGGTCCAACGGCCAGTGGGGCAACCTCATCGGCATCCTGGCGATCGAGAACAACAATTCCGACTTCTCGAACTGGGTGGTCAATTACGCCAACGCCTGGTATCTGGGTTCCATCAAACTCTGGGACCTGTATATGAATGACGACCGCACCTCCGACGAATACAACCTGGACCGTCAGACCGATGAGCGCCAGATCTGGAACATGCCGCCCTATCATTATGGCGGGCAATACTCGGCCAACGCTGTCCAGCTCTATCCGTTCGACGGGGATCCTTCCGATATCCATCTCATCATATCCGGCAAGGAAAAATGCCCTTACGGTGGTTCCGTGCCCAACAGTTCCCTGTCCGATTTTACCTACCACGCCGGCAACCGCTATCTCTGCAAGTATCGCCGTTATGTGGAATGGGAGGGACAGAAGACCTTCAAGAGCACCCGCACCTGCGTCAACATGCCCCTGCTGCGCTACCCGGACGTCCTCCTGATGTTCGCCGAGGCGGACAACGAGTACAACGGCACGCCCAGCCAGGAGGCATACGATTGCGTGAAACTGATCCGTGACCGCGCGAAGGTCAAGACACGCGATTTCGCGGAGTATGACCAGGCCGCATTCCGTCAGCTGGTCCGCAACGAGCGGGCCCGCGAACTGGTGGGCGAGGCCGGCATCCGCCGCTTCGACCTGATTCGCTGGGGCAACTTCGCCGGCGTGATGCGGACGACCTACAACGCTTATTTCACCGATGTCCGCTGCGCCGGCGTGACGACCGCATCCACCTACGCGGCCCACATTCCCGCCAATGTCAAGGAGCGGCACATCCTCTTCCCCATCCCCAACATTGAACTGGGTGTCAACACCGAATTAAAACAGAACAAGCTATGGTAAAGGCGTTTTTCCCGGCCGTTGCGGCCTTTTGCGCCGCCGTGCTTCTCCTGGCCGGCTGCGACCAGAGTGACATCAGCGCGCCCGTCGTGTTCGACGCGGCCCTGGACCCGTCCAACGTGTACGAGGTGGGCAGCCCCATACGTTTCAATTTCACGGGCAATGCTGAGAACATCACCTTCTTCAGCGGGGAAGTCGGTCACCAGTTCCGCTTCAAGGACCGTTATGAAGTACCGGTCGAGGATGTCATTTCCGCCCGTCTGGTCATGAATGTCCTGGTGCAGTACAGCTATATCGGCGCTCCCGGTGCGGCCCTGTCCCTGTACAAGTCCAATACATACGACGGTGTCGTCACCGGTACCGATTTTCAGTCGGATTCTCTCTATACCCGGAAAATCCTTGCGGAAGGCCTGAAGGACTGGAAACTGATCGATACCATCCCGAATGCCCAGTTCAATGATTCTCCCAGCCGCCAGATGTATTGGGCGGAAAAGGAATTCGTCATCGAGCCGGAGGAGGTGACCAACCTGAGTTTCTTCATCTGGTTCCATCCCATATCCAGAAACCTTACCCTCCGGAAGAAAATCTTCATGGCGGGAGACATCTATGTTGAGATGAAAGACACGCCGACCCAGAAGTACAATTTCAGGACCCTGGATTGGAAACATTTCTTCATGGCCGTCAACCCCAGGGTCATCGATCCGTATGCGGTGACGACGTGGAGTGTCTATACCGGAGGTTTCCTCTATGATTTCGCGCAGAAATCTGAAATCGTCTTCCAGGGTGGTTGCTTTGCCGGCAACACGGGTGACGTCTATGAGTGTGAAATCGCCGCCTTCACCTCTCCCGTATCCCTCAACGGTGTCAATCCCGATACGGGTTTCAACATCAAGAACCTGATGGAGCACAAAACGAATTACACGTATATCTACAACCAGCCGGGCACCTACACCGTGACCTTCGAGGCGACCAATGCCAGCCACCTCGGGATGACCCGGACCAGCAAGTCCCTGGAATTCACGATCAAAGACAAAGACTGAAAACACCATATATGGATAATCACTATCAACTATCAAATCAAGGCCTATGATTACAAAAACGGCAAGGGTGCCCTATGAGGCCCCCGATCTTTTGATCGAAGAGATGGAGACCGATTCCATCCTCTGTGCGTCCTGGACGGACGGAAACATCCCCGATGGGGATTTCAGTGATTTTGGAACGCTTTAAAGGAAGAGAGCCATGAAAAAGATTTTTGCATTCTTCGCGATCGCTGCTCTCTGTCTGACCGGCGTTTCCTGCGTAAAAGAACTTGATGAAGGTGCGGTCGTTCTCCCCGAGAACGGAGCGCGCGTTTCCTTGACCGTCTCTGACGAGGCGTGGGTATCCACCCGTTCGGCCTACACGCCCGGCGAGGGTGTCAAAATGACCAAAGACGAGAAGATCGCCCTGTTCTATGACAACGGCTCCCTGCTCGTTGGTAACAATTCCTTCGGCATCGTCGCTTCTCCCCAGGGTGGTGGCAGCTATAGCTTCACGGCCCCGGAGGAGGGTCTGGACAAGACCTGGTATGCCATTGTGCCCTACAGCTATTGGATGTCACGGGCGAAGATTAACACCAACCAACGGATGATGATCACCTTCCCTAGTATCCAGTTCCCGGGCCAGAACACCTTCGACCCGCAGACGGATGTCCTGGTGGCCAAGCCGTTCACCATCGACGCCGCCGGTGCAAAGACCGCGACGATTGATGCCTTCAAGCGCCTCACGGCACCCTTCAAGCTTGAAATCACCGGTCTGGATGCCGGCGAGAAGATCTATGCCGCGACCTTTGCCGTGAGCAAGAAGGCGTCGTCAGCGTTCGGCAACCTGCTGGCCGGCGTCGCCTTCTACAACATCGGCGCGGAGCCGGACAACTTCACCTACGATGCGATCCAGATGGCCTACACGCGGTCGAATGACCTGAGCGCCGTCTATAAGGAGGGTCTCGTTGAGGAGGGTGGCTGCTGGCCGGTCTGGTTCAGCGTTCTGCCAGGTACCCTTCCGGCGAACAGCAAGGTGACCGTCACCGTGTTCACGGCCAACGCCTGCTACACGCGCTCTGCCACCATCAATGAGTGCGCCTTCGAGGCGGACAAGCTCCACAAACTGACCTTCAACATCAAGGGAGACGGTTATACGAGCGTTCCTGCCATCAGCCAGGACTTCTTCAACAACGGAATGCCTGATGCGGCGGCGATCACCACAGCTGCGACCGAGAAGACGGTCTCCCTGACGGCTACGGACGGCGTGGCGCGCGACTGGGAGATGAAGGCATACAACTGGACGGCCGCCAAGATGGACGGCGGAAGTACGCTTCCGAACGCTCTGGGCTTCCCCGAGAGCCAGGGAGCTTCGATCAAGATCCCGGCCGTGGCGGAAGGCAATCCTATCACGAAAGTACGTCTGTACCTCGCTCCCATTTCGTACGCGGAGACCCGTGATTTCCCGTTCGAGGTGTACAATGGGGAGGATATCGTCGCGTCATACGACAACTGCGCCATGCTGGACTACAATCCCTCCAAGGGTTATACCGCCGGCGGTATCATCGACATCCCTTGTCCGGAAGCGGTGACGAGCGGCGACATGACGGGACTGACAATCAAGTTCGGCGAATGTGCCAAGCACGTCCACGCCCTGGTGTCCCGCATCGTCCTGTTCACGGGCAATACGCAGCCCTTGCCGGTGGAAGGCGACTATTACCAGGATTTCATGGACGGTAAGGACATCGTCATCGGCAACCAGACCTACAACATCAAGGACGACGACATCGTATACGGCCTGATTGAGGATGGTGATTACAAGGCGTTCAAGGATACCGTGCGGAAATGTGATATCCTGTTCATTGACAATTCCGTCACGATTACCGGTGACAACGCGGCCGGTATCGTGCTGACCCGTGTCCGTCCTACTGCCATCGTCGGTCGCTACAAGATCGGAAAGGGCCAGCCCTTCATCGACATGAGAGGCAAGTTCTGGCAGATTAAGGGAGGTGGAATGTCTCTGTTGAACATAAGGATGTCCAGCACCGATAGCAGTCACGGCTTGTTCTATGACGCCGGTTCGACGGTGAACAACTGCCTGAACATCATCGACTGTACCATCGATTCCCCGCATTTCCTCTATTATGACCAGGCCCAGGAAGCCGCGGCCGTGACCAGCTATATCATCGACAATTCGATCATCGCCCATTCGTATATCAGCGACCGTGCCTGCTACTTCATCGAGAATGCGGCAAAGACCCCTGAACTGTGTCCGATGTACAAGAAGTTCTCCGTTACGAATACGGTTTTCTACAATCGGATGTCCGGCACCAAGGCGGTCACTTTCCGCTGCTTCGTGTTCTCCAACCTGAGCGCCGCTTATCCTTCGGCTTTCGGAAACCATGAGAATCTCGAATTTACCTTCAAGAACAACTCGATGTACGGTTTCGCTCCCCGGGCCATTCTCAACACCAGTAATGCCAAGTCTGTGGTGATTGACGACAATGTCCTGTTTGGGACGTATACCGGAGGAACGGACTCGGGCATTTATCCGGTTAAGATTTTTGCTCTTGCCGGTAATTCTGCGAGTAATGTTGCGCCGGCTCCCGACTGGGTTTATCCGAATGCGTTCAATTCTTCCATCAGTGGCAATACCTTCCATTTCACCCCCTTCACGACCAATACGCATTGGGGCGCACAATGGGGCGGAGAGGACTCCTGGTATAAGATTGCCGACAACAACGTCAAGGAAGATGCGACCGAGAATACCGTCTTCGGGACCTGCGACGTGGATAAGCTCTACTTCCCGGTCAACAAGTCCGTGGTGACCAACGGGGCTGGTGCCACCTATGACACCAAGCTCTGGAGGACCTGGTAGCCCATGAGAAGAGTCGTCTCATTGCTTCTGGCCGTATTCGCCCTTTCAGCCTCCCTGTCCGCAGGGGGGCTGAAAAAGGGTGCGGCCTATGGGCGCCATGACGCTGAATTTGACAAAGTCGCCTCGGAAATCGCGCTGAACCGCAGCACGGACCAGCTGCATTCCCTGGTGGTCTTGAAAGGCGGAGAGCTGATCTATGAATATCACGATCCGGCCCATGCCATGAAGCAGCGACACGTCCTGTGGAGCGCCAGCAAGTCTTTCACGGCCCTGGCCCTGGGTTTCGCCATCCAGGACGGGCTTTTGAGCCTCGATGACAAGGTCGTAGACTTCTTCCCTGAAGCCGTCCCGGCCGGGGCGGATCCGCGTCTGGCTCAAGTGAGTGTCCGCGACCTCGCGATCATGGCCTCCGGCTTCGGCAAAGACTATATCGGAGAAATGCGCGCCGGGATGAAAGACGTCGTTGCGATGCTCTTCACCCAGCCTTTCAAGTTCGACCCGGGCAGCCGCTATGAGTACAACAGCACCAACACCTACCTGCTGGGCGTCATCGTCAGCGACCTGACCGGCCAGAGCCTGGACCAGTACCTCGCCAGGAAACTCTTCAAGCCCCTGGGCATCAAGGACTGGTACTGGGAGAAGAGCGCGGACGGTTATTGCTTCGGCGGCTGGGGTCTCTTTTTGAGTCCCGAGTCCCTGGCCAAGGCCGGACAGTTCCTTCTCCGGAAAGGGCAATGGAAAGGAAAGCAGTTGCTGGACGCCACCTATATCGAAGAAGCGACCGCCAAGCAGATCGAGCAGTATGTCCCCGGGACCCTGAAGCCGGAAGTGGAGGCGACAATCCCCACCAGCGACTTCTACCAGGGTTATGGATACCAGTTCTGGACCTGCACGCACGGGGCTTACCGGATGAGCGGCGCCTTCGGCCAATGGGTGATCGTCATCCCGGACAAGGATGCGGTCATCGTGGTCACTTCCTACAATACGGCGGGTCAGAAACTGATGGACCTCATCTGGAAACACGTCTATCCCGCCCTCTGATCCGATGACCCTCCATAGACTCCATATCGCCTTGGCCGCCGTCCTCCTCCTGGTGGGGACAGCCGTGGACGGTAAGATCCATTCTTCCGTACCGGCCGCCCGCAAGGATGGGACGATCGTGCTGAAGACGCCGAAGCGTCCAGCGGGACAGCAGCATGCGCTGAAGATGACTGCGGAGCCGATTCCGGTCGTCCGCGTCGGATTCATCGGCGTGGGCAGCCGCGGGACCGGTGCCGTGGGCCGATACCTCCACATCGAAGGCGCCCGGATCGTCGCCGTCTGTGACCTCGTGCAGGAGAATATCGACAAGGTCCAGGACCGGCTCGTCCAGGCGGCCTATCCTTCCAAAGTTGATTCCTATGTCGGCGAAGATACTTGGAAGCAGGTCTGCGAGCGCGAGGACATCGATCTCATCTATATCTGCACCGACTGGGTCCACCATACCCCCATGGCCGTCTATGCGATGGAACACGGGAAACATGTGGCGGTGGAGGTCCCCGCGGCGATGAGCATCGCCGAATGTTGGCAGCTCGTCAACACTTGCGAGCGGACCCGGCGCCACTGCATGATGTTGGAGAACTGCGTGTACGATTTCTTCGAAGTCACGACCCTCGCCATGGCCAAGAAGGGCCTGTTCGGCGAACTATATTTCGGCGAAGGCGGCTACATCCACAACCTGGATGCCGTCTGGACGCGCTACTGGGACAAGTGGCGCATCAAGTTCAACCGCGAGCACCGCGGGGACAATTATCCCACCCACGGTCTCGGTCCGCTCTGCCAGGTCTTCGACATCCACCGCGGCGACCGGCTGGTCACCCTGGTGTCGATGGACTCCAAACCCATCCACTCGGCCGAGAAGGGCCGCGAACTGGTGGGTGCGACAGACTTTGCGGAGGGAGACCATACCGTGACGATGATCCGCACCGCCAATGGCAAACTGATCCAGATCCAGCACAACGTGTACGCTTCCCGGCCCTACAGCCGCCTCCATGCCCTGACGGGCACGGACGGCTATGCCGTGAAGTACCCTGAGCCCCGCATCTGCCTCAAACCGGAGAAGATGCCTGAGCGCATCGCCTATGACGACCTGGGCAGCGAGAAGTTCCTTCCGCAGAAGGAATACGAGGCCTTGATGGCTCTCTATGAGCCGGCCTTCGTTTCTGAGATTAAGGAGACGGCCAAAAAGGTCGGCGGCCACGGCGGGATGGACTACATCATGGATTATCGGCTGATTTACTGTCTGCAGCACGGCCTGCCCCTCGACCAGGACGTCTATGACGCCGCTGAGTGGTGCTCGCTGGTCGAACTCAGCCATCTCTCCATCGAGAATGGCAGCGCCCCGGTCGCCGTACCGGATTTCACCCGGGGGTACTGGGACTTGCTGCCCGGCTACACCTACGGATTCTAAGCAAATTCTAACGTTATAGTTTATATGTCAACAAGAAGAGAATTCATCAAACAGGTTGCCGTCGCGAGCGCTGCGTTCGCTATCGGTGACAAACTGGATGCCATGGACAAACGGATGCCCAAGGTCGCCCCCAGCCGCGTGCTCGGCGCGAACGACAAGGTACGTGTGGCTGTCGCCGGTGTCCACAACCGGGGCCGCGCCCTGGCCATGAACTTCGCCCAGATGACCTCCGATTGCGAAGTCGTGTACATCTGCGACTGTGACTCGGCCGTCGTACCCCTCGCCCAGGAGGCCTGCAAGGCCGCTTCCGGCATCGAGCCCAAGTATGTGCGCGACTACCGTGAACTGGTTAAGATGCCTGACATCGACGCCATCGTCGTTGCGATGCCGGACCACTGGCATGCCGCCGCCGCCATCATGGCGATGGAAAACGGCAAACACGTCTATCTTGAGAAACCCGCCACGCACACGCCGGCGGAGAACGAGATGGTCCTCAAAGCCCAGAAGAAGTATGGCAAAGTCGTGCAGATCGGCACCCAGCGCCGTTCCTGGCCGACCGTCCGCGAAGGCATAGAGATCCTCCACAACGGCGAATACGGTCTCGGCACCGTGTCCGTGGCCAAGAGCTGGTATTCCCATCCGCGTCCGTCCATCGGCAAGTTCGATCCTTCTCCGGTCCCGGAGAACCTCGATTGGGAGCTCTGGCAGGGCCCCGCTCCGCACAAGAAGGAGTTCAAGGCCAACTGTCTCCACTACAACTGGCACTGGTACTGGGATTGGGGCACCGGAGAGGCGCTCAACAACGGCAGCCACTTCATCGATGTGATTCGCTGGGGTCTGAACCTGAATGACTATCCGACCCTTGTCAATTCCGTCGGCGGCAAATATCGCTTCGTCGATGACGACTGGCAGACGCCTGACTATCAACTCATCACCCTCCAGTACGGCGACCGTTTCTCCGTCAACTGGGAAGGCCGCAGCCGCAACCATTTCCCCACCGACGGTCTCACGCACGGCGTGACCTTCTACGGAGAAGACAGTTGCATGTGGTTCGACTTCCGCGATTCCTACATCATCAAGGACATGAAGGGCAACGTCGTCAAGGAAGCCGTCGGCAGCCTGCCGGTACGCGTCAACGACACCTTCAATCCTTGCGAGGCGCTGGACACCATCCACCTCAAGAACTTCCTCGACGGCATCCGTCTCGGGACCCCGCTCAATGCCCCGCTCATCGAGGGTTGCAAGAGCACCCAGTTGATGCAGTACGGCAACATCGCCCAGCGTGTCGGCCACTCCCTGCACATCGACCCGAAGACCGGCAAGATCCTCGGTGACAACGATGCGATGAAGTACTGGACCCGCAAATACGAAAAGGGCTGGATGCCTAAAGTCTGATGAGAAAAGTCGCAAGTCTTCTCTGCGCTGCAGGGCTGTTATTCTCTTGCACGCAGCTTCCGGACCGGGTCGAATCCCCGGTCCGGACCTTCTCTTTCCGTGCCACCGGCGAACCCGCCACACGCACGTCCCTCCACGGGAATGCCGTGTTCTGGACGGAAGGAGACTGTGCGGCCGTGTTCTCGGCGGAAAGCGCCGCGGCGTTCACGGCTTCGGAGATTGAAGGCGCTTCCTGCACCTTCACCGGACTCCTGTCCGGGGAAGAAGGGCCCGTGTACGCCCTCTATCCCTACAGCGCAGAAGCGACTTGCAACGATGGTATTATCTCTGCTGTCCTGCCGACCGTCCAGCGGGCGGTTGCGGGCGGTTTCGATCCCACGGCCGCCCTGGCTGTATCCCGTGCCGACAAGGCAGGAGACGCGATGGTATTCAAGAATGCCGGGGCCCTGGTGCGTTTCTCCATCAGTGCGGAGACAGCCCGGGACCTGGTCGCCGTGACCTTGAAAAGCACGGCGGGTACGCCGCTTTCCGGCAAGGCCGGCTTCTCCCTGGCGACGGGCGTCCCGGTCCCGGCCGTGACCGAAGGCAGCGACGAGGTCACCCTCCAGGGCAGTTTCGAGGCAGGGGAGTACTGCTTCATCGTACTGCCCGGCCGTCACAGCGGCTTGACTCTGACGTTCAAGAAGGCAGCTCAGACCGGCCGCATGACCAGCGCCTTCAGCGGCACTTTCGAGCGCTCGACTTCCAGCGACATGGGGCTGCTTACCCCGTCTTCATGGGTGGAGAGCTCTGATTTCGAGCCGGTTACCCTGGGTATTGTTTTTTCCACCGGGACGGCTTTTGTCAATCCCTTCGAGAGCCCAGACCTGATGCGGCTCTCGACTTCGACGGGCAACCCTTCCTATCCGGGGACCCGTGCGGAGTTCATCCTTCCCGCCGCACAGGGCGGCTACACCTGCGCAGCCTACGGTTCCAAGGGCATCGCGCGTTCCGGATCCGGCCTTGTGATCGGACAAAGTTCGGGCGACTATTTCGAATGTCCCGCCATTCCGGGACTGTGCCTGAAACGTATCACGCTGATTTCTGGCGGAGCGATTGCCGGCGCCTGCATCGCTTCCGATGAGGGGATGGGCGTGACCGGCGGTGATGGCGTCTGCTCCGCGGCCGCCAAGGACGAAATCCTTGCCTGGACCCTGTATGGGGCCGAACGGGGACGGGCCTACCGGATCGTGAATGCCTCATCCGCCTTCCTCAGCATCCAGAGCCTGCGTCTCGAATATGCTCCGGCACCGAATGACCTTCCGACCGGCAGCATCTCTCCTTTCGACTACGGCCTGCGGGAAGCGGCGACGGGTGAGGCACGCTACGAAGCCCTCTACAATGCTCACAGCGCTGCGGTCGCCCTCGGGCTTCCGCTCGACTACAGCGGCGTGGGGACGGTCGAACTGACCGTTTCATCTGGTGCGAAGGCCATCCCCCTGCCGCCGCAGACGGACTTCAAGGGGACTGTCTTCAAGGTGCGCAACAACGCCAAGAAATGCTTCTTGTTCTCCCTGGAGAAAGTGTTCTCCCGGGTAGCGGTCAGCGGTGCCCAGATCGATGCGGCAGACTATTCCTCCGTGCCGGCGCTTGCGAGCGGGCTGCACCTGCTTCGCATCCAGGATGACGTGCACTGGGTTGACGACCGCGAAGGCTTCGACCATCCCGCGGATCGCGCAGACGTGGTGCTGGTGCGTGACGGCGTCGGGTCCAACGGGCCGGTCGCCTCCTACGACACGCCCGCCACGCGCATCAATGCGGAATACTGTGCGGCGGACGAAGTGCAGAAATCGGTCTGCAACGTCACGTTGATCCGCGATGCGGCATCGACGCAGATCGTCAACCTCCTGTCCGTACGGGGTATCAACAACCTGTACCTCAGCAACATCCGTGTCGAGACGCCTTCGGGTACCGGTATCTTCGGCGACACGGCGGTCGACATCCGCCACTGCACCAATATCCTTTGCGAGGATATGACCTTCGACGGCCTCTATTGCGATGACCACGAGTCCGGTTACGGCCTCAGCCTCAACAACACCTGGAATGCCATGTTCCGCCGGATCCACTCCCACAACCGATGGGCGGCTTTCGGCTGCAATAACATGCAGGACTCCTACCTGGAAGACAGCGACGTGGAGCGTTTCGACATCCACTGTTACGGGCGGAATATCACGATAAGGAATTCGACCCTGACGGGGAAGGGTCTGCCCTGCTCCTCGATCTTCGGCACCATTTTGTGTGAGAATGTCACCTTCAACGACTGCTTCACCTACAGCATGCGCACGGAATACAACGCTTTCACACCCTTCGACATCGTATTGAAGAACTGTGAGTTATATGCCGGCAGCCAGCATGCCTTGGTCAACATAGGCAAGGTGGATGCCAAGATCAACCCACGTCCGGAACTGGCCAAGAAAAACTGGCCCAACCTGGAAGTCGACGGGATGACGGTCCATCTGATCGTCGGCGCGTCCTCGTTCTCCCTCTTCCATCTTTCCGACATGCAGAAGTACCCGGATCCGCTCGGACATGTCTCCAGCATCAAGGTGAAGGATCTCAATTATGTCTACAAGACCAACTCGCCGGTGCGGACCTACGTCGTTTATTTCCCCATTTCGGTCGAAAACCCCTGCAAGGTTGAATTCGACCATGTCAACTTCCTGCCCGAAGGTGCCTCCGGCCCCGCTCGGGTGACGCTCAACCTGAATGGGAACGTGACGACAAAAGTCACGGACTCGAATATCTCCATCTATTAATGGTTTCGGAAATGAAGAAGAACAGCATTCCTCCCGTTTACGAATCTCCCCGGATGGAGACGATCGATTTCCGCCCGCAGGGCCTGCTCTGCCAGAGCGGAGGTACCGATGACCTCGTCCGGGACGAGGATGTGGACTGGTTCTACGAATAGGAGGACGGATGATGAGAAGAATCACTATCTTATTCGCCGCCGTGGCGCTTTCCTTCCTGCTGGCAGGATGCCGACAGGAGATTGAACGGCCCGAAGCTCAGGCTTCCGTCACTTTCGAAGCCGAGATAGGCGTCCTCACCCGGACTACTCTGGACGGTGTCCGTATCCTCTGGGAGGCCGGAGACGAGTTGGACATCCTCAGTGGCTCCGGTGTCGTGACCTATGTGGCTACGCCCGACGCGTCCGATGCGCGCAAGGCCACGTTCTCCAAGAAGAATCCTTCCGACCCCGAACCCATCCCGCTGCCGGAAGACTATGGGATCGGACGCTACGCCGCCCTCTATCCTTCCGGTCTGGTTTCTTTGGCCGGAGGCGTGCCGCAGATCACCGTACCCGCTACGCAGCAGTACCATTCCCAGGGGAGTCTCAAGGGCATGAACGTGATGTTCGCGGCGACGGACAGCCAGACCTTCTCATTCCAGAACGCCCTGGGCCTGCTGGAACTGACCATCAAGGGCGACAAGACCCTGAAAAGCATTTCGGTGCGGACGAAAGAGACGCCCATTTCCGGCCTGGTCGATCCGGTGACGCTGCTGCCTTCCACGTACAACAGTGTGACGCTTGACTGCGGCAGCGGCGTGGCCCTGACTGCGGAAGGGACCCGCTTTTACATAGGTATCCCGGCCGTCGCGGTGCCGCTCGGAGAACTCACCGTTACAGCCACCGCCAGCGACGGCGCGACGGCCACCCTCGTGAACCGGGGCAATGCTGCGACCTTCCGTTCCGGCCACATCCATCCTTTCACCTGGACGCCTACGTTCCACGGGGACAGTCCGGAAGGCACTGACTGGTACGGCATCTATCAGTCTGGACAGGACATCGTCATCGGCGGGAAGACCTTTAACAAAGCCTCCCATCCTTCCAGCGCCCTGGTCCGCCTGAGCCAGTTGTCTTCCGGGAGCGGCTTGGCGGCTTATCTCGACGGAAGCTACGACATCGTCTTCCTGGATTATGTGCTCCCTGCCGACGCCGGTGTGGACCGTCTGGCGGTCTCGGACGCGAACCTCACAACCGCGGACGGCGTCGCCCTCGTGGGACGCTATGCCATCCACCAGCCGGAGCTGGTATTCCAGGGCCGGAGTACCACGCCCACAGGCTCCCTGGCTTTGAGGAATGTCTGCGTACGGACCAACACGAACGCCTTCACTACGGCCTCAATGACCGTGTCGGACTCACGGCTCGACTTCGAAGACTGTTCTTTCTTCATCGCTCCCAATGAAAACGCCGCGGGCAGCCTGGTCTATGACAGCAAGGGAACGACTCCACTGGGATCCTTCTCCCTGAAGAACAGTGTGGTCGTGCGCCGCAACGACTACAACCATGCCCTGTTCCGCAGCAGCGCGTACGGGACCATCCCATATAAGGATTTCGTGATTGAAAACAACGCCTTGGTCTACATGAGCGACATCCTGGGCAAGGAACTCTGCACCTCGAACCTCTTCACCCTCAGTACGGACAGCGATGCCAAGGATACGTCCCTGGAGTTCTGTTTCCGGAGCAACTCAGTGCTGGGCTACAAGGGTAGCGGGATCGTCCTTGCCTGCTGCAATCCGAAGTCCATCGTCCTGGAAAATAACGCGTTGGAATCGAAACTAACGGCGGCTGTCTATTTGCTCAACATCTATTATCCCTACTCCCAGCTTTCACCGGAGAATTCATCTGTCGGAGGCAATTACAGCAACAACAGCGGTGCCTTTATCAGCGGTGTCGACTTTGTAAACGGAGATGCGCTGAAGGCACGCTTCGCCGTTCCGTCGCAGAACCGTTTCACCTTCGGCCTGCCGCCTTTCTCCCAGTTTGATGCCCCGGCCGGCTGGCTGCCCACAGACCTTTCCGTCACCGGTGGTGCCGGATGCCGCTATGACACCAAGCTCTGGCGCAGCTGGGGCGGTGAAAACGGTGGCAACTCCGAGTCTTACGGCGAAGGTCACGGCAGTGATGAATTCGGTTGGCAATAAAACATGAATCCTATGAATATGAGACATTTGCGCGCTGTGTCGTTCCTGGTTTTCGGCCTTGTTGTCCTCATCGGCTGCAAGAGCCGCGAATGCGCGCAATCCTTCCCGGCGGAGCCGGTCCTGAGTCCCGACACGACGCTCAAGGTCATCACCATCGACAAGACCTGCTGCGACTTCGACCGCGAGCCGCTGCTGCGGCCCTTCGGCTTCAAGGGCGGCTATGTCTCCGAGATATGGAACGTGTCGGCCTACATGAGCTCCACCTCCGGCCAGCACGCCATCGGCCTCG
>CAMJHJ010000016.1 GCA_946405485.1 uncultured Bacteroidales bacterium | reverse complement strand
TCGATCTGCGCCCGGGTGCTGGCGTCGTTCAGGCCCACGTTCGCGGGCAGGAGCGAGCCGTTCCCGGCCGCACGGATGTCCGACTGGAGGTAGCGGGCGATGGACAGCTGGTTGTTCAGGTCGATGAGCTGTTTGCCGGCCTCGGCGGAGATCTGCATGTCCATCTGCGCCGCGGAGGCGTAGTCCGGAATCCGGTGCTCGGACCGGTAGCTGGTGATGGTCTTGTCCACGGTGCCCAGCTCATGCTCGATGATGTTCAGACGCTCGGCGATGAACTCATTCGTGGAGATGGAGATCTGGTTCTTGTCCTTGATCCAGTTCTCGTTGTACACATTGATGATCATCCGGAGGACATCCTCCGCGCGCTGGGTGTTCACGTCGCGGTAGGTCAGGTCGATGACGGTGGTATTCTTGCCGTTCAGGGCCGCGCTCAGCCGGCCCCGGCAGCCGCGGGTGGCGGACTGGAAGCCGGAACGATACACATGCACCGGGAAATCGAACCGCCCCTTGTATTCCGCGGGCTCCACGATGATCTTGCCGGCGGCCGTCTCCAGGGTATCCCCGTAGGCGGCCTCCATGTTTCCCTTGACCTTGTTGCCCTGGTAGACGAAATCGCCGATCCGGACGGTGGCCGAGTCCACGGGGGTGACGGTCATCGCCGCGCCGGCGTTCTGGGGGATGTCCAGGAACCGGACCCGGACCGGCAGCGAGCTTCCGTAGAGCGTGTAGTCATGGAAGAAACCGTCCCGAATGTAGTTGACGTCCAGGTTCAGGTTCTTGACCACCTGCATCATCAGGTCCGGCGAGGTGAAGTTGATCAGCTCATTGCTCACGTTCACCCAGGTCTGTCCGACCCCGAGGTCCGAGAAGGCCGAGGCGATGTCGGCCGAGACGGAACCGGAGCGGCGGTCTTCCTTGATCAGGACCGAGGAACTCCGGCTGTACACCGGGACAGAACGGAGAATGTAGAAAGCGGCGGCGGACAGGCAGATGGCAACGGAAATGACAAACCACTTCCAGTTGCTGATGCAGAGGTTCCAAATGTCGCGGAGGGACATCGGATTCTCATCATGCGGGGCGTTATTGACAGTTTTGGGAGTTTCCATGGCGATTTACTTGCTGAGTCGGGCGGTATTGATGATGAGGACAATCACGGACGTGGCGAGCGAGGACACCGAAATCCAGAAGGAGGTGGAACGGACGGTGTTGCCGTTGATGGTGGACTCGCGCTGGCGACGTTCGTTCGGCGTCACATAGATGATATCCCCCTGCTGGACATAGAACGCAGGGGAAGAATAAATCGACTCACTGTTCAGGAGGTTGATCTGGTAGGCCTGGTCTTTCCCGCCTTCGCTGCGGAGGAGCGTCACGTTCTCGCGCTGGCCGTCGATAGTAAGGTCGCCGGCGCGGCTCAGGGCGTCCAGGATGGTGAACTTGTCACGGTCGATGGCGTAGCGGCCGGGGTTCGAGACCTCACCCAGCACGCTGAATCCGAGGTTCATGAACTCCACGGTGACGACCGGATCCTTGATCTGCTTGCTGTCGACGAGCCGCTCCTTGATGAGGTCCGCCGTCTGCTCGCGGGTCAGTCCGGAGACGACGACTTCCCCGATGATCGGGAAATCGATGGTGCCGTCGGACTTGACCGTGTAGCCGGACATGCCGTTGGAATTAGAGCCGAGGTTCGCCGACAGATTCGACTGCTCGCCGATGCGGCGGGTGTACGTCGGGAGGTTGAACATCGCGGCGACCTGCGGGTCACGGCAGCTCACGACAATGGAGATCTGATCCATCGGCTTCAGCCTGATGGCGGACGCCTTGGGCGGGGTAAGGACGGTTCCTTCCTTCACGTCCTGAATGTAGGAGATGTTCGTGGGGGTCGAACAAGCAAAAAACAAAGCCATCGCCCCGGCAAGGGCGACAGCCCGGATGATTCCGTTCAGTGAATTCATATGGATGCGCATTTTGTAATCTTATACTAAGATTGCAAAGATACGCATTAAATTCGGATTTCCGCTATGCGAGATCCAGCAAATACTGCCCGTACTGGTTTTTCCGCATCGGGAAGGCGACTTCCTGGAGTTTTTCCTTTGAAATCCAGCCGTTTCGGTAGGCGATTTCCTCGAGGCAGGCGATCTTGAGGCCCTGCCGTTTCTCGATGACCTCGATGTAAGTCGATGCCTCCGCGAGGGACTCATGGGTGCCGGTGTCCAGCCAGGCGAAGCCGCGGCCGAGCGTCTGCACGAGCAGTTGGCCGTCGGCCAGGAAGGCCTGGTTGACAGAGGTGATCTCCAGTTCGCCGCGGGCGGAAGGCTTCACGGCGGCGGCGACATCGACCACCTTGTTGGGGTAGAAATACAGGCCCGTCACGGCATAGTTGGACTTGGGCTGGGCGGGCTTCTCCTCGATGGAGATGCACTTCCCTTCCGCATCGAATTCCGCGACGCCGTAGCGCTCCGGATCGGACACCCAGTAGCCGAAGACGGTCGCCATCCCGCGGTCCGCATCGGCCACGGCCTGCTTCAGCTGCGCTTCGAATCCGGCGCCATGGAAGATGTTGTCACCCAGCACCATACAGGCGGTGTCGTTCCCGATGAACTCCCGGCCGATGATGAAGGCCTGGGCCAGTCCGTCCGGCGACGGCTGCTCCGCGTAGGAGAACTTCACCCCGTAGTCGGAACCGTCGCCGAGCAGCCGCTTGAAGCCCGGCAGGTCATACGGCGTGGAGATGATGAGGATGTCCCGGATTCCGGCCAGCATCAGCACGGACACCGGATAGTAGATCATCGGCTTGTCATAGATGGGCAGGAGCTGCTTGGAGACTCCTTTCGTGATGGGATAGAGCCGGGTGCCGCTGCCGCCGGCGAGGACGATTCCTTTCATAATTCTTGATTGAAGCAAACAAATATATGAAAAAATAGTAACTTTGCCTTGCACCGCACCCGTTTTTATGCTGAGCATCATCAAGACCGCCACCAAAGAATCCTTGTTCTACAAGCTTCCTACGCTTGTGGGAGACATCCTCATCCAAGCGGGCGTCCTTGCGTTCCTGATCTATGGGACCGACATGGTCCGCGTGAAGAACCTGCCCCTCTATGAACAGGTCGGATCCTGGTTCCTCCTGGTGGTCAGCACCATCGCCTCTTCCTGGATTCTCGGGATCAAAGTCAACGAGCGCGGCCGGGGCCCCGTGAACATCGCCAACCGGGCCATCCTCGACGCCGCCGTCGCTTTCATCCTGTACAACGGCCTCATGGCCCTCATCTACGAGCTCGTCCTCCAGGGCAAGCTCCTGGGCCTGCAGGCGCTGCTGACGGGATTCCTCTATGCCCTCTGGCATCTGCTGGTGCGCCGATTCATCGGATGGTTCCGGAGCAAGGGCGCCAACAACTACACCGTGGTCCTGGTCGGCTCCGACCCCAACATCCGCCAGGTATGCCAGTTCCTGAACGGGCCCAGCTCCGAAATGGGGTATAACGTCCTCGGGATGTTCACCGCCAGCCCGGAGGAGATTCCGGAGGGAATCACCAACCTGGGCGCTCCGGAAAAGGCCTTCCAGTATGTGGAAGACAACCATTCCATCCTGAAGGAGGTGTACTGCTCCCTGAATCCCGCCACGGAGACCGATTATGTGAACCGGCTGGTTTCCATCTGCGAGAGCCGGATGGTCCGATTCACGTATGTCCCCGGCATGGAGGGGTATCCCCGCCGCAAGATGAACATCTCCCAGCTGGGCAATGTCAATGTCATCAGCCTCCACGAGGAGCCGCTGAACAAGCCGCTGGCGAAACTGGTCAAGCGGGCCGGAGACATCGTGTTTTCCGGGCTCTTCCTCCTCACGCTTTTCCCGGTCATCTGGATCTTTTGCGCCATCGGCATCAAGCTCTCCTCCCCCGGCCCGGTCTTCTTCAAGCAGAAGCGTACCGGCTATGAGGGCAAGGAATTCTGGTGCTACAAGTTCCGGTCGATGCACGCCAGCGCCGACGCCGACACCAAGCAGGCCGTCAAGGGCGACAGCCGCGTGTTCAAGTTCGGGGAATTCCTCCGCAAGAGTTCCCTCGATGAATTGCCGCAATTCCTCAATGTGGTCAGGGGCGACATGTCGATCGTCGGTCCCCGCCCCCACATGCTCCACCATACGGACATCTATTCCGAACTCATCGGCGACTATATGATCCGCCATCTGGCGAAGCCCGGCATCACCGGCTGGGCGCAGATCAACGGATGCCGCGGCGAGACCCGGGAGCTCTCCGAGATGAAGGAACGCGTGGAAAAGGACATCTGGTACATCGAGCACTGGTCGGTGGAACTGGACGTCTCCATCATTCTCACGACCATCTGGCAGATGCTCCGGCATCAGGACGAAAAAGCATACTAGCCATGATGGAAGAGCGGAATGGATGCCTGTGTTTTGACGGTTACACCCTGGTCAAGGAATCGCTGGACTGTGTCCCCATGGACGGGAAGGCGGTCGTCAATACCATCAGCCCCAACTCCTATGGGATATCCCAGAAGGATGCCGAGATGGACCAGGCGTTGAAGGGGGCCGATTATCTGATTCTGGACGGCGTCTATTTCGGGCTCTGGCCCCTGCTGCGATACGGGAAGAAAGCGCGCCGGATCACGGGCTGGGACAGCTTTATCTACTATCTGGAACGGATGCAGGAGACGGGTGGGAAAGTGTTTCTTCTCGGTTCCACCCCCGAGACACTCCGGAAAATGACTTCCCGCATCCGGGTGGAGTATCCTGCGGTCCGGGTGGACAGCTACTCCCCACCCTTCAAACCGGAATTCGACCCGGAGGACAACCGGAGGATGGTCGAGGCGGTCAATTCCTTCTCGCCGGACGTGCTCGTCGTCGGGATGACTGCTCCGAAGCAGGAAAAATGGGCCTATTTCAACATGCCCTTCCTGCAGGCACATGTCAGCATCGCCGTGGGGAACGTTTTCGACTGGTACGCCGGGAATACCCGCCGGCCGGGGAAATTCTGGCAGAAAGCCGGCCTGGAATGGTTCGTCAGAATCTTCTACCGGCCGGAGATCTTCAAGCGGAACATCTCGAACCAGATGGTGTTCTTCCGCCACCTGGCGCTGAAATTACTGAGAATCAAGAAATAACGGATATGATCAAGGCAGCTGTCATCGGACTCGGCAAGATGGGAATCAGCCATGCCGCCATCCTGGGCGGCCTTCCGGACGTGGAACTGGCCGCCGTCTGCGATACCGACGGACTCATCCAGAGCGGGTTCGGCAAACTCACGCGCATCCCCTTCTTCACCGATTACCGGAAAATGATCGACACGGTCCGCCCGGACTGCGTCTACGTCATCACTCCCACGCGGATGCATTATGAAATGGTGAAATACGCCCTGGAGAAAGGATGCCACGTCTTCTGCGAAAAGCCCTTCGCCCTCACGGTCGGGCAGGGAGAAGAGATGGTCGCCCTGGCCCGGGAAAAAGGGGTCGTGAACCAGGTCGGCTATCACAACCGCTATATCGGCACGTTCAATGAGATGAAACGGCTGCTTGCCGCGGGCGTCATCGGCCGTCCTTTCCACTTCATCGGGGAAGCCTATGGCCCCGTCGTCCTGAAGAAAAAAGGAAGCACCTGGCGGTCGGACAAGAAGAGTGGCGGCGGGTGCATCGAAGATTACGCCGCCCATGTCCTCAACCTGATCGACTATGTGACAGGTAGCCGCCTGACCGGCTGCGCAGGCGTGCAGATGCCCTCCATTTTCAGCAAGGAGGTGGATGATGCCACCTACGGCTCGCTGGTGCTCGAGAATGGGCTCCGCGGGCAGATTTCCGTCAACTGGAGCGACGATACCGTGCGCAAGATGACCACCTCCGTCAAAATCCAGGGCGACGGCGGCAAGCTCGAAGCCGATGCCACCACGCTGAAAATCTATGTGAAGGAGGACAAGCCGGAATTCGGCCTGGAGAAGGGCTGGAACTTCCGCCATATCACCGATGTGACCGATCCGGTCGCCTTCAACCTCCGCGGCGAGGAATACACGGCCGAGACCGAAGACTTCATCGACGCGATCCGCACCGGGCGGACGGAAGGGAGGAATTCCTTCGAGAGCGCCCTGAACACGGACCGCATCATCGCGGCCATGACCGCCGATTGGGAATCGAGTTTGAAAAAGGAGGAGAAATGATGGACAGAGCCATTCTCGGAGACAACCAGTTCTTCGCCGTCAACCACCTTTCCGACGAAAGGAGCCGCGCGCAGGCGATCCGGTTCAAGGACAACCGGGCCATCATCGACGTCCTGGACCAGGCCATGGAATGCGGCGTGAATACGTTCATGTGCACGACACACGACCGGATTGCCGCCATCTGCGACCACATGCGGAAGAACCCGGCCAAGTACGCGGACTTCAAGTTCCTCCCCGGCATGCCCTACGCCCACAAATACGCGAACGCGCTTACGGAGCTGGGCATCCTGGGCACCTTGCAGGCCTATATCCCGGGGAATATCTTCGCCGTCACCGGCAAGGCGGGACTCGCCTACCTCCGGAAGGACTTCCCTGCCCTGATGGAATTGCTCGTGGATGCGGAAATGAAGATGTTCGAGGGCATGAACACGCCCGTCATCTTCCTGCAGAACGTGATCGTGGACCTGATGCTCGGCCTGGGGACGGACGAATTGTTTGTCCACTATGCGGAATACATCCGCCAACGGTACGGCGCCGAACCGGGGTTCATCACGATGAACATGCCCCGGATGGTGGACCTGTGTGAAAGGGTGGGAATCGAAAACCCGGTCATCTGCTCCTCCATCAACAAGATCGGATTCCGGATGAGCGGCGGGACCGGCGAGTACGAGGCGTACTTGCAGTCTGACAAACGTTTCCGGCCCATGGCGATGCAGTGCCTCGCGGCAGGCGCGCTGAAGCCGGCGGAGGCGATGGACTATGTCAACCGGTTCCCCAAGATCGAATCCGTGGTCTTCGGGGCCTCGAGCAAGGTGCACATCGCGGAGACGAAACGCCTCATCGAACAGGGCGCCTGAAGGCTCAATCCCGGCCGAACAACCGGTTTTCCACCAGGAAGCACAGGATGTGCCCGATGAGCGTCTGGCACTCCTGGACCCGCGGCGTCACCGTCGAAGGGACGTGGATTACATAGTCGTAATCATCCATCGGACAGGGATTTGCGCCCACGATGGCCACGGATGTAATGCCCTTTTCCTTGCAGGCGGCCAGCGCATGCACCAGGTTCGGCGATTTCCCGGAAGTGGAAATGCCGATAAAGACGTCCCCTGCGCATCCCTGCGCTTCCACCTGGCGGGCAAACAGCCGGTCGAATCCGTAGTCGTTGCCGATGGCGGTGATGATGGACGTGTCGGTCGAAAGGGAAAGGGCCGCCAGGCCCGCCCGGTCGAAGGAGAACTTGTTCACCAGTTCCCCGGCCATATGCTGGGCATCCGCCGCGCTTCCGCCATTTCCGGCCCAGAGCGTCTTGTGGCCCGACTTGTAAGCGTTCACCATGACATCCGCCACCCGGGCGATCTTTTCCAGCAGCGCCTCGTCCGAGAGAAGCGCCTGCTTCACTTTCACGGCTTCGGCCATCTGTTCCTTAATGGTCCCAATGAAATCCATATCGCTAATAATCAAGGAATAATCAGTTCAATACCGCCCAATTCCGCGGCGATCTCGGAGTATGACGAGTAGTAACTGCCGATGATCTTCTCCGTGCGGCTCAGGGCGAACAAATCCAGGACGGCTCCCTTCATCCCTTCCTGCGAATCCCGTCGCAGTTCCATCCGCGCCGTGATGATCCGATCCTCCCCGAAACGGTCCAGCAGCCGGCGTTTGATTTCAGCGTCATCCGTGGCAAGAAAGAACCGCACGTCCGGCCGGGCCTCCAGCTCTCCGGCCATCACTTCTTCGTAACGGCTGACGGACGTATGTTTGATGGCCTCCTGATGGTCGGTCCGCCGGATGTGGACGCCGATGACCGGCGCGCCATCCGGGAACAGCGCCTTTACCTGCTCCTCAATCTCCTCCACGGGGCGGAACAGACGCGTCAGTGGATAATTGGGGCCGCACTGGTGCATCGAATAGATCGCAAAGCGCTTTTCGGGCTTATCCATCGCGATCTGTTCCCGAAGGGACGGACGGTCCCCGGGATTCCGGAAATTGTAATTGGCATAGACCTTCTCGTACCGGAGGCGCCGAAGGATGGAGGGAAGATACAGATGCCGCTTGGAGCTGGTCTCGCTGTACAGGGCATTCGTTTCCACAACCGTGAGATCGGGCTGCGTGACAGGCTGGAACAAACTGTCGAAACGGACCTTGCAGTCCTTGTTGCGTCCGCACCAGAGCACGCGGGCGGGATAACCGAGTTCCCGTGCGCAGGCATAGGCGGAAGCCATGACGCGCATCCGGTTGCAAAGGCCGGCGTACGGGATGATATCGACTCCCCGCGAATCGTCCGGCCTGAAAAAGCGCCTGCGTACCAGAAGGATCAAGTCATACAATCCTTTCGCCAGCCAGATGGACAGGCGGGACACCCCCTTGTAGGCGCGGTAGTAATAGGCGTCGCTGCGGAACTGCTGCCGGGCCATCGCCACATTGCTCAAATGGGAGGAGATGGTGGCCCCGTGTTCGTGGACAACCGTCACGGCCGGATAGAAGTACAGACTCTTTCCGATCCGCTTCATCCGCTCGGAAAGGATGGTCTCTTCCGCGTACAGGAACGTGTTGGGGTCAAATCCCCCGACCGCTTCGATATCGGTCCTCCGGCAAAGCAGGAACGAACCCATCAACTTGTAGTGAGCTCCCTCCTCCGCTTGCTCGGAATACCCGAAGCGGAACCGCTCCGCCTTTTTCTCCCGGGACAGGAAAGGGGTGGAGAGATAGACCCATACATATTTGTCCCACAGGGAGATATAGGGTTCCGGAGACTGGCGTTTGCCGTCCAGGCCGACGATCTCGGGGCCGATGATGCCGATGGAGGGATCGCTTTCCAGTTTCTTCACCAGTTCATCGACCACATCCGGGGAACGGAAGTGGATGTCGTTGTTGGTGAAGAGGTAATAATCAATCTCGTAGCGTTCGGAGAGATACGCCATGCCGACATTGTTCCCTCTTGCAAATCCCAGGTTCTCGCAGGGGATGACGGGGACGCCCGTTTCTTCCGCCAGGCATTTCGACGACTCCTCCGTCCCCCCGTTGTCAACGATGACGACCACATGGGGAATCCCGATATTCGGCAGTTCTTCCCGGACGAAACGGGAAGTCAACGCATTGCTTCGGTAATTGACGATTACGACACCCAGCATGGCTTCATTGTTTGGGAACGCGGACTCGGCCCGACACTTCATTGTCCTCCACCACCACATTCTCATGGACATAATTCACCTTCCTTTCCTTGCGTCTCAACATCTTCCAGGCGGAACGCGGGTCTATGTCCAGGGCGAAATGGTTCTTCACATTCTCGATCCGGTTGCGGCGGATCACCACGTTGGAGGTGCCGTCATCCGCGAAAATACCCCGGTTGTAAGTGGGGCCGTTGATGTCGTGGATGTAATTGTCCTCAATCCGGACATCGTCGTTCTGGGTGGCGATGTAAATGGCGCCGGAATCCATGAGAAGCTCATCCGGGGCGGCATCGAAGTACGCCGGGGACTGAAACAGTTCATTTCCCGTCACGAATCCGCTGACACAGTACCGTTTTTCCGTCGCATAATACAACCCCGTATAGATCCCCCCGTAGCCGTAATCGGAGATCTTGTTGTCCTGGATCAGGAAATCCTTCCCATTGCAGAAAACGGCATAGACATTGTCCCCGCACAGGCCGGAATCCGTCACGGTATTGTGCCGGAACCGGATGTCGGCACAGTCGTACTCCGCCTTGAGACAGTGGCGGTAGTTGCCGGTGAACAGGCAATCCTCCACGCCGAAGCCGGAAGTGCCCGAGACGGCGAAACAGTCGGAGCGGATCCCTTCAAAACGGCAGCCTGAAAAAGCGCCCGGGGCGGAAACCGCATCATAAGTGACCAGCCCGACGCCGGGCTTGCTCTCGTCATACCGGTTGCCGATGAAAGAGATGCCGGTGCAGGTCAGGCCGGCCAGGCGGGTATGCTCCAGGAACAGGAATGTCGTCGCCTGCGCCCTGAGTCCCTGATCTTCCGGTTCCGACAAACCGCAGTGGATCAGCCGGTAACGAGGGAACTGGAGGGAGAAGGTGAAGTCCAGGTTGACATTGTACAGGAACCGGATGGGATACAGGTCATCCGCACGGAAATACACCATCTTTCCCTCTGTCTTCAGGATCTTGTACGTCTTTCCGCGGTACCATTCCGTCAGGTAGATATAGCCGTCCTTCGCCACCTCCGACGGAAGCTCTTCATCGACCTTCAGCCTGCAGATCTTCTTCTCCCGGTCGAGAACCTTCACCAAGAACCCGGCCATCTTGACAGGATCCTTCCGGCGGATCAGTTCAGGACGGGAATCCCGCCGGGTATAATAGGAAGAGAACGGGGAGAATCCCGCTTCGCGCCCCATCCGGGGATACAGCGTGACCCCTTCCCCATGCAGGGCGATCAGGGTTTTCTCCGCCTGCAAATCCTTCAGGTAGAGATGCTTGTCCCTATAGTAGTAGAAACCGGGAGCGAGATAGACGTCAATCCTCTCCGGAGAGGCGGCAAGGGCGGCCTTCAAATCGGTATCCAGCCGGTCAAAAGACGCCTGGTCACCCACGCGGATATCCACCGCCTGCAAGGGCGTCAGCAAACACCCATGCAGCAGGAAAAGGACAAGCAGCAGCCGTTTCATCATCATGCTATCTTCCGGTCAATTGAAAGGGATGCCGATTGGCTCCGTGCGCAATTTCCTGGCAGAGCTTCGCGCGCTCCTCCGCGACCGTGTCCGGGTGATACCCGTTCCCGACAACGGACTTGCCGGTGAGCGCCTCGAACCATGTACAGGAAGCAAGGTATCGGCCATAGGTCAATTCCAAGTGCAGGAAATCGCGGTTCAGCACATCCCCAAGCTGCCGTCGGGCCATCTGGACGGCTGTTCCTGTCGGGATGACGGAAGCGAAACCGGCCTCTTCCGCCACTTTCCTGGAAGCATCGGCAATCGCCTCATACATGCTCAGCTGCGTCCGGTCCGTTTCGTTCTCGAAGGCGACGCCTCCATAGGACCAGGTCTGGTGCCAGACCAGTTTCGCATGGGTCTTGGAGGCCACATACCGGGCCAGGTCTTTTGCAAAAGGAAGGTAGGTTTCGTACCGGTCGGAATACGCGCTGGCCTGCTGCAGCGTGACGATATCCCATGCTTCATCCAGCAGGACCGTGTCCAGGTCCACATCCGCAAGAACCCGGGATTTCCCGTCGGCAATCTTCGTATAGGAATACGCTTTTTCCTGACTGCAGGCGCGTTTCCAGTGATCTTCCAACGACGATCCGGTCGCCGCGATGTCCCCGAGGACGACGGTGTACCCGGCATCCAGGAACAATTCGTAGAGGTTCTGGTCCACGGCATCGGAGGAAAAACTGTTCCCGATGGCGAGGATTCTGAGTTCCTTCGACGCTTCGGTCCCCCCGGGCGGGAGGGGCTTCTGTCCCACACAAGCCATCACCGCAGGAACAAGCAGCAAGCAGGCAAATCTCCTAAACATGGTCCAATTCTTCTTTTAACTGTTCAAACAGGCGCTTGAAACGGACAGGGAGCAGATTCTCCCGCAATTCCATCGTCCCGGTCCCATGGGCCCGTCCCGTCCACAGACGCAGGGCCGCCGCCAGGGCCGCAGGATCGCCGGGGTCCACCACGGAACCGTTCCTCCCCTCGGTAACCAGGAATGAAGAGCCGGCGCGGGAGGATACGACAACGGGACATCCGGCCGAAAGGGCCTCGCCTGTCACGGCACCGAACGCTTCCTGCAGGCTGGGCAGGACAACTACATCGGCCAAGTCATACCAGGCCGCCAGTTCCAGTCCGTCTTTCCGGCCGACGAACAGGGCGGAGATACCGAGTGAACGGGCCTGTTCCTCCAGTTTTTCCTTCAAGGGTCCATCGCCGACGAAAACAACGGTTGCATCGATTCCACGGCAGGATTCCAGCATCAATTCCAGATTTTTCAAGGGAATGAGGCGGCCGACATAAAGGATGACCGGCCTCTGCTGCAAGGCGAACGCACGATGGAGTTCCTGCGCCCGCCCAAGCGCTTTCCCAAACTCTTCACGCAGCCGTTGCTCATCGGACACGATGGGCATGTAAAGGCCCTTTCCGAAATGGTCCCGATACCACTTGCGCGCGTCCGGATTGGCCAGGACGAGATCGTCCACCCAGCGGGGAACGAAGCTTCGTGCGAGGCGGTGAAGGCGGCTGAAGTCGTTCCCCCGGATCATGTCCAGACTGTCATCGCAGACGGAAATGATCCGGAACCGCCGATGTAACAGCTTCCGGATCAGGAGCATCCGCAGGGCTGTCAGAGAGAACTCGGGCACCAAGACCCATTCCGGTTTCTCCTCCTTGACCAGCCGGTACAGCGAAAGGAAAGGACGCAGCCCGAGCCGTTTCTCATATCGATCCAACGGGAAATGGCAACGCCGCTCCGCCGCTTCCACATCGAAGGCCATCTCGAAAGGTGGCCGCAGGATATGGAACATCCGGCAATGCAGCTCCTCATGCAGGGAATTGCAGAAGTCCACACTGTAAGGCGCGACGGTGATGCCGAAGAACAGGTTCACGTTCAGACTTGTTTCCGATTGTAGCCGGTATGGCCCTTGATATACTTGAAATACACGCGGCGGACGAGCTTGTTGTCACGAAGCAGCTTTTTCGCCGCTTGCAGCAGGCGCCTGGGGAAAGACGGATTCCGGAGAAGGACTTCCGAGACGGGTTTTCCCAGATCGTTGCGGTACACATCGGCCAGAAGTTCTCCATAGGGACGGAACATCGCATCCAGGATCGCCCGGGAAAAGACCTGTTTCCGGGATTGGATGACAATCGTTTCTTTTCGATACTCCACCGAAATCCCATGGAAATGGAAGAACCAGACGGGCATCGTTTTCCCTTCGAAAACAAGGACCGGTCCCCCCGGGAAACGGTATTGGCCGCAGTTCCAAGGGGCCACCCCGCATCCCCGGTCCTGAATCTCGACGACATGGGGGAACTGTCCGGCCATCCGGTCCAGATAGGCCTGGTCCCCGAACAACCCGTCCTCGTATCGGTCGTAACACCAGGCGATGCACTGGTTCCGCCACCAGGAAAGGGCCGCCCGGCCGCTTTCGTCGTTCTTGAAATAGACAAACTGGACACAGTACTTCCCGTACAGTTCCTCGGCGGTAAAATGCGGGGAAAGACCGACCGAAGCCCCCCGCAGTTCCTCAAACAAGGGTTGCGGGTCATGGAAGAACATCATGTCCGCGTCCAGATAGACGATGTGGTCCAGCTGGCGGGTGGTCAGGAAATACCACGTGACTGCCGACCCGCAGGTCCAGCAGTACTCGTTGCGCTTCCGCTCTGCCTTGCAGGCGGCCAATTCGTCGGTCAGGAATGGTCCGGACTCGTTCTCGACCACCATATGGGACAGGCCCAGATGCGTGAGGGTCCGGTAGGTAGGCTCGTCGAAGGCCATGACATAGAGCGTAAAGTCGCTGCATACCGACTCCAAGGACCTGTATAAGGCAAGACCCTTGTGGATATAGTACGAGTCGAACAGGGTGCAGAAGTTCTTCATCGCTCAAACTGATACCTGATCAGAGAATAGAAACGGAGCGGGAGCGAATGGTACCAGAGCGCCCGGCGGACGATGCGGCGGTCGGGGACGGTCGTGTCCGGAAAACGGAACGCCGGGGCCTCGCGCCCGTCCAGTTCGAACTTGAACCGGGTGAACTTGCGGCAGTTCGTCCCCTCCCCGTCGAAGCCGGCGGAATTATCTACCAGACTCTTCACCGGGAACAGGGACACGGCCCCCGCCAGATACTGGGAAAAGCAGAAGCGGATAGCCCAGGAGCTGAGTTTCCCGGTTCTCCAAGCTTTCAGCATCCGGGTGCAATCCGATCCGCCCCAGCGGTTGAAACCGAAATGTTCGCGGCAGATGGACTCCATCGAAGGCTCCCAGTCCACCTTTTCCCAGCGGTCGCGCCAGGTCGCCCATCCCCATGACGAAGAACGGGCGCAAAAATAGGTGTTGTATGGATACCTTTTGGGTGGGGTGAACCGGTTGGAATACCCGCATACGGAAAAGACCTCCGGGCAGTCCCGGTACTTCTCCAGTCCCGCGTTCATGAAAGCCAGGAACCCGGGCATCACACGAAGGTCGTCTTCCAGGACGATGACGGCGTCATGTTGGGCCAGCACATCCGTCACTCCCCCGATGATGGAAGCCGCCAGTCCCTTGTTCCGCTCCGAGAACACCGGCGTGAACGACCGGAAGCCGGTGACGGCCGTTCCAACGGACCGGGTCTCAGAGACTTTCGGGGCATCCTTTTCATGGCGAGGGCCGTCCACGAACAGATACAGGTCCGTCTCGGCGGCACCGGGGCAGGCCGCCAGGGCCTCCAGGGTCCGCTTCAGGGCCTGCGGGCGGTTGAACGCGAAAACAGCGACGGGGGTCAGAGCCATTTTGAAAGGGTTTCCAGACAGGACTCGAATGAAAAATGCCGATGGTAGAGTTCCTGCACCGCGGCCGGATCGGACTGGGCGGCGAGAAACCGGTCCAAGGCCGTCCGGAAGGATTCGGGATCCGTATAGGTGAACAAGACGCTCCCCAGGAACGGAGCATACCCGCGGGCGGAAACGGCGTGCGAAATCACAGGCAGGCCGTTTCGGAGGCCGTCCATGATCCGCAGCTTGATTCCGCCGCCCCGGTCGGTAGGACAGAGGTAGCAACGGGCGCGCTGGAGCAGGGGCTGCATGTCCGGAGGCGATGCGACCAATTCCACCTGCCTTTCACGGCATAGCTTCTTCAGGCGTGGCGAAGGATTCAATCCGGCCAGGATCAGATGGGCCTCCGGAACCCGTTCCTTCAAGATGGGATAATAAACGCCCAGCCAGGGAACCAGCGAGTCTTCCGTCTGCTTGGCGCCGAGATTGCCGGTGATGATGAATACCGGCGCCGGGACGGAAACGGGGGCCGGGAGAGGCATCGGCTTATACTCATGTACCCCGACCACCTCGATCCGGGCTTTCCGCGAAGGGTCATAGGCGGCATAGAGCAATTCCCGGTCCTCCGGGGTCAAGGTCAGGTTCAAGTCACTCCCCCGGACTGCCTGCGCTTCGCAGCGCCGCACCCAGAAAAGCCGCAAGGACCGCTCCGGGAACGGATAACTGTCGCGGACATACTCATACTGCCAGTTGTGATGGATGGTCACGATCCGGCAGCCCCGGCTCCGCACCTTGTCCAGCATCCCGAAGGAAGGGTAGCACGTATCGAACACGACCGTATCGAAACGGCTTTCGGCCAGGACCCGGTCCAACACGCCATAATACCGGTGCAACCTTCCACGGACCAGGTTCCAGGCCTTCCGCCACTTCGGGACTTCATAGGGAACCCGGATCTGCCGGACATGCGGGTCGATCTCTTCCGGGATCCGGTCCTCCGTCACGGGGCATAGGAGCGTCACTTCCGCAAGCCGCGCAAAAGCGTTGACGAAACAGCGGGAAGCATAGTTGCTTCCTCCGTTCCCATGCAGATAGTTATGCGTGACGATCAGCAGCTTCATATCGAGGAGATGGTCCGGAATACGCGTTTCTCCGAATGGACATCGTACCGGACAACGTAGGGACGGACATCATAATTCGGATTCTCGGACATCACGAAGTATAGGTAGAAGGCGAAACTCAGGGGTACCAGGGTCGCATACATCCCGAAATAGGACAGACTGGGGATCCCGATGATGAAGAAGATCGACAGGGAATTGACCACGTATCCGCGTTTCGGGGCCAGGCCTCGGATAAAGAAGGTCAGCAGGGCTGCCGTCGGGATGACACCATACTGGTTCCAGAAACCGATCATCCCGACATCCGAAAAGAAGATGCCGCGATCCTGGAGCTGGGTCATCAGCTGGTTGCTGTAGGAGGAGATGAAACCGTCCCCCAGGATATACCGCGTCAAGTCGCGTTCGGAAAACATGTACATATAGGCCTTGTTCCGGTTATACTCCGGATCGGAAAGCTCTTCGATGGTCCGCTGGATGAGGAAGTCCCACTGGGTGGCCGTATAGACGACCATCACCAGCACGAGGAGAATTCCAAAGGCGGTTCCGATCAGCCTTCCCTTGGCGCTGTCGGTCCGTCTGACCGCGAGGAAGATGACGACGAAGGAAGTCAGGAGGGCGGTCCTGTTCTGAACCATGAAAATGACGCCGAAGATAAAGATGGCCCACAGGAGATTCTTGACGCTGAAGTGTTTGCGACATTCGTTCAAGGCCAGGATGAGGGCGATGACCAGCAGCCGGATTCCCGGAAGGATATGGACGAAATCCCCTTCTTCCACGAAGGGTTCCGCATCCGAGTGCGGAATCAGATAGGGGTCCACGAAGGTGACCACCAGCGACAGGAAGAAGAACAGGACGGAGAACGCATAGAAAGCCTGGCGCACCTCCCGGAGCGTGGGGCGGATGGCATACAGGACCGGGACCATCCAGATCATGAACATGTGCCGGTTCGTCAGGAAGGAGCGGGAGAAATCCTGCCCATAGTAGTAGAAAGCCGGAATGTAGGTCAGGACGGTCCCCAACGTGAGCCAGATGACCGGCCACATGGACTTGCCGATGTCCCAGATCGGAATCCGGATGAAAAAGGTGAAGAGGAGGAACAGGATTCCCAGGGAAAACCCGAAGCAGGCATTGGGACTGAAGAATCCGGAAATGGCCTCCAGATTGAACATCTCCACCGACAGGAGCAGCAGGATGAACAGCCACAGCCCCATCAGACGATGTCCTTTCTTGAAAGAGCGTGCCTTTATCCCTGCCATCGACGGAAAGCGCTTTGCAGGAAGTTGAGCACGAGCTCGTTCTTCTGCACGAATAGGACATAGACAAGGGCATAGACTCCCATCAGGGTCATCTCAACGCCCAGACGCAGCAATCCCGAAGGCAGCAGCACATAGACAAGGAGGCTCAGCGCCAATGCCGGAAGATAGCCAAGGAACTGTTTCCCGAGCAGTTTCCACGGGAAGGAGATGCCATCTTCCTTCCGGGAGAAATAAGCCGAAAAACCCAGGACGACCAGTTCGGAACTGACCCAGACAAGGGCGCTGCCGACAGCCTGGAGCGGCCTGACCAGGGTAAGCGTCAATGTGATGCCGGCCACGGCACCTCCGCAGGCGCCGATGAAGACCGACTTGTCGCGCCTGTTCGGCATCAGCACCTGCAGTACGAAAATCTGTTCCATCCCCACGATGAGGATCAGCGGCATGATCAGCCGCGCCGGAATGTAAGCGCCTTCGTACCCGGCTCCGGCAAAGATCCGGACGATCTCCGGCGCGCACACGGTCGCAAACAGGACCAGCGGGATGGAGAAAGTGATCAGGAAGTCAAAGGACTTGCCGATCATCCGACGGAATTCGTTCTCCTTGTTTTCGGACAGGAGGGAACTCATCCGCGGAAGCATGACCCCCGTAAACGCCGAGAAGAAGGAAATGACGATGTTATAGAGTTTGGACGCCGTCGAATAGTAGCCCACCTGCGCCGAATCCGACACGAAGCCGAGATAGGTCACGTTGAGCGTCACATAGGTCGCGGTCAAAACCATGTACAGGCCCAGCATCAGGTAGGGCTTCACATAGGGCCGGATTTCAAGCTCGCGGAAAGAGAACGAAACCGTATGGCGGGCGTAGGAAATGTTGATGACGGCATTCGCCAGGACGACCAGGACACTCAGCAGATAGTACACCGGATAATCATCCGCCTTCCGGACAAACAGCAGGACGGCCAGGATGAAAACGGTCTTGACCAGGATGGTCCGTCCCGTAATGTACCGGAAATTCTCCGTTCCTATGAAATACCACTCGATACACAGGAAATTGGACATCAACTTGAGGACGCCCACCCAAAGCAATTTCCTGTAAATGAACAGTTTCGGAACCGTATAGATGGCGCCGACAAGGGCGAGCGCCGCGATGAGCGTGGTCAGCAGGTTGAGGGTCAGCAAACCCGAGAAGGCCTTGCTCCGGCGTTCCTTGTCAGCGCCGGCCGCGGCCATCTCCCGGTTCCCAAGGATGGAGATGCCCATCATGGAGATGAGGATGAACCAGTGGACGACGCTGTCGACGAAATTGCAGATCCCGATATTCGACGCACCAAGCACCCGCGAAACATAAGGGTATATGATCAGCGGGAAGACGTAGTTGGACAACGTCAACAAGCTATTATAGAAATAGTTGCGCTTGATGGTCGACATACGTTCCTAATAGAAGCGGCAGGTGTTTCCGGAGAACTTGTAGCGGAGATCGCGCGGGCGCTCGCCGACCGGCTTGGCCGGGATGCCGGCCACGACCGTATACGGCGCCACGTCCTTGGTCACGACCGCCCCCGCGCAACAGACCGCACCTTCCCCGATGACAACGCCGGGAAGGACCAGGACATTGCTCCCCAGCCAGGCGCGGTCGCCGATCTCCACGGACTTCTTGCCGCCCTTGCTGCGGAAATACGGGTCGCGATGGTCGTGCTGGCCGGTGTAGATGACGACGTTCGAGGACAGGTTCACCTCGGCGCCGAGTGTCAGATAATTGTGCGCATCCAGGAGGGCGTTGTCCCCTATCACCGTCCCCTCACCGACACGGAGTTTCCAAGGCTCGCGGATCTCGGTCCTGAAATGGAAGAGCGAGCGGGGACCGCACGTGGCGCCGAGACCTTGATACAGCCACTTGCGCAGATGGACCGACGGAATCAGGCCGATCTGATACAGGGAGAACCGCTGCCAGCCGCCCCGGCAGATTTTTTCCAGCAGCCAGAAGGGCCCGCCCAATACTTTCCAGAACGCGCCCCCGCCCTTCCGGTACCGATAATGGAATGCCTGCCAAGGATAGACCAGGAAGATCAGGATCCATTTCAGATACAGGATCCCAACCAACGCGGAAAGAATGACAAGCGCCGTTTTCATCGTCCCTTGTACATCTCCTCGTAATACTTCTGGTAATCCCCGCTGGTGACGTTGTCCAGCCAGGCCTGGTTGTCGAGGTACCAGCGGATGGTCTTCTCGATGCCTTCCTCGAACTGGAGGGAAGGCTCCCAGCCCAGTTCGCGCTGGAGTTTGGTGCTGTCGATGGCGTAGCGGAGGTCGTGGCCGGCGCGGTCCGTCACATAGGTGATGAGGTCGTCGTCGGCGCCTTCCGGACGGCCCAGGAGGCGGTCGGTGACGCGGATGAGGGTCTTCACGATGTCGATGTTCTTCCACTCGTTGAAGCCGCCGATGTTGTAGGTCTCGGCGACCTTCCCTTCGTGGAAGATCAAGTCGATGGCGCGGGCGTGGTCCTCCACGTACAGCCAGTCGCGCACGTTCTCGCCCTTCCCGTACACGGGCAGGGGCTTCCGGTGGCGGATGTTATTGACAAACAGCGGGATGAGCTTCTCCGGGAACTGGTACGGGCCGTAGTTGTTGGAGCAGTTCGTGACGATGG
>CAMJHJ010000015.1 GCA_946405485.1 uncultured Bacteroidales bacterium | reverse complement strand
GGAGAACCTTCGAGATGTCGGACCACCTGCCCCTCTGGGTGGAGCTGAAGATCGACTTCAGCGACCAGTACCTGAAGAAGCAGAAGAAAGCGGGCAGTTGATGGTCTTGACGGCTATTTGCTTCTGACGATCACATCTCGAAGGTAACCATGGAAGGAATGTGCGTTGGAGGAATTCACGCTCGAAATGTCGTTCACATTGCCAGTCAACGGGCCGATTTGGCGCTTGACGAGTCCTCCGCAGATGGAGAGGAGCCCGTTGTCATAGGTCATCCAGAGACTCTGCCATCTGTTCGGTTTGAACCCGAAGCCCAGGCTGACTTCGCTCTTGCCATTGTTGACCTTCGCATAGATGGCCCCTTTTTTCATGACCAGGGAGAGCGCCCGGGAACTTGAATCGAGGGTGAGGATGTTATCGTAGCAGCTGCTGTCTTCGTCGGTGGAGAGCGGATAATACTCGAAGGACAGTTCGAAATATTTCCTGTTGAATCCGGATCCCAGTTTTCCACTCAGGAAGACGGGCTTCTGGCCGGCGGAGTCGCCGCAAAGGATCTCATCCAGTTTCATGAAGACGACCTTGGGATTGGCGCTGTCCGTCACCGCCGTCATGCTACCGTTGTCCAAAGGGTACCTCAGCATGTTTCCGGCCTCGTCATAGGCAAGGACGTAGAAGGTATACTTGGTCTTGTCCTTCAGCCCGGTGAATGTATGGGTCGTGATGCCTTTCTCCTCTCTGGCCAGACGCGCGGGATCGGACAGGTTGTTGCTTTCCTTGATATAGACCTTGTAGAGGATGTTCTCCGCGGCCGTCCGGTCGTCGGTCGCGGGATGCCAGCTGATGATGATCCTGTCCCCGGAGGATTCAAGGACGTTGAGCCCCCTGATGTCGGCGGTAGGGGCCTGCGTGTCGGGCGCCAAGGTCCTGACCGTCAGGCAGCCCCGGTATACCGGATACTGGCGGACCAGGCCGGTTTCGTCATAGGCCTTGACGAAGATGCCGTAGCTGGTATCCTCTTTCAGGTTCTTGAAAGTAAAACGGCAGATTCCCTTTTTTTCCTGGACAATGTGCCAGGGATCGGCCGGATTCTCTTCTTCCGTAATTCCAACCTGGTAGATAAGGGGATCGTCATTGGCAGAGGTGCCTGCCTGTCCGCTCCATGCAACGGTAATGCTGTTGAGCGAGGTCTCAAGGAGCTGCAATGCTTGAGAATCGGGGATGGTCTTTGCGTTCGACATGGCTGAAGATTCTTGAATGCTAACAAATATAAGAAAAAATAGGATAATTGTTTCTTCTTTCTTTTTGAAGAAATCTTCGCCTTATGCATAAAGGATTATAATGAGGCATGGAAAGGAAGCTGCAAGGTTAACAAATAGTGACAGGAAGAGCCCTGAAAAATGCCTCCTTTGCTTTCGGTTGCTGCGTTTTGCTTACGAATTGAAAGTTTTTGGTCGGCGGCTGCAAATCGGCTCATTATGAATATATTCATTCAAGTCCGTTAAAAAAATTATTTAATTAAATGTTGTTTGTTAAATAGTTGCATTTCAAATAGTAATTTCTTATTTTTATGCGGTCAATAAGATTCTCGCCTATGGAATTCGCCGATGTCGCCAACAAATTGCTGCTTTTGCTTGAGAAAACGAAAGACAGCCTGATCAAGGATCTGGAAAAACAGTTCGCCGGAGTCCGGAAAGCCGCAGAGGACTGCGAAAAGCAATCCATTTCTTCCGCTACGCCCTTTGCGGATATCGGGAAGGGCCTGGAAGCCGGATACAAGGTCGTCGATGCCATTTTTGCCCAGGTAGGATTCGATATCAGCCACTGTACAGAGACCAGTAAGCTGGGCGAACTTGTCACCAACAGCCTGGCCCTGATGGACAAGTTTAAAGACACCATCGCGCCGATTGTGAATGCCAATAGTGTCAAGGATATCGATTACTCCGCCATCGGTTCGGCGGCGAAGGACTGTTTCAAGGACATCAAGGAACTGATCGAGGGCTACAGCAATGTCAAGGCGAGCGAGATTACCAAGGAGCTCTCGGATGCGGTGGCGAATTTTGCGGGCGGTTTCGATGTCAAGGGCTTCGTCAAGAAGGTGGTCGAGCATATCCTGATCACGCTGCTCCGGAACGGCCAGGAAGTCTTCGCCGACGAGATCCACTACATCCGGATGCAGGCGAATTCCATCTACAGCCTGGTCAAGGATAAGGCGAAGAGTATCAAGGAGCAAGTCCAGGATGCGCTCAACACTGCGGACGAAAGCATCAAGAAAGCGACGAACAGCGCGCAGGTGTTCGCTGAGACGCTCTTCAACGACAGCGTCCGCGAGATGGAAGACGTCTATAACCGCTTCTCCGACGATGCGCGCAAAGAGCTGGATAAAGCCGCCAAGGAGTTGGAAAACTCCGGGGTCAAGAGCATCTACGAGCAGGTTGCGGAAGGATTGGGCAAGGCCTATGCCATCCTCGATTTCCTGGGCGTCGTAGGCCAGAAGGAAGTGACGCTCAAGCTTCCGAATGGCTTCATCTCCGGTTTGGAGACGGTCCGCAAGACCGTGGCCGACAATCTGTCTTCCGCCCTCTCCACCGTCAAGGACGCGGGCGCTGAAATGGGCGGTGTAATCGGCGGGGGCCTCCAGGATGCCAAGACTTTGACGGAGGATGCCGCTAAGACCGTCTCCGACGCCATCGGCGCGAACCTGAAACTGACGGGAGACCTGGTCGACGCTTCCACCTTCGGCATCACGGCGATCCAGCAGCAGATGGCCTTCATCAGCAGCAACCTGTCCGACGCGGCGGGCGCCGTCAAGGCGGCCGGCCAGATGGTCAACGGGAAGGCTGCGGAGCTGATCGGTGAGGCGGCCAACTTCTCCTATTCCCTGAATATCACCGTTTTCCGTTGGGGTCGGATCGAACGGATGTTCACCTCCCCGGTCAGCTACTTCAAGTCGCTCTACCCGGTGGATACCCTGGAGGACGCCAAGAACCTTATCGACAAGATTCTGGGAATCGCCCGGCTCTTCAATCCCGACATCCCTGATTTCCGCTCCATCCGAAACCTGCTGGAATCCCTCCTCAAGAGCCTGGCGGACAAGATGATGTCGCTGGCCGGAGAGGCGCAGAAGGAATTCTGGGCGGCGGTGAAGCCGCTCATGGTCACCATCCGGAAGGTCCTGGATCTCTTGAAGGAACTGTACGACCACCTGGTCAAGGAGGCCACGGAACTCCTGAAATCCATCCAGGACAAGCTCTTTGACGGCTTGGAGGAGGGGAAGTCCTTCCTCAACGACATCGCCAAGGAACTCAAGGCGGTGGTCGATCAGCTTTCCGCGGGCGTCTCCGTTCCCAAGCCTGTCCAGAAACTGTTCGACGACATTGTCGAGCCGGCCATCGTGGACGCCATCCGCGACTCCTCGGCTCCCGATCCCGAACAATTGGCCACGGGTCTGAAGGACACGGCGGAAACGCAGTTCAAGGCCTGGGCGGCCGGCGTCTATTCCAACCTGTATGGCTTCTTCTCGCCTACGCTGTGGAAAGAACGTCTGGAAACGGTGCTGGGCCAGCTCCAGTCCGTGTTCGAGGGTGATGTCAGCGCGGTGCAGGGCCTGCTCTCCGGCGCGATGCAAACCACCATCTCCGGCGGCTGGGGAAAGAAGATCGACGACGCTTTCAAGGAGCTGGACATCACCCAGTACATCGACGTCCTTTCCTCCGCCCTCGACGACGTTTCCCTTCCGCGCCCCGACCTGTATTTCGAGGGATTCGTCCAGTGCATGGACACTATCTTCGATTCGGCGAAAAGCAGCCTGAACCAATACGGAATCGACGACGTCAAGGAGCTGGCCAGGGATGTGGCGTCCAATGTCTGGAACCGGATCGTAAACCAGGTCTTCATGCCTCTCATCCGGAAGGTCAAGGCTTATCTGCTCCGGCTCGTGCGTGAAGCGATCCGGGAGATCCTGTGCCGGCTGCTCGACCTGGTCCGGAATGTGGAGAATCCGCTCGAGGACATCGCGGACAAACTCCCTTCCGCCGACAAGATCAAGGAAAAACTCTCCCCGACCCTGGCCGAGATGGCCACCATCAAGGAGAAGGTCCAGAAGGGCGAGAAGACGGCGGCGGCCCAGGCCGGCCTTACGCTGGTCAAGGACACCCTTTCCGTCTCGGTCCCGATCGACGAGGGATGGATCGACTGGGTGTACAAGATCGCGGAACGCACCATCACCTTCTGCACCTCAGACATGGGGTACGACAAGATCTTCTCCCTGGTCACCGGTCTCTATTCCGATCTCCCGAAGGGTGTGAAGGAATATGTGGCGGACTTCATGCCCACGTTCCCGGAGGGCGATTTCAAGGATTTCATCAAGCAGTGCGACTACAAGGCGGACCTGGACAACGACTTCGTTTCCGTGACCGTGGTGAAACTGGACACGAAAGAGGAGAAGGAAAATCCCAAGCCCAAGAAAGACAAGGCCAAGGTCGATTTCAACGCTTCCGCCCTGCTGCAGTTCTGCTTCTTCGCCATCGACGAACCCGTTGAAACCGAAGAGGACAAGAAGGACACGGACAAGAAGGCTGAGGGCCAGAAGGATGGCCAGAAGGATGGTAAGAAGGACGGCAAGTCGGAAGAGGAACAGGAGACGGAGACCGTCCTCTATGCCGTGGTCATCCTCAATGCCAGCACGACGCTGACGTTCCCCATCGGAAAGAGCCATACGATGAGTCTGGCCGTAGTAGGGAGCGCAGGTGGAAAAGCACCGGGTGACAAAGACCAGGAAACAGCACTGAAAGCGCTCAGCGAAAAAGGCTGCGGCCTCAAACTGAAGAAGGACTGGGATTTCGAGTTCTTCGGCAGCACCGAAGCCCTGAACGCCATGTTCAACATGTCGTTCACGCGTAACGAAAACGACCCGTGGCAGGTATTTGATTCCAAGTACCTGTCCATGAAGGTTGACAACTATCCCCAGCACTTCTATCTCGGTTTCGGGAAGAACCATGCCGACCTTCAGACCTACGGTATCGAGGCCGGCGAAGCGTCTGACGAGAACAAGTTCCAGGTCGGCTACTTCGGCGCCATCCAGGGTGCGACGCTCTCGCTGAAACTCCAGGATGTCGCCTTCGTCAAGGAGGTGCTCAAGGACAATGTGGACCTGAATTTCAGCACCTATCTATGGTACGACCTCCAGAAGGGATTCGACTTTGGCGGGGATGTGGGCCTGCACCTGGTCTATGACTTGAACCATAAGAAGTTCGGCCCCCTCACCATCGAATCCTTCAGCGTGGACGCCGGCACGGTACCGGGCGAGAGCGGCAAGCTGCAGTTCGCGGCCGCCACGACCTTCCAGGTGGATTTCAGCAGCGCGCTGGTCGTCGCCGTCGAGAACCTGGGCATCGGCTTCATCCTTAATTATAAGG
This sequence comes from uncultured Bacteroidales bacterium, assembly GCA_946405485.1. Next base: position 14,384 of record CAMJHJ010000015.1, on the reverse strand, counting down.
ACAAGGACGGCAAGATCGGCGACTTCGACCTGGACGCGTCCCTGCAGTTCCCCACCGGCTTCGGCATCTCGATCGATGCTTCCGTCGTAAAGGGCGCCGGTTACATTTCCATCGACAGGGATACCGGCGAGTTCTTTGGCGTCCTGTCCTTGGATATTCTGAAGAAAATCGCCGTGGGTGCCCTCCTCCTTTGCGACCCGGGTACCGCGAAGGGGCACTCCTTCAATCTGATCGTGCTCCTGAGCGCCGAGTTCCATCCGGGCATTCCGCTCGGCATGGGTTTCTCGCTGACCGCCGTGGGCGGAACCATCGGCCTGAACCGCCAGATCAGCCGGGACGCCATCCAGAATGGCGTACGGACTGGAACGCTGGACCAGGTGTTCTTCGTGGGCAACCTCGTCGACCACCCGGAGCATCTGGCGGAAATGAAGACCAACGTGGTCACCTATTTCCCGGCCAAGAACGGTCAGTTCTTCTTCGGCTTCCTGGGCCAGATCAGTTTCGAGCCTGTCGTCAAGTGTGATTTCGGCCTCTTGCTGCAGCTGCCCAAGCCTACGGAGATCATTATCGTGGGCGCCCTCCGGGTGAACGCCGCAGATGGCATCGTCCGGATCAATGTCTATTTCGCCGGCGGTATCAACTTCGAGGAAGGAATGTGGTTCGATGCTTCCATCGTCGATTCCGAGATCGTCGGCATCTCCATCTCCGGCGACATGGCCTTCCGCCTGAACTGGGGCGGCACGAAGGGCTTCCTGCTGTCCATCGGCGGCTTCCACCCGGCTTATAAGCCGGAGGAAGGCCTCCGGGTGGGCAAGATGAACCGTCTGGCGATGAAGTTGGACTACGAAATCCTCAAGATCTCCTTCGAGACCTACATGGCGATTACGTCCAACTCCTTCCAGATCGGCGCGCGCTTCGACCTCAAGGTGGGTTGGGACAAATTCGGCATCACCGGCTACGCCGGCTTCGACGCCCTCTTCCAGTTCGACCCGTTCCGCTTTATGTTCTATGTATGCGCGGGCGTGAGCGTGAAGTGCGGCAGCTGGAATCTCCTTTCCATCGACCTCTCTCTCGATGTCCAGGGCCCGGCGCCGTGGAAGATCGCCGGAAAGGCCAAGTTCTGGTTCCTGTTCATCCCCATCGATGTCAGTTTCTCCAAGACCTGGGGCAAGAAGACGCCCGAGCTCCCTTCCAAGCTCGTTGCGGTCATCCCCCTGTTGGAGGAAGAGTGGAAGAAGGATACCAACTGGCTCATCGACAATTCCACCCTCGCCAACCAGACGCTGGTGTCGCTGTTCGATGCTCCTGAAGGGGTAATGATCGCCCAACCTGACGGATCGGTCACCTTCAATCAGTCCATCGTCCCGATGAAGACGGTCGCTTCCGACAAGTTGGGGACCAAGGAACTGATGAAGATGGATGTGTGCAACGACGCCGTGCCGGAGGATTATAGTCTGATTTCCATCGGCCAGGTGAACAACAAAGATGCCGGAACCGGCGACCTGGTCTTGGAACAGAACGATTTCGCACCCAGCCTGTACAAGTTGATGGATGTGAAGGAGAGACTCAACAGCGAGTCCTACGTGAAGTATAATTCCGGCTTCACGCTGAATATGAGGGATTCGTGCAAAGTGTCGGATTCGAAACATAACCAGCTGCTGGAGAGAAGGACTTCCTACTTCTGGAGACCCTTGGGAAGCGAGGATGATGTGATCGGCGCAGGGTTTGGCAAGACGCGGGCGTTCGCTTCAAAAGATGAGAAATTGACGGCCTCCGTACGTTCGGTCAAGAACTTGACCAAGAATGTCGCCACCGCCAAGGAACCCGTCGCCAAGAAGCCTGCCACCAAGGTTACCGCCACCAAGGTTACCGCCACCAAGGTTGCTGGCACCAAGGAGCCCGTCGCCAAGGTCCCTATCACCAAGGTTACCGGCTCCAAGGATCCCGGTATCAAGAACCCTGGCATCAAGGATCCCGGTATCAAGAACCCTGGCATCAAGGATCCCGGTATCAAGAACCCTGGCATCAAGGATCCCGGCATCAAGAACCCTGGCATCAAGGATCCCGGCATCAAGGATCCCGGTATCAGAGTTCCTGGCCACGGGGATCCCGGTATCAGAGTTCCAGACCCCAGGGATCCAGACCCCAGGGATCCCGGCGTCAGGGATCCCGGCGTCAAGGATCCTGGCATCAAGAACCCTGGGAGTTGGAACGAGCCCATCCACATCAACAGGAAGCCGGTTGCCGTCAGCAACAACCGCCGGGATCGGGCGGCTTTCGACCGTTATCTCGTCGTGCTCCAGAAGAAAGCGGAAAAGAAGAACGAAAAGACAGACAAGTAATTTCATCAGCCATGAGCCGTAAAGTATATATACTGCCTTATTTGAGGAAGGGACTTGCCAAGGAGATCACGGATCATTCCTTGGACGGACTCCGTGCCGGTTTTACCGTGAAGGCCGATTTGCGTGGCAAGAAAGCCGGATCCCCGACCGACGCGCCGGAAGTGAAGATTCCAGCGTTCGTGAAGGAGTTGTCCCTGGCCGGACCGGTCGATGTCCGGACAGTCAGTGAACTGGCGATCAGTGAGATCGTGCCCGAGGACAATTCCGTCGGATACAGCTTCGGGTATATGCCGTATATCGAGTTTTACGAGGAAGACTTCCCTTGGCGGTACACCCCGCTGAAGGAATCCCAGGGAAAACTGGTGCCTTGGCTGCTCCTCCTGGCTTGCAAGGACGATGAATTCACCTTGGAAAAAGACAACAAGGGTTTTCGGCGGGTCACTTTCAATCCGAGTGGGGAGAATTTCTATCCTAAGGTCGACGAGTTCTACAAACTCGCGCACGTGCAGGTGACCGCCCCGGACGTGTGGAACATGCAGGATGCGGAAGGAAAGATCGATTCCGAAAAAGTGGCTGATTATGTGGTCCAGAATCCCGACGACGGTGTTTCCCGCCTGTTCTGCTTCCGGAAGCTGGAAGCCAAGACACATTATACGATGTTTCTGGTTCCGGCTTTCGAATTGGGCCGTCGGGCCGGGATGGGGGAACCCCTGGCAGGCGCTGACTACAAGCAGCTTGCCTGGGATGACAAGTCCGGGAAGCTGTCCTTCCCGGTCTATTACCAGTGGTCCTTCAAGACCGGCGGGGAGACCTTTATCGACCTGGCCCGGAAACAGTTTTTCATCTCGGACGGTGAATTCAAGGCGCTTCCGGACGGCCTGAAACTGGATATCCAGGAAACCGGCCTCAAAGAGTACCGGACCTATGAGAAAGCCATCGACGACGACAAAGTCCTCGTCGATATGCCTGCCGCCCTTGTCAAGCAGGGATTTGACGAATCCAAGCTGGTGGATGAAGTGACGTCATTCAAGAAGGTCCAACTCAATTTGGATGAATTACAGGGTAGGTTGACCGATGCAGTTAAACAAGTTGTAGGAAAACAAGAGGTAGGAAAACAAAAGGAAGGAAAACAAAAGGAAGGAAAACAAAAGGTAGGAGAACAATCGGGTGCTACATTCACGGTCGACCCTACCGTCCATATGACCGACGAACTCAAGAAGCTTCAGCTCATGAGTCCGGTCTTCAGCGAAAATGAGGGGATGACGGAGAACGAGGATCCCTGGGTGGTTCCTCCCGTGTACGGAGCCCGGCACATCCTGGCGAAGAAGGAGGACCTGGACAACGAAAAGCTCTTCTTGGGCAAACTCAATCTCCGGTTCCGCAACCGTGCGGCCGCGGGTCTGGGTGTGAGTGTCGTCAAGCGGAACCAGGAAACCTTCGTGAACCGCGCCTGGGGCATGATCGACACGATCAATGCCGCGAACCAGCAGATCCGCGAGTATTACGAGGCCGTCAAGGCCAATGGCGCCGCCAGCAAGAAGGCGACCTCGCTGCGGTATTTCCAGTTCAAGCCTTATGCCTCCGGCCTCCAGGCGGATGCCGCCATCCGCGTGGCGAACGCCCAGAGCGCGGCAAACGTGAATGCTGTGGACCTGGCCATGGACCTGGCCGACCCGGCCGTGAGCAACCTGTCCATCCGTTCTTCCGTCTTCCAGCCGATTGTCAAGGCTTCCGGTATCAGTGTGGATGAGTTGGATGTGATTTCCAACAGGAAGTATTGGGAGCAGCATTGGGCCGAGATTGTCCGGGCGTCTGCCGGTTACAAATTCTTGACGGGTGAAATTCCTTTCTTTGAAGGTGGCATCGATGACCGTTTCGATTTCCTGCGGCCGATATTCACGGTCGATCATCCTGCAACCATCAATCTGACTCAAGAGCAGGGGCAAAAGCAGGGGACTATTTCCGTCGTGCCTGGCGACGATGGGAAGGTCCTTCGTTTCCGGGCAGACAACATTTCGGATAGTTTGCCGGCCAGGTCTCCTTTCTATGGGATTAAAGATTATATGGAAGTGATCGGATGGCTGAACGATGAGGATATCTCTTGTTTCAAAGATAACCATGTGTGGTGGTGTAATGGAATAGATCACATGATGGGATGCATAGAGGGGGCAAAGACCGAATATGAGAAACACTGGGGCGAAAGCATGGGATCGCAGCTTCATCAGTTGAGTTTGCCTGTCAAAACGACCGTCTACGACGGGAGCGCCTTCGTGGGATATGCCTTCTTCATGCGGGATGAGGCTTATGAACCTTTTAAGAGCGATTACCCGAACGGTTTTTATTTTTCTTACCTGTATTCTAAATCTACCTATAAACTGTTCATTCTCCCGCAGGAAAGGTTTGATGATGTTGAAGAAGGGGCGGTTGAATATAGCCGCAGCGGCAGGAGCATACCTGTTGTAAGGGACCCGAATCAAGAAGGACGCTTTATGCTGGAAGATGAAAATGAAAGTCTTCTTCACAATACGGCCATCAGCTACAGTCCGGATGTCACTGGAAAGGATTTCTTTCTTTGGGGTGTCAGGAACCATATGATCAAAGATTCCAATTACTATGTGTTGTGGAGTACCCTCCTTGAAAAACTGGCAGGTACAGATCCCACCATCAAAGTATTCCTGAACAAAGAGAGTGTGATCTATAAGTCAGGCAAGATGAAATCGGGGACTGTCCGCCGTTTATGGATTGATTGGAAAAACGGTGTGATTCATGTCAAGGGTGAGTATTACACCCACAGTAAGAAAAAGTATCTTAAAAGAACATATTATTACTCTGAGCATGGTTTTTGGCTCTATTTGTCTGACGAATGTGTCAAATCCGATCCTAATTTCCCGACCATCGTCGAGGTTGACACGGCCAAACTGATGACAAAAGTCAGAAAATGGATGTCGTGTCTGGATTGGGTGGATGATATCTTCTGGAGCCCGAATTGCGCCAAACTGAAGAGTAGCTCTGTGGCGAAGCTTCCCGAGGTGAAGGCCGATGATGTCGGCAAGATTGGGGAAAAGACCGATGATATGAAGGAATTCTTAGGGGAAGTTTGTGAAGAAGCAGATAAATTCCGGAAGATTATCAAGCCGCTTCTTCCTGAGCCCGATGAGGTGGCAACCTCCGAGGATTTGGACCCGACGTTCGATGAAGAGAAACTGATCGATGCGGATGAGGAGAACCGGAAGCGCCTCGTAGAACTCGCCAATACGTTCGCCGAGCGGGGAATGTCCCTGGATCTGAGTATCAGCAACTTCGACGGAAAATACCCGATCATGGCCTATCCGATCTTCCCGGATCCGACCTCCTTCTATCTGCGGGAGCTGTCGGAGCGGTTCATCCTGCCGTCCGTGGACCAGCTCAAGCTGAATTCCATCTCTTGCTTCGTGACCAACCCCATCTTCGAGGAAGCGTTCCTCGCCGGCATGAATACGGAAATGGGCCGCGAACTCCTCTGGCGGGAGTATCCCACGGACGAGCGGGGCTCCTATTTCCGCAAGTTCTGGGACCAGGTGGAGCTGCCGAGCGATTTCTCGAAGGGCTATTTCGATGTGAAGTACCTGCATAACTGGAACAAGCGCCTTGGTGCCAATCACGAGGACGGAAAGGGCCAGCTGGTCGTATTTATCATCAAATCCGAACTGATGATGCAGTATCCCCAGACCGGTATCACCTTGTCTCGGCCTTCCAACGGCATCCTCGACCCTGTCCTGGCTCCTACGATGACCGGATGGCTGGCCGATGACACGTATATGGCCGGCTTCGACATCTCGAAGCTGGATAGCACGCAAGGACTTTACCTTACTTTTACAGAAACGGACAAGTCGCAGCGTTTCTCCCAAAAGCCTCTCTCCGGCGCAGATGCTTCCGGAGACTTGAGCAGCCTTTTCGCCATCAAGCATAAGAACGACGGCTCCGTCTGGGGTAGCGAGGTCCGCGCTTCGTATCTGGTGGTCAACAATCTTCATCTGGATGATGATGTCGAAGTATCGGGACACGGGGTAGGAGGCCTTCACCCACATGACTTTGACGACAGTGTTATCAACCCGGACAACAGACATGACTTCAACACGGATATTCGGCCCCCTTTAAAAAGATAAGACAGGCTATGTACAACAATCAGGTTTATTTGAAGAAACACACCGCCCTTACCGTCAGCCATAAGGACGTAGATACCTCGTTCATCTTTTTCCCTGTCCGCCTGGAGACACGCTTCGTGGAGAACCATCCCGTGGAGGACGTGTCGGAGCCTGATAAGGTGCTCTATGCCTTCAAGGCCCTCTGGCATTATGTGGAGGCGCTTCGGCATAACAATTCCGATGCGGTGCTCCTGTCCCGCGCGAAGAAACTGATGGAGCGCGTGGAGGGGCTTGATACCGTGTACCGGGAAGACAGGACCCGCTTGAAGGATCTTTCGGCCGCCATTGTCGAGGCGACGAAACCTTCGGGCGACCTGGCCAAAGTTTGGGAGCGGATCCAAGTGCACATTCCCCGGCTTGCGACCTTGGATGTCATTTGTGATAACGATGCGACCGAGTTCCTCCGGAAACTGGACCGCGTGGACCGGACCATCCGCCGGATGGCGGCCGGGCAGGAGTATAATGGTAAACTGCGGAGAATGACGGATTCCCATTTTTCACAGTCGGCCAAGTATAAGAGAGCCCGGAATTATATGAAGTCATGCCTCCCGGTCCTGGAGCAGCTGTTGCCGGAGGATCCCAAGAAATCCATCGTGAACCGCTTCTCGCATATCACGAAGCGGCAGTTGGCCAAGTACGTCCGGGTGATGAAGTTTTTCGAAATCGGCATTTCCTGGCAGTTGGACAACTATCTGTCCGTCGCCCATGTGCCAGAAGAGCGCAAAGCGTACATCGAGGCGATCATCAACGGTTCGGACAAAGGGAAACTCCAAGGTCTGGCCGGTGATTTCGGCAAGTATGTGACATACCGGAACCGCTATCTGGGTTCAGGGGTCAAGTATGACAATGGACGGAAGCAGTCCCTCCACGACAAGATGCAGTCCAAGGTGGGAAGGTATCATCACTATACGCTCTTTGCGGAGAAGATGATTCTCTGGAGCCTCCGGATGGCCACCTCGAAGCGGGACATCGCTACGCCGAGCCGGGTCAAGATCTGGCGGGAGCTCGCTGCCAGCACCATCTTCAGCTATCATGAGGAGCGGAAATGGCTCCTGCAGGTACTGGATACCTACAATGATTTCGAGGCCCTCTACTTTGGAAAGGAGGACGCCGGCGAAAAGAGACACTGGTGGTATTTCGACCAGTACCACCGGATTTCCCCGACCCGCCTGAACAAGAACAACCGCTTTATCCGCAACCGGAAACTCCGGTACACCAAGAATTCCAAATGCCTGCTTATCCGCGTCTATCCGGATACGGTGGCCGTGACGCAGATGGCCAGGGGGCTTTCCGCCGATGAAATCCTGCACGCCCGCCTGTTCTGGGTCCAGTATTTCCATGCGAAGAGCGAACTGGAAAGGGAAGCGGCCTGGAAGTCCCTTTGCGCGTATTATGCTCCGCCACGGGCCGCATTCATCGCCCGTAAGCAGTTCCCGAACAAACTGGATGCATTGAAAGAATTCAAAGTTCCGGGGGATATGACGAAAACGATCATGGAGAATGGGTATGCCTGGCTGGATCGTTTCTTCCCGGACCTGGACCCCGTTTCGGCGAAGGCGGATACGTTCCCGGTGCCCATCACCGAGTTGATGCCGGACCGTTTCATCGTCCAGGCGACGCTGGATAATGGGAATCAGAAGCCTTACACGATCGTCCAGTATGGCCGGCTCATTCCCAAGAGCCTCCAGGTGGGTTTGGATATGAACAATGCTCCGGATGTGGAAGCGACCAAGACGGGTCTCAAGCTCGGCGGGAATCTTCGTTGGATGACGGATTACTCCGAGGCTGAGCGGATGGGCTTGGCCATCACGATCCCCCTGGATCCCTATAAATGGGACCACTATACAAGGAAACAGCTGGCGAAGGATAAGGAGAATCATATCACGCACCACAACCTGAAAACGCGCCGGTTCCTTTTCTCGTCCATCTACGTTACGGGCGTGAAGGAATTTGATGCAAACAACCAGAACGACAGCCGAATCAGTGCGAAACTGCTGCAGGATGTCTTCAATGCGCATCTGTATGGGGACGAGGGGCTGGAGCTGCTCAAGATCGGCACACCGACCAACATCCTGGATGACCAGGAGGACAACAGCACTTTCAATACCGGCGAAGAGGCGCAGATCAAGGAGTTCTACAAGAAGAGCATCGTTCCGCTCGAGAAGCATGTGCGGCGCACCCGGATGGGCTCCGATGCCGACTTGCTCTCCTATCTGTTCGGCATTGCGCAGCTCAAGCCGAACTGCAAGGATAACCCGTTCCTGAATACAGCGAACCGCGAGAATTCGGAAGTGTTGAAGCAGCGGTTGGTGAATGATGCATTCCTTAATCTGGTTGAAGGCAGTCAGACGAATCTCGAAGACCAGCCGATCCTCAGGCTTCTGCTGGACAATTTGAAAAACTATTTCGTCTACGATGTCTCTCCGTCGGGCGTCTTCCCGTCGTTCCGGATTGGCGACCAGCCCTATGGTATCGTCCCTGTCTGTGATTTCAAGAATCTGAAATTCAGGAAGGGGGACCCGTTGTATCTGGTACGCAATCTCATGCTGTTCCTGGCCGACAAGTGGAACGACCTCGCTGAAAACGTGGTGATTTCCGAGCAGAATATGTACCAGTCCAAGGGATCGAGGATGACAACGGAAGAGCGTTATCTCCAGGCCGTAGGCGGTACTCCTTACTCCACATCGTTCTATGAGCGGAAATGGGTGGAAGACCCGGAACTGCTGGATCCTGCTTTCTTCGATTATCTCGACAAAGGAAGCGAGGCGCCGGTGGCGACAGACAAGATGTCAAAAGAGGAGCGGGAGGCCAGGAAGAAGAAGGCGCGGGATGATAAGAATAAGGGCATCCAGAAACAGAAGGATTATTTGCTCCACTCAATCAGGACGATCGTCGCACAACTCTATCCCACCTTCTCCGAAGATTCGATGGTTGCAGCGTACTTCCCGGACCACGATAAGCTTTCCGTCAAGGATACCGATACGACGCATCCCATCGAAAAGCTGGACTGGGGATTCATCCGGCGCGTCATCTGGAATTCTATCCCGGAAGATGACAGATATCTTTTCAAGGATGATGAGGAATTGAACCGATATATCACGGGGACATTCGACCTGTTCAACTACCGGCTCGACGCCTGGCTGACCGGCCTGCTTCACAAGCGGCTTTATGACAGGATGCATGTGAAGAAGAACCACAAGGTTTCCATCGGGGCGTATGGATGGGTCTTCAACCTGAAAGAAGACAAGTATGAGACGGCTTCCGATGAATTCATCGTCGCTCCTTCTGTCAACCAGGCGGTGACCGCCGCCGTCCTCCGAAGCAGTTTCAACCGCTCGGCGGAGGGCTCGACGCAGGATTACAGCCTGAATGTGAACCTCTCTTCCTCGCGGGTGCGTCAGGCCCTTCGGATCATCGACGGCGTCCGGAACGGACTCTCCGTAGGCGCTGTGCTCGGTAGCGACCTGGAGCGGGCTCTCCACGAAGAGCACAAGAAGTCCGGTCTGGAAATGGATTATTTCATCTATTACCTCCGGCAAGCCTATCCGCTCAGCAGTTCCCCGACCACCTCGGCGGCGCTGAAAGCTGAAAACAATGCGAATGCCGACAAGGGTTTCCGTGACGTGACGATCGACGTGCTGAACGGCTCCGCCCTGATCGACGACCTTCGGGCGCGGGCGGCCCAAAAGTATACGGATTCCCAGAAGAGGCAGATTGTCGATCTGTTCTCCGAAACGGACCTCCTCACCCCGTGGCTGACGGGTCTCTTCCAGGCGAAGAATATGATTGAAGTCCGTCAGATGATCGCCAGCGCAAGCGAAGACGTGGTCAGCAAAAGCGACCAAAAGATCAAAAAACTCATTTCCCTTATCCAGGAGATGGAGGATGCCTATGACGCCCTGGCCGATGTCATCACTTCCGAAAGCGTGTACAAGCTCACGCAGGGGAACCGCGATGCGGTGGACGCCCTGATGAACAGCCTCCAGACGGGCCGGAACATCCCGGATCCGGAAGTGACGGAGATTCCGCTGACCAGCGCGCACATCGAACAGCGCGTCTTCGTCGCCCTGAATACCCGGGCGGAGGGGACCTCCCAGGATTCCATCATGCAGCAAGCCGAACCTTCCCTGGATCAGTGGATGGGCCAGGTCCTGGGCTTCGACCGGCTGGCCTTCCCGAAAGTCAATGGGAAAAAGGTCTCGTATGTCTCCCTGGCCGAGATCGGGGTCACCCCGAGCGAGCTCGTGTACCTGAGCGGAGACTGGGAGAGATTCCAGAAGTTCCTGGATGTGGCCGAATGGTTCCATCAGAAAGACAGCCCTTCGAGATTCAACCCGCTCCCCGTTGTTCCCGGGAAACAGCGGCCGCAATCGGAGCTGGAAAAGGAGTTCCTTGCCCACGTTATTTCTTTGGAAGAAGCGGAATGGGCCGTCGATTCGATGCGGGAGATGCTCTCCAAGGCCCGGGAACTCCGTCAGAATGACCTGATTGCCTCGACGGAGTATCCGGACGACTCGCTGGACCGTACCGGGCAGATGGATGCACGGTATGACCGGGCAAGGGCCTCTGTGGCCCAGATGGCTCAGGACATGAAGGACCTGGCCGCGCCGAAGGTCCTGGACAAGGACGGCAATGTGGTCGAACAAGGCGGTTCGGCGACCCGGTATTTCGAGGAGAATCCGTATCTGCCTTTGCCGAATGACATGGTCATGCAGCTTTTCCGGCTGCTGTTCCAGAGTTTCCGTTGCGGTGTGCTGGAGGCCATCAACGGGGTGGATCCGCAGTTGCTGCTCGAAAAAGTGGACCGTTTCGCCAGCCCGGCGGAATTTGCGGAACTGCTGAAACGCCAGCAGGAGCTCGTCCTGCAGGTGGGGCACATCTCGGATGTCCTCCGTGACCGGATCGCCAAGGCGGACGCCGTCCGGTACGACGAGAATGATCCGTCCAGCAAGGAAGCGATCAAGAAGTTGCTCCTGAGCTCGTTCCGGATGATTCAGCCGTTCCGGGTGGACTACAATCAGTCCATTGATACCGAGCTGCTGGAGAAGCAGATGGCTCCTGATTGGTTCGGCAAAGACTCCATGCGGGTCCTGGAAGAGACGTTGACCGACCTGTCCGATGTCCGGACGCAGCTGAACGCCCTGCATCAGATCCGCCTGTATGCCCAGTGGAACGGGACCGAAGCGGCGGCGGAGCCGAGGGCGATGCAGATCGACACCGCGGAAACCGAGCCTCGTTCCTGGCTGGGTGCCCAGGTCGAGAAGGAGGAAGACGTACACGACGCCAATGTGTACACGGTCCTGAATCCGTCCGAATTCATGCGGAAGCACGAGACGAGCCAGAAGTACCTGGATGTGGCCGGCCTGATGATCGATTTCTGGGTGGAGAAGATTCCTTACCGGCGCCAGACGGCGGCCGTGGCCTTCGGCTATGACCAGCCGGATGCGGAGCCGCCGCAGGCCATCCTGGTGGGTGTCTCCACGCTGGGCGGAAACCATAACTGGTCACAGCACCGGATGATCCGGACCATCCGGTCCGCCATGCATCAGATCAAGAGCCGTGCGGTCGAGCCCGAACATCTGTATGCCGACGAATGGACCTCCTCCTTGTTCCCGATCCTTCGCATCAACCCGAGATACCTAAAATAAAACAATAGGAGAAGCGTACTATGCATAATGCAAAAACGAATCCTGAAAGTTTCTTCAGCAATTATCTGACGCATTGCGAAAAGTTAGACTTTGCCGCCAATATAGGCTCTTCCAATACCAAGCTTTCCGGACATCTGGAAACGCGTTCCCGGAAGATGGACCTCACGGAGGCCCTGCGATTCCGGGTCCATGATCCGCTTTGGATGCTGTCGCGCCAATGGCAGCTGGGCGAGTTCCGGGGCAATGATGCCGGCACGGCGATGAGTGTCCGCTGTCACGTGGCGACCACTCCCATCTCCGGTTATCAGATCGGCAATACCGCTGCCGGAGCCGTGTCGGGATTGTCCAATACAACACCGATCGAGCCGGTTGTGGAGCAGATCAACAGGACCATCACCCCGTTGGTCCGGGTCGAGTCTGCGGCCTATTACTGCAAGCTGATTTCCGGACTGCCCCACAAAGAATACGATGAGACCGTCGAGCTGTTGAAAAAGAGCTATCCGCTCCAGAACTTGGCGGATACGGGCAGGGGCAGCTTGGAGCATGATGAGATCCGTTCCTTCTCCGACAGTCGGAACATCCGGTTGCAGCGGTTCGCGCGGGCTTTTTCCGCCAAGGCGTTCGATGGGTACGCCCTTTATCAGGCCCTTTCCAAGTCTCTTCCCTCAAGAGCGGGAACCGGTTCAGGCAACAGTAAACTGGAGGTGCTCGAAAAAGCCAGGGTATCCTACCTGAAGTGGTTCGCCAACCGGTATCTGCCCAAGTCCCAGGGAGCTGCTTCCGCTTGGAACCAGCCCGAACTGGGCTATGACTTCGAAGCCGACAACGCGGTGGCGAAGTATAAGTCGCAGGACTATGTCGGTGGCCGCGTATCCTGGTACAGCTTTGATGTGGATTCGATGAAGGACAGTGCCGACTCCTTGCAACGCGCGTATTATAAGCGGAACAATGTGGACAGGGAGACGATCGATTCCCTCCCCGTCCTGGCTTCTTATCCCGGTGCGCCGAACAAGCGGCTCTGGCAATTCGAGAATCGGGATGTCTTTATGGGCAACTCCCGGGAAATGCAGGCCAAGGGCAATGTCGCCTTCATGCAGTTCGCCACGATGTACGGCAACGACTGGATGCTATGCCCGTTGAAGACGGAGATCGGCAAGTATGTGGAAGTGGAGAGCATCGAGATTTATGACACGTTTGGATGCCGGAACGTGATCACTACGCGTGCCGGTATGGATGACGTCGGCCCCGAGACTTTCGGACAGCGGTGGCAGATGTTTACCAATACGCCGGTCGATGTACGGGCTTTCGACGGTTTGAAGAAAACGGGGCAGAAGCATTATGCCAATGGTCTGATGTTCCCTCCTGCGCTGGTCCGGACGCTGGAAGGAGAACCGCTGGAGGAGGTCAGCCTTCTCCGGGACGAGATGGCCAATATGGTCTGGGGGGTCGAGACCCGGATCGAGGACGGCTGCGGTTCTTCGCTGGATGCCAAGCAGCTCGCAGCCGACGTGGGGCAGTATATGGAGGATGAGTATGACAAGATAGTGGCTGAGACAAGGGAGAAGGTGTCGGCGATGTCGGTGACGAATGTCCAGGTGGACGACAAGACCGTGACGGAAGTGGAATCCGGTTATAAGTCCGACTACAAGTACTCCCTGATGACCAGTGTCCCCCTAAACTGGATTCCTTTCGTGCCCCAGCATCTGAACAGCAAGGCGGAGCGGGCCAAATACGAGGGCTTCCAGGGAGGACGTGAAACCATCCTCCGCCGTGGCAAGATGCCTTATTTCTTTGATGGCGAGTATCGCCCCGTGCGCCCGCTGAGTTCTATCCTGAAGGTGGAAACCTCCCTGTCCCGGAAGCAGGTGATGGTTGAAAAGCCTCTGAGCAGTCTGGTCACCCAGTTGAATCAACGGGAAATGTCGAGCGAGGGCGCCGGCATACAATTGACGCGAAAGGATAAAGTCGGGAAAGAGACACAGGCGGAATCTGACATGCTCGTGATCGAAAAGCCGCTGTTCATCAATGAGGAACAAGTCCAGGGAGTGGGCACGGTAATCCGGAAAAATTGCCAGCGCAGCCGCTGGCTGGACGGCCGGACCTTCACTTGGATGGGCTATTCCAAGGAAATCAAACACACGCAGGGCGTCAGCGGACTCGAGTTCGACAATCTGTTACAGCCGACGCGGTAAGGAAGGCGGGACGAAGGT
>CAMJHJ010000014.1 GCA_946405485.1 uncultured Bacteroidales bacterium | reverse complement strand
CAGTGATGCGATCAGAGCGGTTAGTATGACGAGTATCTTTCTCATAGCCAATAAGTTATTTGGATTCAGCAGGGGTCAGCGCAGGGCGGCGAGTTCGTAGATGAGGCGCTCGGTCTTCTCCCAGCCGAGGCAGGGGTCGGTGATGGATTTGCCGTAGGTGCTTTCTCCGGCACCCTGGCAGCCGTCTTCAATGTAAGACTCGATCATCAGGCCCTTGACCAGGCGGTTGATGTCCGTGCTGTGACGCATGCTGTGAAGGACCTCCTTGGAGATGCGGATCTGCTCCATGAAACGTTTACCGGAATTGGCGTGGTTGCAGTCGACGATGACGGCGGGGTTATGCAAAGAAGGCATCGCGGCGTAATGCTCGCATACCCGGATCAGATCTTCGTAATGGTAGTTGGGATGCGTCTTGCCGCTGTCGTCCACATAGCCGCGCAGGATGGCGTGGGCGTAGGGATTGCCCGGGCTCTCGACTTCCCAGTCGCGGTAGATGAAGTTCTGGGCGGATTGGGCAGCCTTGATGGAATTCATCATCACGGACAGGTCGCCGCTGGTCGGATTCTTCATTCCGACGGGGATGTCCAGGCCGCTCGCCGTAAGCCGGTGCTGCTGGTCCTCCACGCTCCGGGCGCCCACCGCCACATAGGAGAGCAGGTCGGAAAGGAAAAGGTGGTTCTCGGGATAGAGCATCTCGTCCGCGCAGGAGAATCCCGCCTCGTTGAGCGCCCGCATGTGCAAATGGCGGATGGCGATCAGCCCCTTGAAGATGTCCGGGTCGGCGAGGGGATTGGGCTGGTGAAGCATGCCCTTGTAGCCGACGCCCGAAGTGCGCGGCTTGTTGGTATAGATGCGCGGAATGAAGACGAACTTATCCTTGACCGCATCCTGGACCGGGCGCAGCCGGTTGATATAGTCGATGACCGAGTCTTCGTGATCCGCCGAGCAGGGACCGATGATGAGGATCATCTTGTCCGAGCGTCCGGCCAGGATGTCCTGGATCTGGCGGTCATTCTCTTTCTTGCATGCGAACCCTTCCGCCGAGACCGGATACATCTCCTTGATCTCTTTCGGCTCGAAGAGCTTGCGTTTCAATGTCATATTCATAGTTTTCTCAATTATTTGTCAAAGTAACTCCTCCGCAGGGTGGAGGTACGCATCATTTCTTTCTCCGTCTCCAGATCTCCGTTTGCGATGGCTTCCCTCAAGCGGGAGAATTCCTTTTGGAACAGGTCCATCTGCGCCAGCAGTTCATCTTTGTTGAGGGCGAACAGTTCCGGCCACATTTCTTCGTTGATCCGCGCGATGCGGGTCAGGTCGCGGAACGAATCTCCCGAAAACCGGACCAGATGCTCGGACTCCTTGCAGTTCATCAAGGCGACTGCGATGCAGTGGGTGAGTTGGCTCAAGAAGCCGATCATTTCGTCGTGTTTCTCCGGACTGAGGGTCGAAATGCGCTTGAATCCCAGAGTCCGTCCAAGTTCCTCGCAGGTATGGATCGCCTCCGGCGAATTGGTCGGCGTAGGCGTGACGATATAATTGGCGCCCCGGAATACGCTGCAATCAGCATTTTCAACTCCGGAACGTTCGCTTCCGGCCATCGGATGGGCACCGATGAACTCGAGGCCGGGACGGAGCATTTCCTGGACCTGATAGACGACGGCGCCTTTCACTCCGGTGACGTCGGTCAGCAGCGCTCCGTCGCGGATGCAATCCTGATACTTTTTGATCCAGTTGAGGAAGATATGCGGGTAAAGGGCGAAAACGAGGATGTCGAAGCGGGAGACATAGTCGCGGGTCACCCGGGTCGAACCGCTGTCGATCATTCCCTTCCCGAGGGCGTAGTCGAGGGTCGCCTGTGAACGGGTGACTGCGCCGACTTCGTAGCCGGCCTGCTTCAATCCCTCGGCGTAACTTCCGCCGATCATGCCGAGTCCGATAATCAGTATCTTCGTATCTTTCTGAAGCATAGATTCCTTTTTCTAAATCAACGGTTCAAATTGCTTGAGTGTTTCTTCCAGCGTGCCGTTATTGTCGATGACGAGTTCGGTGGCAAGCTTATAAGCATCTTTTCTCCTTTCAAACAGGGCTTGCATCGCCGCCCGGTCGGAAGAGAGCGGGCGGTCCGCCGTAGGGGAGAGACGTTCCAGGTCACGGCTGATGAAACAGAGGATTCCGTTGCGTTTGAGCCGTCGGACATTCTGCGGGTCAAGGACCGCTCCGCCGCCGGTGGCGAGGATGAGTCCGTTCCGGGTTGAAAGCTCCCGGATGACTTCCGACTCTATGGCACGGAAGGCGCTTTCCCCTTCGTCGGCAAAGATCTGCGGTATGGGTTTCCCGGCTTTCCTGACGATCCACTCGTCAGTGTCGGCAAAAGTCCGGCCCGTCCGTTCGGAAAGCGCACGCCCGAGGGTACTTTTGCCGGAGGCGGGCATCCCGATGAGGACGATGTTCCGCTTGGCTTTGAGGAGGTCTTCGTAGAGACCATCCCCGGTCTGGCAGGGGACTCCGTCGAAGTATTCACGGGCTTTCACTGCCTGGGCGACGAGCATGAAGAGGCCGCCTTCGGCAGGGACGCCCATTTCTTGGGCCTGAAGGATAAAGTCCGTGCGCAGTGGATTGTATATCAGGTCGATGGCGCCTTTCAGCTGATGGAACGCTTGCAGGTCGATGATGCGCTCATCCTCATGCGGGAACATCCCGGCAGGGGTGCAGTTGACGACAAGGTCGAACGGGGCTTCGGGGCCAATGGCGGAGAGAGGGATCTGACCGGGTGCCTTGGGGCTTCGGACGGCATGTGTGACAGAGGCTGCGCTCCTGTCTTCCGCCACGGCAGCGACGGTTTTGGCCGCACCGCCGGCTCCCAGGATCAGGATGCGGCGGCCTTTGAAGTCGATGCCGAGCTTGTCGACCAGGGCACTGAATCCGAAATAGTCGGTATTGTATCCGTAAAGCCGTCCGTCTCGGTTGACAATGGTGTTGACGGCTCCGATCTTGCGGGCCTCCGGGGAGACGAAGTCCAGCCCGGGGATGACCGCTTCTTTGTAAGGGATGGTTACGTTGATGCCTCTGAACTCTCTGCCGGTCAGGAATTTGGCCAGTCCGTCACGGGGTATCTCCCGGAGCTCGTAGGGTCGGTCGGAGAGTTTCCCGTGGATTTCCTTCGAGAAACTGTGTCCAAGGTGTTCGCCTATGAGCCCGAATTCCATCATCTGAGCCAGTCCGTTCCGTGGCGCAGGGCTAGTTGGTCGCAAAGGACGATACCTACGAGGCTTGTCACGACCGGGCAGATGCGGCGGATGATAGCCGGATCGTGGCGTCCGGTAAGTTGGAGGGTCGCCTCCTCGCCTGTCAGCAGATTGACGGTTTGCTGAGGTTGGGAAATGGAGGGTGTGGGTTTGACAGCGCAATTGAAGACCAGGGGCATGCCGTTAGAGATGCCTCCGTTGATGCCGCCGTTGTGGTTCGTCTTTGTCCGTATCTGCTTGTCTTCCATACAGAAAGCGTCGTTCGCCTGCGAACCGCGCAGGTCAGCGAAACCGAATCCGCTGCCGAATTCGACGCCTTTGATGCCCCCGATGGAGAACAGGGCGTTGGCCAAAACGCCTTCCAAGGAGGAGAACCAGGGCTCTCCGATGCCGGCTTCGAGGCCGGTGACGGCAGTCTGGATGATGCCGCCGATGGAGTCGCCTTGCTCCCGGGCCGCAAGGATCTGCTCCGTCATCGCCTCTTCGACGGGACTGATGACAGAGAAGTCTTTGGATTCCAGGATCTCCATCTCATGCTCCAGGTCGTTGAACTCCGCATCCCGGACGTCTCCGCAGCGGAGGATATGGGTGCCGATGCGGATGCCCTTGGATCGGAGCGAGGCGAGCGCGATCGCGCCCACGGCGACCAGGGCCGCCGTGATGCGGCCGCTGAAGTGGCCGCCGCCGCGCCAGTCCTCATAACCGGCATATTTTACATGCGCGACATAGTCGGCATGGGAAGGCCGGGGGAGTCCGAGACTCTTTTCATAGTCGGCACTCCGCGTATCGCTGTTGGGAATCAGGATGCAGATCGGAGCACCGGTCGTCCGTCCGTTGAAGACGCCGCTGACGATGCGGAAGGCGTCCGGCTCGCGCCGGGCCGTGTCCGTGCGCCCCTGCGGCCTGCGCTTGGCCAGCTGCGCTGCGATGAAGGCTTCGTCCACCGGAATCCCCGGGGCGAATCCGTCCAGGACGGCACCGATTTCACTCCCGTGTGACTCTCCGAAAAGGGTCAGTATGACGCTGGTACCCAGGCTGTTCTTCATAAGCATTTGTATTTTTGGATGAGCTCCCGTATCGCAGCGGCACTCAGCCGGCGGAAGGAGTATTGTCCGACCTTGTCGACCTGGACGCAGGTGATTTCGCCTCCGTCACCCATCTTCTTGTCATGCAGGACATAGGCGAGGAGGGTGTCCGGGTCGAAGGGATCGGCGACGGGCAAACCATATTTTTCCAAGACGGGCTTCAATTCTGCGCGGACTTCATCCGAGCAGAAATACATCATCCCGGCGGCCACGCATTCCCCGTGGAACAGGGTCCCGCCGGAAGCCGCCTCGATGGCATGGCCGACGGTATGGCCGAAGTTCAGCACGCGCCGCAATCCTTTCTCGGCCGTATCGGCCTGTACGACATCCCGCTTGATGCGCAAGCCGCCCTCGATAATCTTTTCCAGGTCACGCTCCAGGTCGTCAGTCGCGGCGATGAGCCGGAACAGGTCCGCATCGCAGGTCGCGGCCATCTTGATCCCTTCGGCCAGCCCTTCATGCAACTGTCGTTGGCTCAGCGTCTTGAGGCAATCCGGATCGACCAGCACGCCGTCCGGCTGATAGAATGCCCCGACGACATTCTTTACGCCGGCGAAATCGACCCCCGTCTTGCCTCCGATGGAGGAATCCAGCTGCGAAAGCAGGGTGGTGGGGATGTTATAGAACGAGATGCCGCGCATGTAGCTGGCTGCGGCGAAACCAGCCAGGTCGCCGACCATGCCTCCGCCTACCGCCACGACGGCGTCATCGCGGGTGAATCCGTGTTCGAGCATGGCCGTCAGCAAGGCCTGCCAGTTTTCGAGGTTCTTGCTGGCTTCGCCTTGCGGGAGGACGAAACGCCAGCCTTCCCGGCATGCGTGAAGGACGGTTTCGGCGTATTGGGCAGGGACTCCGTCGTCCGTTACGACCAGCACTTTGCGGTCCAGGTCCATCAGTGATCCCGCACGGTGCAGGACACCGCGTCCGATGACGATGTCATAGCTGCCTTGGGAAGTGAGACACGGAAGCGTCATGGGCTACAGGCGTTTGTAGGTGCCGACCAGCTTGAGCTGGCTGCACACGGTTTTCAGTTGGGTAAGCAACTCCCGTCCGTTCCCGGAGTAAGCATTTCCTTCCAGTTCGGCATAGAAGAAATGGTTCCAGAGCCCTTTCTTCACCGGCCGGCTGCGGAGATTGGTCATGTTGAAACCGTGGGCACCGATGATGTTGAGCACCTTGGCCAGGGCGCCGGCTTCATTCTTCACCGTGAAAACAAGGATGAAGAATTCGTCCAAGGCATCCTTTGACGGCTCGTTGCGCACTCGGGACAGGGCCGCGAACCGGGTCGTGTTGGTCGTCGCGTTGTTGATGTTGGCTTCGAGGATCTCAAGCCCATAGCGTTTGGCGTTATCCAGGGAACCGATGGCGGCCAGGGACTTGTCCGCTTTGTCTGCCACGTATTTCGCCGCAAGGGCGGTGTTCTCGTACTCCTGCACCTCGTATCCCATCGCGTGGATGAATTCCGCGCATTGGGAAAGGGCCTGGGGATGGCTGACGACGGTTTTGATGTCTTCTTTCAAGGCCCCTTTGACGCCCAGCAGATTCTGGGTCACGCCCAGCTCCAGCATCATGTTGATATAGAGGCTTCCTTCAAAGACCAGGTCGATCACGCTGCCGACTTCGCCGGAATAGCTGTTTTCTACAGGAAGCACGGCGACATCCGCCTGTCCGTTTTCGCAGGCTTTATAGGCACTCTCGAAATCGGGGAAGGGGAGCTGCTCCGCATCCGGGAACAGATGCCCGACCGCGATTTGGGCGAATGCGCCCGGAAGCCCGCAGTACGCAACCTTCATCCCTTTCATCAAGCGACTCTGATAGGCCTTTGACAGGTCCGTCATGTTTTTCTGAAACAGGACATAGTACTCTTTCAGGACGGGGTCGTCGACATAGTGTAAGTTGCTGTCCAGCAGGCGTTTTTCGCGCTCGGGGTCGAAGATGGGCAGGCCTTTGGCCATTTTGTTGCGGATGACACCCTCGGAGAGATGCATCCTTTTTTCAAACAGGGAGGCAATCTCTTTGTCCGTGGTCTGGATTTCCTTGCGGAGTTCTTCCAGGTCCGGGAGCGGAGTATGGGGTTGGTCGGTCATATTCAGGGTTGTTCAGTCGGTTGCGTATCTGCCGTCTTTGCCGAATCGGCGGCTTGCATGAGGGCTTGCGCCTCGAGGATTTTATTCATCTTCGCGGTCAGGCTGTCTTGCTGACGGTTCAGGGAGTCGAGTCTACGTGTAAGGACGCCGATCGTCTCGTCTTTTTCCTTGAGGGCCAGGTCCGTTTCGCCATGCAGGTCATGGATCAGCAGCAGGATCTGGTCCTTTGTCATCGAGTGGGTGTTTTGCCGGAGGGTGATCTGCTCTTTCTTCAGCCCGGCCTTGCGGGCGTCGTCCCAGAAGGAGACCCAGGCTTCGTCTGACAGCGGTTCGCCGGCAACGGAGATCGTGACGGTCCGTTTCGGTCCGACTTTATGGTCGTAGATATAGGAACCTTCGAGGATCGCATGGTTGGCGACGAAGTGGTTGACACGCCGCTCGAAATTGTTCTCGCGGACCATCTGGAAGGCGGCGATCAGACTGGGGATCAGGATGACTGCCAGGATGCCGGAAGTGATGCGCTTTCCCCTGCGTGAGTTGAGCCGGTCTAGTTCGCCGACGGATTCGAAATGCAGGTATTTGACAGTCAGGTAGGTGGCCAGGATGATGAAGACGCCGTTGATGATGAAGAGGAACATCGCCCCGGAGAAGTAGCGCCAGCTCAGGTGCGAAAGCCCGTAACCGGCTGTGCAGAGCGGCGGCATCAGGGCTGTGGCGATGGCTACGCCGGACAGGACGGTGCCCCTTTCTTTCCGGCTGTTCTCCAAGATGCCGGCGAAACCGCCGAACAGGGCGATCAGCACGTCATAGATGGTCGGCGTCGTGCGGGCGTTCAGCTCCGTCGGGGTGACAGGCTCCAGCGGGGAGATGACATAAAACAGTGTGGAAAAAATCAGTGATACGACGACCATCACGAGCAGGTTCGTCGCCGAGAACTTCAACAACCTGGCATCACCGGTCCCGAGCGACAGGCCGACGCCGATGATCGGACCCATCAGGGGAGAGATGAGCATGGCGCCGATGATGACGGCCGTGGAGTTGATGCTCAGGCCCGCCGAGGCGATAACGATCGAGCAGGCTAAGATCCACACATTGGGCCCGCGGAAGGGGATGGCGGAGCGGATCCGGTCGCTGGCCGCGACGGTGTCCATGTCTCCTTCGATCCTGACGATTTTTCTAAGTCTGGAGAGGACGTTCTGCCAGTTGATCTGCATGCGTTAAAATTTAATAGTACAAATATAGACATTTCTCCCTTTGTCCGTTCTTCTTTTTTTTCGTAGTTTTGCATAATAATAATAACCAAAGCTCACAACTACATGAAAAAAGTTTTCTTCATCCTGGTGGCCGTCCTGTCCCTGAACAGCTGTGTCGTCGGCAATTATATGTGCAAATATGCCCTTCTGCCCGAAGAGCACGGCAATGATTTTGCCGGAGACCGCGCCAAGACCGAGTCCCGCTATCCGGGCGTCATCAACTGGTATGACAGCCTGCACCAGGCCGGTGTTTTCCGCGATACCACGCTGATCGGCGAGGGCGGATACAAGCTTCACGCCGTTTTTGCGCCTGCCGCGAATCCCGCCAAGGCCCAGGGTACCGCCGTCGTGGTACATGGCTATACCGATAACCACATCTGTTTCCTCAACCTGGTCCGCATGTATCGGGATGACCTCAATTACAATGTGATGGTTCCCGATCTTCATTACCACGGCGAGTCTGAGGGCCGCGCCGTGCAGATGGGCTGGCTGGACCGTTTGGATGTCCGCCGTTTCGGTGACATGGCGCACGAGATCTGGGGTGATGATTTCATGGTCGTCCATGGTGTCTCCATGGGCGCCGCCACGACGATGATGCTGAGCGGCGACGACCTTCCCGAGTACTATCGCGCTTTCGTCGAGGATTGCGGTTATTCTTCCGTGTGGGACCAGTTCGCCCACAATCTGAAAGACTCCTTCCATCTGCCGCCGTTCCCGGTCCTGAACAGTGCGAGTGCCGTCTGCAAACGCAAGTACGGCTGGGGATTCAAGGAGGCGTCTTCGGTAGACCAACTGGCGAAATGCGAGCGTCCGATGCTCTTCATCCACGGTGACAAGGATGATTTCGTGCCTTTCGAGCACTTGCAGAAGAACTACGATGCCAAGGTGAAGGGTTATAAGGAAATGTGGGTCGCTCCCGGCTCCGAGCACGCGATGGCCTACAAGGACCATCCGGTGGAATACACCCAGCATGTCCGTGACTTCCTCGCCCGCGTCAAGGCAATGAAATAAGGCATTCAATCATGGAAACGGCGAAAACGATCACAGACCCGCACGCTGAGTCATTGCTCGGGCAATACCATCAACTCCTTCCGGTCTATAAGCGGATGGCGGAGTTGATCCCGCAGCACTTACGCGCCTTCCTCGCGGACGCGGGTATCATCGTCGCCGCGATCGAGTACCGTATCAAGACGGAATCCTCCCTGGCCGGGAAACTGGGCGAAAAAGGGAGTAAATACAGTGATATCTACGACGTTACCGACATCCTCGGCCTGCGTGTCATAACCTTCTACGTAGACGATGTCGACAGGATAGCCTCCGTCTTGGAGCGTCTTTTCGAGATAGATTGGGAGAACTCGGTGGATAAGCGCAAGGCGCATGAGATCGACAGTTTCGGCTATCTGTCCCTGCATTATATCTGCCGTGTCCCGGAATCCCTCCTCACCGACCCAGATTATCCGGAGTTCAACAAAGTCCGTTTCGAGGTGCAGATGCGCACCGTCCTGCAGCATGCCTGGGCCAACATGAACCACGATACCGGCTACAAGAGCGGCGTGGACATCCCCAGCGCATACAGGAGGAGTCTCAGTCGCCTGGCGGGCATCCTGGAACTGGTGGATGACGAGTTCAGCCGTATCCGCATCGAGCTGGCCGACTATCGGCGCCGGGTTCAGGGACTGGTGTCTTCCGGCAACCTGGATGAGGTGGCGCTGGATGGGGATTCATTCCGTAGTTATCTGGCAATCAGGCCTTTCGATGCACTCAACCGCAAGATCGCGTCGCTCAATCAGGCTGAAATCCAGGAGGTCAGCCTTGCCGGATTCCTGACCCTGTTCAAGGGGATGGGCTGCCGCACGCTCGGTGACATAGACCGCATCGTGCGCGAATATTTCGATGCGGCCTATCAGATCGCTTGTTTCCAGATGGCGCTGACGGATATCGATATCCTTGCGTCTTCGGTCGGACCTCAGAATCTCTGCACCGCCTTCATCCTGAAAAAGGGCTGGGGCCGCGCTGGATTGAAAATGATGCTGGATACCCTCCACGGACCTTCGGACAGCAATGAGGGGATGGCCCGTTTCCTCGAGGAACAGACCCGTGACTTGCCGTTTATGAACCAGTAACCATGGAAGCGATCCCGATATCCCTGGATGATTATGTCCTGTCCGGTGGCGGTGCCAACGGGGAGAGCTATGACCATCGGAGCGATCCTTCGGTGATGCTGAAGCTCTATTTCCCCGGCAAGATCCGCCAGCCTCTGGATGAGATGATCCTCTCGCGCAAGGTGTACGAGGCGGGCATCCCGACTCCGGAGCCGGGGGATTATGTCGTCACGGAGGACGGACGCTACGGGATCCGGTTCCGCCGTATAGCAGGCAAGAAATCTTTTTCCCGCGCCACGGCCGACCATCCGGAAAAAGTCGGACAATATGCCGCTGAATTCGCCGGAATGTGCCTTCGCCTGCATGCGACCCATGTGGATACGACGCAGTTTGAGAATGTCAAAGAACGCTATTCCCGCCTGTTGGTGGCGAGCAATTCCTTCACCCCTTCCCAGAAAGACAGTATCCTCAGTTTCATTTACGACACTCCCGATACGGATACGGCCATCCACGGTGACCTCCAGTTCAGCAATGCCATCTTCGCAGGGGAAAAACGCTATTTCATCGACCTGGGTGACTTTTGCTACGGGAATCCTCTCTTTGACCTGGGAATGGTTTATCTGTGCTGCAATCTCAGCCCCGAGCCTTTTATCCAGGAGACCTTCCACATGTCCAAGTCCCTCGCCATCTCATTCTGGCGTCATTTCGCAGCCTCCTATTTCGGTCCGGAACGTACGCTGGATGAAATCGAAGAGCAGATCCGTCCCTTTGCCGGACTCAAGTCTCTGATCATCGAAAGGGACCAGGGCAGCATCCCTCCCGTTTTCCTTGACGCTTTGAAACCCATCTTATGAAACACAGCAGCTCCTCAGGTAAATACATCGTCAGGCAGTCCGCCCGTACCGGTCTGCTGCTGGTTCTGGTGGCAGCCCTCACTTTGGCCGCCACGTCCCTTATCCAGTCCTATTACATGCAGAAAGGGTTGCAGGAGGAGGCATCCAGGAGGGCGGACAGTCATCTGAATATGACCCGGGACCAGATCCTGGACGTGATCGACCAGGCTGAGATGGCTGTCCGGAATAACGTCTGGATCGCACGCTGGTCCCTGGAGAACCGCGTCGACAGCCTGCCTTCGGTCAGCCGCCGTATCGTGGAAGAGAATGATGTCGTGGTCGGTTCCACCCTGGCCCTTGTTCCCGGGTTCTTGCGCGGCCATCATCTGTATGCTCCCTATTTCTATCAGTCTGGAGACAGCCTGTCGTTCCGTTCCCTGGCTACGAAAGAGTATGACTACCCTTCGAAGGAATGGTTCGCTAAAGCGATTGACAGAGAGGAGGGTTACTGGTCTGAACCTTATGTCGATACGGGTGGCGGCGAAATGCTGATGACGACTTTTTCGCTCCCGATCAAGGATTCCCGGGGGAAAACCGCAGCCATCCTCACGTCAGACATATCCCTGGACTGGCTCACGGATCTCGTGACATCCGGGAAAGTCTATCCCAACGCCATCAATGTCCTGATCAGCCGCCAGGGCCGGTTCATGGTCAGTCCGCAGGAAGAGTTGATCATGGTCAAGACGGTCGATGAGATCATCTCCCAGATGAAAGACAGCGTCAGCTTCAGGAAAGTGTATGATGCCATGCTCAACGGCCGCTCCGGCAATATGCCGGTGTATTTCAGGGGCGAAGTCTGCTATCTGTATTATGCCCCTGTGGAAAAGACCGGATGGTCGATGTGCATCCTGGTCCCCGATAAGGATATCTATGGCGGCATGCGACGGATCGGCTGGCTGGTCCGGCTTCTCCAACTCCTCGGCCTGGCGATGGTCGTCCTGATCCTCCGGTCCTTCATCCGGAACCAGAACCGGTATAACGAACTCAATGAAAGGAAGAAACGGATGGAAGGGGAGTTGCATATCGCCCAGAACATCCAGATGTCCATGGTGCCCAAGACCTTCCCTCCTTTCCCTGACCGGAACGACCTCGACCTGGCTGCCGCCATCATCCCTGCCAAGGAGGTGGGTGGGGACCTGTATGACTTCTTTATCCGTGACGGCAAGTTGTTCTTCTGTATCGGTGATGTGAGCGGGAAAGGCGTCCCGGCCGCCCTGGTGATGGCTGTGACCCGTACCACCTTCCGGAACATCGCGGCCCGTGAGAACAGTCCCGGGCATATCGTCACCTTGATGAATGACAATCTCTCTGCGATGAATGACAACAGCATGTTCGTCACCTTCTTCTGCGGAGTGATGGATCTTTCTTCCGGCCATCTCCGTTTCTGCAACGCTGGGCACAATCCACCGAGGATCCTGACCGACGCCATCCAGGCTTTGCCGGTCGTACCCAACTTACCCCTCGGCATCCAGAAGGGGATGTCTTATACTGAGCAGGAAGTCCTCTTGGGTCGTGATGACGCCATCTTCTTGTATACGGACGGTCTCACCGAAGCGGAAAATGCTTCCCATGAGCAGTTCGGCGAAGCGAGAATGGACGAAGCCCTTCGCGGAAGGAAGAGTGCCGAGGCGCATTTGTATAATATCGAGCAGCAAGTTTCCCACTTCGTGGGTGACGCTCCTCGAAGTGATGATCTTACGATGCTTTTCATCCATTACCTGGGCGGTGGGGATAGTAAACCCCGTCACCTGACCCTGCACAACGACATCAAGCAAATCTCTCTCCTACATGGTTTCGTCAAGGATCTTGCCGCCGAGGCCGGAATCAGTCCGGAACTCTGCCCCAGCCTTAACCTGGCCCTTGAGGAGGCCGTTACCAATGTGATCCTGTATGCTTACCCGGCCGGGACGGACGGGACGGTGGACATTGACGCGCTCCTTGCCGGAGACGAGCTTTCCTTCGTCATCTCCGACAGCGGAAAGCCGTTCGACCCGACGAAACGCGGAGAGGTCGACATCCATGCGGACTTAGTCGGACGCAAGATCGGAGGACTCGGTATCCACCTGATCCGCAGTATCATGGACACGGTCCGCTATGAGCGGAAAGAGGATCGGAATATATTGACAATAACAAAAAAGATTTGAATATGGAAGTCAACGTTTCACGCAACAAAGATGAAGTGACTGTGCGCTTTTCCGGCCGCCTCGATACTCCCGCGGCTCAGGAAATCGCCCCCCGTATGGAGGAACTGACGGAAGATGCCTCCCGAACCATCATCCTGGACTGTAAGGAACTGTCATACATCTCCAGTTCCGGCCTTCGGATTTTCCTGTCCCTGCGCAAGGCCGCTTCCGAAAAAGGCGGAAGGGTGATCGTCAAGGACATCAATGACGATATCCGCAGTGTCTTCATGATGACCGGATTCCTGAACCTCTTTGAGATTCAATGATTCCGCTTTCCATCTTTTCGGTCAACCTCCTGTCCGAGAATCTTCTCCTGCTGGGGTCGATCCTGATCTTCATCTCCATCCTGGTCTCGAAGGTCTGGACGCGGTTCGGCGTGCCCTCCCTGTTGCTTTTCCTGCTGCTGGGGATGCTCGCCGGCGCCGATGGCATCGGCGTGCACTTTGACAACTACAAGTGGGCCGAGTCCATCGGACACTTCGCGATGACCATCATCCTTTTCACCGCGGGTCTGGAGACTTCCGCTTCGGAAACGAAGCCCGTCCTCTGGAGGGGTGTGATGCTGTCCACCGTGGGAGTGATCCTGACCGTTCTTTTCACAGGGACCTTTATCGCACTTGCTTTCGGCAGCCGGTTCGGATTGCCGGTCCTGGGCTGTTTCCTGATGGCAGCCGTCATGTCGCCCACGGATTCCGCGTCCGTTTTCTCGGTCCTTCATGGCAAGCGCCTGAACCTGCGTGAGCATCTGGGACCGATGTTGGAGCTGGAGTCCGGTAGTAACGACCCCATGGCCTATACGCTCACCTTGATCCTGGCCCAATTGCTGATTTCCGTCAAGCAGATGGGCGTCGGGATGCAGGTGTTGACCGGAATCGGTCTTTTCGTGCTCCAACTGGCGGTGGGATTCGCCGTCGGTGTGGCCGTCGGCCTCCTTTCCAAGTGGGTCCTCGACCGGCTTCGCCTGCCTGGCAGCGCAATCTATTCGGTGTTTATCCTCAGCATCGGTTTCTTCTCCAACGGCCTGGCTTTCCTGCTTCGGGGCAACGGGCTGCTTGCGATCTATGTCGCGGCCGTCATCATCGGCAACCGGGCGCGTATCCCCCGGAAGCGGGATGTCCTCAATTTCTTCGAGGGGATGACCTGGCTGATGCAGCTGGTGATGTTCCTCATGCTGGGCTTGCTGGCTCGTCCGTCCCACATGCTCTCGGTACTCGTTCCGGCCCTGTTGATCGGACTCTTCATGATGCTGGTGGCACGGCCGGCCGGCGTGTTCCTCAGTTTGCTGCCGTTCAAGAAGTTACCTTTCAAGGCGAAATTGTTCACCTCCTGGGTCGGATTGAAAGGAGCGGGCCCCATCCTCTTTTCGCTTTATCCTGTCGTCGTGGGCCTGGAGGGGGCCACGGACATGTTCAACATCGTCTTCCTGATCACGCTGTTCTCTTTGCTGCTGCAGGGCTCGACACTGGGGCCGGTGGCCAATATGCTGAAGCTGAGTTATGACGAAGATCCGCAGGCGGAGACCTTCGGGATGGAAGTCCCGGAAGAGATGGGCTTGCTCCGCGACCATACCGTGACGGAAGAGGACTTGGTAAGAGGCGCGACGCTGCGGGATCTGAGTCTGCCTCACGGCATCCGCGTGATGATGGTGCGCAGGGGCGACAAATACCTGGTCCCGCACGGGAGCATGCCGCTCGAGGTCGGTGACCGTCTCGTCATCATCATGGGCGAGACCGACGACTGATCAGGCTTCCGGGATCATCTTGATCCATTTCCGGTAGCCGAATACGGCGATGACGGTGTATAAGCCGTAGATGGCCGCTTTGAAGGGGATGCCTTTGCGGACGTACAATACGCAGCAGACTAAGTCGACCGCCAGCCAGAGCAGCCATTGTTCGGCATATTTCTGCGCCAGAGCCCAGAGCGCGACGATGCTCAGCGCAGTGGTGAATGCGTCTGCGACGGGCACCGTCGAATTGGTGAAGGTCACCAAAACCCACCAGATACCCCACCAGAGCAGCAGTCCAGCCACTAATGCCGGCAGGATCTGCCTGCGTCTGAAATGGGTGACCGGCCGTTCCTCCGGCTTCGGGCCTCCGTCCACGGCCGGCTTGAAGAATTTCCATGCCAGGAAGCCGTAGACACCGGCCAGGACATAATAGATCGCCATACCGAAGTCCGCATAAAGCCCTGCCTTATAATAAAGGAACAGGTCGATGGCCGGCATCACGATGCTGGCCAGCCACAACCAGATACTGGCCTTGTATTCGAGCCAGAGATAGACCAGGCCGACGACGAAGCCCAGGATATCCAGAAGGCGCAGCGTGTCCATCCCCTAGAAGCGTAGGGTTATGTGCCCGATAAGGGAGAGGGGCGCGACGGGCACGAAGCCGAGCTGGTAGTAGCGGTTCGAGTCGGGGTAGCCGGAGGATTCCGAGATGGCGCTGTAGACCCAGCCGCTCTGCGCCACACGGGCGGAGAAGACGTTGCTGCAGTCCACGCCGAAATCCACTTCGCGGATGAAGCGCTTCGGCGTCAGGGTATAGCCGACGGAGACTTCGGAGAGGGTGTAGGCGGGCAGGGAACGGTCCGCGTTGCCCGTGTTATCCAGGTACATGCGGCTGACGTAAGCCGTGTGCCAGACGGTCCGGAAACCTCCGAAATGCAGGGTGGCGAAACCGTTGACGATGGCTTGGGGAGAGAAGGCGAGGGGACTGTCGTCATAGTGGATGATGCTGACTTTCTTGTCCCAGTCGTCGACGTATTCGTCGAAGTCCAGCAGGCGGTTGCTGCTCAGGGCGGCATTCCCTTCCAGGGAGAGCCAGGAGAAGAGGTCCCATTCCGCGGTCAGTTCGACGCCGGTCCGGTAAGAGTCGGGGATGTTGGTCGTCAGCGCTTCGCCGATGTCGCTCAACTGCCCCGTCTGGACCAGCTGGTCCTTGTAGCGCATGTAGTAGAAGTTGGCGCCGGCCCGGAAGGGACGGGTCTGAAGCTGGTAGCCCCCCTCGAAATCCAGCAGGCGCTCGGGCTTCGGGGCGGGGTATTTTCCGTTGTCGGTGAAGTTGTTGCGCTCGGGTTCGCGGTGGCTCATCGCGGCGGAAGCGTACAGGCGGTGGGGGCCGTAGCTGAAGGTGAGGCCTGCCTTGGGGTTGAAGAAATTGTAGGTCTCGTCGACGTTCAGCAGATGCTTGGTGGCGGTCCCGTCTTCGTTGTCAATGTATTTGTCGTTGTAGCCGCCGGTCTTGTAGCGGACGCGGCGGTACTGCACGTCGGCGAAGGCGCTGAGCCAGGGGGCCAGCGTAACGGTCGCCTTGGCGAAGGCACTGCCGTCGAATTTTGAGGCGTCGGAATCGTAGTACCGGTAGTTGCCGTCGCTGAGGATCCGTTCAGCGAGCTCCTCGTTGGAGGCGAAGACCAGGTAGCCGAAATGGTTGCCCTTGAACTGCTGGACGGAGAGGCCGGCGAGCGCATTCCAGGCGCCGCGCTTGTAATTGACGTTGGATACCAGGCCGAAGCAGTCCTGGTCCAGGCCTTTCTGGCGCACGAAATCGCTTCTCTTGACTTCATCGCCACCCTTGTCGATGAAGGTGGACAGACCGTATTTGACCAGTTTGTTGTTCTTGCGGAATTCCTCGTAGTAGCCGTAACCGTGGGTGTAGTGGCCGACGGCGGAGAAGTTCCAGTAAGGACCGGGCTCCCAGGCAAAACTGAGGAGATGGTGGTTCTGCCAGAAATTGTCCGTCGTGCGGGGCCAGGGGACATCATCCGCCAGGTGATAGCGCTCGACCAGATAAGAGCCGTCCGGGTTGTGGAGGACGGTGTAATCCTCCGCCCCGGGGAGGATTTCATAGAGGCTGTTGTACTGCCCCAGGCCGGCGTCGTACAGGTCTTTGTAGGTCTTGATGCCGTCGTAGGAGTTAAGGCTGTAGCCGTCGTTGCCGCAGGTGATGCCGTTCCATGCCTGGCCGGTATTCTCATAGTTGCCCAACAGCTTGTAACTCAGGGTGAAGTTGATACCCAGCCAGGTCAGGGCGGCCAGGTAACTGCCGGAGGTGCCGGCCGTGCCGTGGACATAGCCGTCCGTGGCGGTCTGGTGCAGTGCGCCTTCGAGGACGAAATGGTTCCGGAGGAGGCCTGTGGAGAAACTGCCGCCGGCCCGCCAGGTGCCGAAGGAACCGAAAGCGCCGGTGAATTCCGCCGTGGGGACGAGGGACGGGGCCTTGGAGCCGAGGGCGACCGTGCCGCCGAATGCGCCGTCGCCGTTGGTGGAGGTACCGACGCCGCGCTGGATCTGGACGCTCCCGAGGAGCGAGGCGTAGGAGTTCATATTGGCCCAGAAGACGGTCTGGTCTTCAGGCGAATTGAGCGGCACACCGTCGAGGGTGACGTTGATGCGGGAGCCGCCGGCACCGCGGATGCGCATGTAACTGGTGCCGGTCCCGACGCCGTTCTCGCTCCAGGCGAGGACGCCGGGGGTGCGGGCGAAAAGTGCGGGCAGTTCCTTTCCGGTGTTGGAGAAGGTTTTCAGGGAGGCGCGGTCGATGTTGGACACGGCGAAGGGCGCGTCCTTGGCAGCGCGAACGGCGCTGACGATCACCTCCTGGAGCTGCTCGACGAGAAGCGAGTCGGAGACGTCGCGCTGAGCGGGCTCCTGGGCGTGGAGGGATGTGATTGCGGACAGGATGGCCAGCATAAGGACCGGCGCTTTACGCGCGGCCGGCCGGCGGAAGATCCATAAAAGAGACATAGTAAACCTTAAATGTATGGTAATACAAATAAGGGGATGGGAAGATAGCGGTTTCCTACGCGGGCATTATCCCGATCAGGTCAGAGGGTATCATCTCAGCCTTGGTGAGTATCACCTCAGCACCCCTTAGCCTGCACCTTGCAGGCCGGCACAAAGGTACGCACATTCGCGCGATTTTCCAAGTACTGAGAGGTGGCTGGGGTAATGGGCTGAGTCCCGGGGGACGGGCTGGGGGTGGCGCGGGGGACTCCGTTCCGCTTCGCTCCACTCCGGACCCTCCCACCGTTTCCTGCGTCCCCGCTGCGCGGGAACTTGTCTCCGGCGGGCCCCTCCCGCTTCCCGTGAGCGCGGGAGCTCACGCCCCCGCGCCACCCCCAGCCAATCCCCAGTCTCTCACTGCGCCCTCGAGGTGCAAATCTGCCTATTTTTGCACCTGTCACCCTCCTTCCGGGGCCCTCGAGGTGCAAATCTGCCTGTTTTTGCACCTGCCACCCCCTTCTCGGGGCCCCCGAGGTGCAAATCCGGCCCTTTTTGCACCCCGGAGGAAAAAACTTTTCCCCAGATTTGGATGTGAAGCGGGAGATAACTATCTTCATTGTGTCCTGGCCATGGTGGCGGGAGATTAGTGCGGAAGATTATGGCGAACCCATCCTTTCATGACAAAGAAACGGCCTGCGAGTTCCGGTTCAGGGACGCGTGCGAAAGATTTGGCGGCCTCTGGCATTACTGTACGCCGGGGCAGCTCAACGAATCGGTCAACCTCACGCCGGAAGACTATGATTTCTCCGTCAACAACCTGGCGGTCAGCGCCGCGGAGGCTGGGGTGACGGTAGTAACCGACTCGCACATGGTCAATCATCTCCACGCCCTGCTCGGTTGCCGCCGAGAGTTGTGTTTCGCCTTGCAAGAGGCCTACCTATACCGGCTGAAGAAGCATCTCCAAGCCAAGGGACGGGATGTCTATCTGGGAGATTTCCGATGCGATGATCCCATCTTGATCACCGACCTGGGGATGGTGCGGAATGAAATCGTCTACATCAACCGGAACCGCTATGTGGTGGATCCGAACTATACGCCCTTTTCGGATCCCTGGAGCGGAGCCTCCGTCTATTTCAACCTTCGTCCAAATGAAGGTGGGAGCGTTTCGGCGCGGGAACTGACCTTCCGGGCCAAACGGGAATTATGCATGAGAAGCAAGCCTTTCCTCCCGGACACCTACCGCGTTCGGGACGGCAGGATCCTGCCATCCAGTTATCTGGACTACCGCCTTGGAGAGTCTTTCTTCCGGGACGCACAACACTATTTCTTCCTCCTGACGAAAAGCGTCGAGTCTTATAGTGCGGCAGCCAAGAGACTGGGAGACCGCATCGTTCTCACCGAAGACGAGATGTACCATACTGTCAAGCAGATAGCGAAGCTCAATTACGGTATTGACCAGGCTGCCCTGCTGCCGCCGAAAGCCAAAATTGAAGTCGCCAGGACCATGCACTTCGACTACAATGCCACCAACAGCCAGATCCAGCGCCTCTTGAAGCTGGACCTGTCCTTTGTCAAAGAATTGTTTCCACCAACCATAAAACTATGAAAGCCATGATTTACAAGACCTACTTTGCGTCACCGCTGGGTGACATCGCCCTGGAAAGCGATGGGAAAGTCCTGACAGGATTACGTTTCGAGTATCAAGGTCAGGACGACGGACGGGGCCCGGGCCGGGAGGATGGCCTGGGAGAAGATTGGGACGAGGGTCCGTTCAGCACTCCGGTATGCATGCCGGGCGACAGAGGGAAAGAGCTTCCCGTTTTCAAAGAGACGCGACGATGGCTGGATCGATATTTCGAGGGGAAGGACCCTGGTTTCATCCCGCCGCTCCGCGCAGACGGGACTCCCTTCCAGCAGACTGTCTGGGAGATCCTGCAGGCCATTCCCTACGGCGAGACAAAGACATACGGAGAGATTGCCGCTCGCATCGCACGCCTGCGGGGCATCCGGAAGATGTCTGCGCAGGCTGTCGGCGGGGCCGTTTCAAGGAACCCTATCTCTCTGATCATCCCTTGCCACCGGGTCATCGGTTCCGACGGAGCTCTCACCGGCTATGCCGGCGGCCTCGACCGGAAAGAGTGGCTCCTGTCCTGGGAGCAATCGAGGTGCAAATAAGGGCCGATTTGCACCTCGGGGGCTCTGGAAGGAGGGTGGCAGGTGCAAAAAGGGCCGGATTTGCACCTCGGGACCGCTGTCACCTGAAATACCCTGCCTTCAGGGCCGGGTCTGGCCGTCTCCTTCGATGAGCCACTTGTAGGTGGTGATTTCCCGGAGGGCCATGGGGCCGCGGGCGCCGAGTTTCTGGGTGCTGATGCCGATTTCGGCTCCCAGTCCGAACTGGGCGCCGTCCGTGAAGGACGTGGGGGCGTTGACATAGACGCAGGCGGCATCGACCGCGCG
>CAMJHJ010000013.1 GCA_946405485.1 uncultured Bacteroidales bacterium | reverse complement strand
CGGAGGATGCGCTTGATGGGCTTTTCGATGCTGCGGGACCAGAGGTAGTAGCCGTAGTCGTCGGGGTGGGTGCCGTCGACGGACCATTCGTGCGAACCGTCGTCCGAGCACGGCCTGATGTAATAGACATCGGGGTAGCGGGCGAGGGCGATCTTCATCACACTGTCGGCGACAGCCTTTTTCGCGAGCTCACGGGCCCGGGAGCCGGTGTCGAAGTTCCCCTGCTCCCGGGTGATCGTCCGCTGGAAAATGATCGGCACACCCGGATGCGCGGCGCGGATCTTCTCTAAAAATGGGAAGAAGCGTTCCCGGATCTCGTCGACGGTGGGGTTTGAGAACTGGTCGAAGATAAATGCGTCGGCCTCGACGGCTGCGAATACATCGGCATAATACGACTGCAGGCGGCCATTCCCGCCGCAGCCCAAGGCCAGTGCTTGCAAGCCGGTATGACGCTCAAACTGTTTCGGGTAACTCATGCCCGGACGGCTGGTGCTGCCGCCGTGGGTGAAACTGGATCCGCTGAATACGATGCGGTGCCGGAACGGGTTCTCCAGAGGCTCCAATACACTCTCCGGGGCCACGCCTAACTCGCAGGAATACAATTCGGTATGGATAGGCAGGTAAAGCAGGCATTCATGTAAGGAGCCGTCCATGTCGCGGATCAGGGTCGCGGGCTCAGCCTCATCTCCCGGCTTGAAATACACATTGTCCGCCCATATCCATTCCTTCCCATCCCGGATGTAAAGGTCGAATCCGGCCGAGGAGATCGTGGTCGTCGATGCCCCGGAGTAGGACGGGCGCCGCGTGATCCGGAGTTTGATGAAAGGGGAGTCTGTCCGGAACGCGACAGCCAGGCCGGCGCCGCAACGCACCTGATTACTTTCCGTAGCGGTGAATCCCTTGAACCGGGTTGTATCCACCCGCCAATAAGGATTGGGCGTTTCCATCATTTTCCCGACCATCGTCAGCTCGGACGCCTCGATATAACGGATTGCGTCCGCATCCTGAGCGGATGTGATCCCAGAAGGGAGTAGAACTGCAGCAAGCAGGATCAGGAGGTTTTTCGACATCATTCTCATAGTTACAAAAATAACAAGTTTTTTCTGTAAATTTGTCTGTTTACGCAGTGAACGGGCCATGGCGCAGGATAAGGACACACTACTCGGTTTCATCCGGCAGGGGAATCACTTGTCGACGGGGCAGCGTGTCCGGCTGACGCTCTTGCTCTGCGGCCCTGCCATCCTGGCCCAGCTGGCTTCCGTTATGCTGCAGTTCATCGATGCCTCGATGGTCGGCAGCCTCGGCGCAGGACCCTCTGCGTCAATCGGCCTGGTCTCGACGACCACCTGGCTTCTCGGCGGCTTCTGCATGGCGCTCGGACAGGGGTTTTCCGTCCAGGTCGCGCATAGGATCGGCTCTGGAGATTTCGCCCGGGCCCGCCTGGTCCTCCGGCAGGGATTGTTGGTCGTCACGCTTTTCTCCCTTTTATTGTCACTGCTTGCGATTGCCGTTTCCGGCCCCTTGCCCGGCTGGCTTGGAGGTGAAGAAGCGATCCGCAGCGAAGCCTCCGCCTATTTCCGCATCTATGCCGCTTTCCTGCCGATGATGCAGTTGGGCTTTTTCGGCAGCACGATGCTGATGTGCAGCGGCGAGATGAAGATTCCCAGTATGCTGAACATCCTGATGTGCGCGCTGGATGTCGTCTTCAATTTCCTGCTGATTTTCCCGACGCGCGAGGTCCATATATTCGGCGCGGCGCTGACGGTGCCGGGTGCCGGTATGGGCGTGATGGGAGCCGCTTTGGGGACTGGGATTGCCGAGACGGTGACGGCATGCCTGCTGCTCTATTTCCTGCTGGTGCGCAACAAGGATCTTGCGATTGCAGGCGAAGAAGGTTCCTTCCTCCCGACGCGGGATGTGATGGGTAAGGCCTTCGATATCACCGGGCCGATGTGGATCCAGAATCTTGTGATGCGGGGCGCCTATGTGATGAGTACGCTGATCGTCGCACCTCTGGGCGCCGTTTCGATTGCTGCCAATTCCTTCGCTATCACGGCGGAGAGTTTCTGCTATATGCCGGGTTATGGCATGGGAGACGCGGCCACGACACTGGTCGGACAGAGCCTGGGGGCCGGGCGCAAAAACCTTGCAAAGGGGTTCTCGCGCATCACGCTCCTTCTCGGCGTGGGAATGATGGCCAGCTTAGGCATCGTGATGTATTTCCTGGCCGCGCAGATCATGGGCTTGTTGAGCGTGGATCAGGAGGTGGTGGCATTGGGAGCCCGCTGCCTGCGGCTGGAGGCCTTCGCGGAGGCCGGCTATGCGGCTTCGATCATTGCTTATGCGGCCTGTGTGGGTGCGGGTGACACGAAAGTGCCTACGGCGCTCAACTTCATCAGTGTCTGGCTGGTGCGTATCGGATTAGCGTTGATCCTGACGCCGAAGTATGGATTGATGGGATACTGGATTGCGATGTTCATCGAGCTGAATGTGCGCGGTGCGTTGCTGGTCTGGCGTATCCATGGCGAGAAATGGATGAAAACGAAACTGACGACTCAAGAAATATGAAAGTAATTAAAAATCAGGAGTTTGGCGGCGAGAGGCCGTTGTATTGTGAGAAAGACCTTTATCTGGAAGGCGTGGTGATCCATGCCGGAGAGTCGGGCCTGAAAGAAACCGCGAATATCGAAGCGGTCGCTTGTCGTTTCGAAGGCAAGTATCCGCTGTGGTGCTGCAAAGGCTTCACGGTGCGGGACAGTATCTTCACGGTCGGCGCCCGGGCGGGTATCTGGTACTCGCAGGACATGGTGATGGAGGATTGTGTCGTGGACGCTCCCAAGATGTTCCGGGAGATGGACGGGATGACGCTACGCCGTACGATCATCGATTCTGCGTCGGAGACGTTCTGGTCCTGCCGGGGCGGGGAACTGGAGGATGTGCGCGCCTTGCGGGCCGACTATATCTTCATGCATTGCAGTGACCTGAAAATCAAGAACCTGAAGCTTCAGGGCAATTACTCTTTCCAGTGGGCCCGCAACATCGAGATCCGCGACAGCGACCTGGATACGAAGGATGCTTTCTGGGAGTGCGACAATGTGACGGTCTATGATTCCCGGATTGACGGGGAATTCCTCGGCTGGCACTCACGGAACCTGCGCCTGGTGCGCTGCCACATCGGGGGCAGCCAGCCGCTCTGCTATGCGACCGGGCTGGTGCTGGAAGACTGCACCTTCGATCCTTCGGCAGACCTTGCATTCGAATACTCCGACGTGCAGGCGACGGTCCGGGGCAACGTGACTTCGATCAAGAATCCGCGTTCCGGGTCCATCCGGGTCGGGAGCGTCGGCGAACTGATCCTGGACAAGAACATCAAGGCGCCGGCTTCCTGTATCGTGGAAACGGGTTATGACAAATAAGGCATATGGAATTCGATTTTGAATCAACTGTGGACCGCCGTCACAGCGGTTGTTACAAATGGGACGGACCGTTGCCGGAGGGCGTTGTCCTGACGGAAGAACAGCGCGCCCATATGATTCCGCTCTGGGTGGCGGATATGGATTTCAAGGCGGCACCCTTCATCGTCGATGCGCTCCGGAAGCGGGTGGAGCATGGCGTATTCGGTTATACCTGCGTCCCCGAGTCCTATTATGAGGCGGTGATCCGCTGGTTCTCGGAGCGGCATGGCTTCACGATCCGGCGTGAGTGGATGCTCTATACGATCGGAGTCGTGCCGGCCATTTCCGCCGTGCTCAAGGCCCTGTCTGAGCCGGGCGGGGGCGTCATTATCCAGACTCCGGTGTATAATGCGTTCTTCTCCTGCATCCGCAACTGCGGACTGAAGGCCGTCGCTTCTCCGCTGATCCGGAAGATCCTTCCCGAGGGACGGTTTACGTATGAGATGGATTTCGAGGACCTGGAGCGCCGCTGCGCCGATCCTGCCAACCGCATCCTCCTGCTGTGCAACCCTCATAACCCGGCCGGTCGCGTATGGACGGTTTCCGAGCTTTCGCGGGTTCATGAAATCGCCCGCCGCCACGGTACCATCGTGGTCGCGGATGAGATCCACTGCGAACTTGTGCGCCCCGGTATGCGCTATACGCCTTATGCCTGCGCTTCTTCCGCGGGGCTTGAGGGTGCCGTGCTGCTCAATTCTCCTTCGAAGAGCTTCAATACCGCCGGCCTGCAGATGGCCAATGTCATCACTCCGGACCCTGCCTGGCGCGCGCGTATCGACCGCGTGATCAACGACTGGGAAATCTGTGAATCCAATCCGTTCGGCTATCTGGCCCACGAAGCGGCTTACACACCTGAAGGTGCGCGATGGCTGGAAGAACTGAATACCGTCATCTGGCATAATTATGCGCAGCTTTGCGGACGTCTTCGTCCCCTGCCTTTCCCCGTCTGTGAACTGGAGGGTACCTACCTGGCCTGGGTGGATACTTCTGTGCTGGGAATTCCTTCCGATGAAATCGAACGGGAGCTCCTGCAACACGAACTGGTCTGGATCAATGCCGGACAAATGTATGGGGACGACCGTTTCATCCGGATCAACCTGGCCTGTCCTCCTGCCCAGTTGGCAGAAGGCGTGGACCGGGTGGCTGATGGCCTGGTCCGCCTATATGATTCATACAGAGCGAAATGAGAATAGTGATCCACAGCCTTGCTTCGGGCTTGCATGCCGAAGCGGCGGTCCAGACTGCCCGAGACTCCTTCATCAAGGAGATTGTCTCGGCGATGCAGGAGGCCGATCCTTCCGTCAGAATGATGGTCGCAGGGGAGTTGCGGGGAGGCGTCGCCTGCCCCTGCTGCGGCGCCGTCACGCCCCTTGACCGCTTCCGGACGCCCCTCACCGGACCGGAGGCGACACTGAATCTGATCTATGTCCGTACCGGAGGCACGGAAGGGGCTTTCAAGGCTGCTTTTACGGGGCCCGACGGCTCTTTGTGCCTTCCGGACCAGCCCATCCGTCTGTTGACCAGCGGCAAGAGCAACAGTCTGGCGGCTTCGATGGAAATCTTGTCTTATTTGCGGCAGCATGGTCATGATGGCGAAATCCTACATGGTCCCGTTTCGTACGTTGTCTCGCGGATCATGGCTCTCGCGCATGAAAATGGCGTAAATGTGCTTGGTGACCGGAAAAAACCGGCTTCTGAGCATGAATCGGCCGAAAATGTGCGCGGTGGCGGGGGAGAGACCGGTCGCCGCGCCTTCAATGCGGCGGCATGGAAACCGCGCTTGAAGGGCAAACGTCTCGGCATCATAGGGAAACCCTCGGATTGGCTGATTTCCAGTGATGTGGATCCTTCCGTCGCGCGGGAGATCCTGGGCCTGGAATTGATCGATGTCCCGATGGAGGAACTGGTCGCGGAAATCCGGAAGGGTGGATACGACATGCCGGAAGGCATCCGCTGGCCGGGTCCCGGTCCGATCGTGGATCCGTTCCAGCCCCGCTACGGGCGGGAACTGACACCCGAGGCGTTCGGTGGCGCATTGGATATTTACGGAGCCCTCTGCCGTCTGATCGGGCGCTATAGGCTTGACGGGCTGACCCTGCGCTGCTTTGACCTGCTGACCGAAGTGGGCAATACGGGTTGCATGGCCTTGGCTATCCTGAATGCCCGTGGCATCCCTTCCAGCTGCGAAGGGGATGTTCCGGCATTGATCTCGATGCTCATCGCTCATGAGGCCACCGGCTGTTGCGGCTTCCAGGCCAATCCGGCCCGCATCGATCCGCAGTCCGGTGAAGTACTCCTGGCCCATTGCACCGTACCCCTGGATATGATCCGGGGCGGAGAATACGATACACATTTCGAGTCCGGAATCGGCGTCGCGGTCCGTGGTGAGTTACCGGAGGGTCCCGTGACGGTTTTCAAGCTCAGCCCTGACCTGCGGCAGTGCTTCGCCGTGGATGCGGAACTCGTCCGCAACCAGGCGGAGCGCGACCTTTGCCGCACTCAGGTCGTCCTGCATGCACCCGGAACGGCGCGCTATTTCCTGACGGATTCGATCGGCAACCACCATATCATCCTTCCCGGTCATCATGGCAGACAATTATCTGGAAAAGAAGTTTGACGAGTTTTACAACGGCAAAAAGGCAGCGGTCAAACACCCCGGCGTGTCGCTGGACGCGCTCCTGACCCGCAACCGCAGTTGCCGGGGCTATCAGAAAGAGTACAAGGTGCACCGGCTGCAGCTGGAGCGGATCGTCGGAGTGTGCTGCAAGGTCGCGTCGGCGATGAACCGCCAGCCGCTGCGTTTCCGTCTTGTCACGGCTGCGGACGGAGCCGATGCCGGCGGCCGGCGTCCTTCGGATGTCGTCCTGGGGCACATCCGGCTCGGCGGTGCCCTTCCTGAACTGCATCTGCCGCTGCCCGGCACCGAGCCGGAAGCTTTCATTATCGTCTGCAGCGCCGTCCCGGAGGACCGCTATGTGGATATGGACCTCGGTATAGCTGCGCAGAGTATGCTGCTGAAAGCGACGGAACTGGGTCTGGGCGGCATCGTCGTCTGTGCCTTCGACCGTGAGGCCCTTAAGCGCGACCTGGCTCTTCCGCTGGATCCGCTGGCCGTCATCGCCATCGGCAAACCCGCGGAGAAGTTTGAACTTCGTCCGGCCTCAGCCTCCGACAGCCTGAAATACTACCGTGAGGACGGCGTCCACGTCGTCCCGAAAATTCAGCTGCCGGAATTGTTGATCTAACTTTTATGCTTTCTGACGGGAACGCCAGAGGAAGAACAGGACCATCGAAACGATGAAGGTGCCCGCGGCAATCCAAGGGATGCTCGACGTCGGCATGTGGAACCCGATCTTGTCAATGCAGATATAAGTCAGGCAGGTCGCCGTCATGAAACAAGCCGGGATCAGCGTGATCAGGAAGGCGCTCTTCTGTCTGTATTTCGTCAGGAAGACCGTGATCGCCCAGAGCGTGAATACGGACAAGGTCTGATTCGCCCAACCGAAATAGCGCCAGATCGTATTGAATCCGTTTTCGTCGGCGATGTTGAACCAAAGCATCAACCCGGTCAGCGCAAACATGGGGAGGCAGATAGCCAGGCGTCCTCCGACTCCTTTCTGGTTGATTTTCAACGCATCCGCAATAATCAGACGGGCGCTGCGCAGGGCCGTGTCGCCACTGGTGATCGGCGCTGCCACTACGCCGAGCATTGCCAGGATGCCGCCCAGCACACCGAGCCAACTCTTGGATACGACCGTCACGACTTCAGGCGCGGAGGCGCTCAGTTTCGAGCCTGTCTCAGCCGCGCCTCCCGCGAAGAAGAAATAGGAGGC
This sequence comes from uncultured Bacteroidales bacterium, assembly GCA_946405485.1. The sequence continues at coordinate 13,161 of CAMJHJ010000013.1, read as the reverse complement.
GACCGCCGCCCAGATCAGGGCAACGATGCCTTCCGTGATCATGGAGCCATAAAAGATCGGCCGTCCCTGCTTCTCGTCCCCGAGGCAACGGGCCATCAGGGGAGACTGGGTGCCATGGAAGCCGCTGATCGCCCCGCAGGCGATCGTGATGAACAGGCAGGGGAAGATCGGCTGCCCCTTCAGTCCGAGGGACGGACCCCGGTTGGCCAGCCCATCCCAGAACTCCGGGATTGAAGGCCATTTGACCAGCAGTCCCAGGAACAGGGCAACGGCCATGAACAGCAGGGATGCGGCGAAGATGGGATAGAGTTTGCCGATGATCTTGTCGATGGGCATGAAGGTGGCGATCAGGTAGTAGACGAAAATGACGCACACCCAGATCATGAATGCGGTATTCGTGCCGCCTGTGAGGTTGCGCAAGATGATGGCGGGGCTGTAGACGAAAACGGCGCCGACAAGTACCAGCAGCAGGACCGTGAAGAGCAGCATCACCGTGCGGGCCCCTTTTCCAAGGTAGAGGCCGACGATTTCCGGCAGTCCGGCACCTCCGTTGCGTACGGACAGCATCCCGGAGAAATAGTCGTGGACGGCTCCGGCGAAAATACATCCGAATACGATCCACAGATAGGCGGCGGGGCCGAATTTGGCTCCCATGATGGCTCCGAAGATGGGCCCCGTTCCCGCGATGTTGAGGAACTGGATCATAAAGACCCTCCAGCCTGGCATCTTGATATAGTCGATGCCGTCCGCCTTTTCGACGGCGGGCGTCGGCTTGGCGGGATCCGGCCCGAAAATCTTTTCTGCAAGTTTTCCGTAAAACAGATACCCTAGGATCAGGGCGCATAGACTGAGGAGCAATGACAGCATTTCCGGAAGGGTTGATAATCTTATCGCGAATTTACTATTTTTTCTTATTTTTGTGGAGACAGAATTCAAACAAGTTATGAAAAAACTATTTTGCTCCGTCTTCTTCCTGGCGGCTGCCGCAAGTTTGCTGGCACAGGAGCCGCAAAAAGAATTTCCCAAGCCCAAGCATATGCAACCCGGCCACACTGAGTTCTGGCAACCCCAACCGGCAGTCGTGACGCCGGGTGACGGACACAGCGCCCCGTCGGACGCCATTGTCCTTTTTGATGGTTCCAGCCTGGATGAATGGACGGGACCGAAAGGGGCTGCGCCCGGTTGGAAGGTGGAAGACGGCGCGGTGACCATCGTTCCCGGTACCGGAGAGATCATTACGAAACGGGTGTTCCACGACTTCCAGCTGCACATCGAGTGGCGGGAGCCGGTCGGTCTGGAAGGGGAGAGTCAGGGCCGCGGCAACAGCGGCGTCTACCTCCAGGGCCGTTATGAGATCCAGGTACTGGACAGTTACGACAATCCGACCTATGTTTCCGGCGGAGCCGGCAGTATCTACAAGCAGCATGCGCCGCTGGTCAACGCAATGCGTCCGCAGGGAGAGTGGAATGTCTATGACATTATCTATGAAGCTCCCACTTTCAAGAAGGACGGTACGTTCCGGACCTATCCCCATGTCACCATTCTTCACAATGGAGTGCTGATCCAGAATCACACCGAAATCCTCGGCACGACCGAATATGTCGGCTTCCCGAAGCAGCAGGAGCATGGCGACGGTCCGATCATGCTTCAGGATCACGGCAACCCGGTCAGCTTCCGCAACATCTGGATCCGGGAGTTGTAGGCTCCTTTTGTTTTTTGCCAATTTTTCCTAAATTTGTCCTGGCAGGCGTGAAAACCTGTCGATAACAATTAACTAAAACCCAAGTCTTTTATGAAAAAGTACATTGCTGAATGTATCGGTACCGCGGTCCTGACCCTGCTCGGCTGCGGCACTGCCGTCTTCCTGGGCTGCGGCACTCCTGCCGGAGTCGTCGGTACGGCCATTGCTTTCGGTCTTGCGGTTGTCGCCATGGCCTATACCATCGGCGGTATCTCCGGTTGCCACATCAACCCGGCCATCACGCTCGGTGTCGTCCTTTCGGGACGCATGAGCTGGAAGGATGCCTGCGGCTACTGGGTCGGCCAGTTCATCGGCGGTATCGTCGGTGCGGCGATCCTCGCCTGGATCTGCTCCGTCAGCAACTTCGAAATGGGCGGCGCGAACGGCCTCGCGGGCGTCAACGGTCCTTGGGCCGGTGTCCTCGTCGAAGTGGTCGCGACCTTCATCTTCGTCATGGTAGTCCTCGGCACGACGGATGAGAAGAAAGGTGCCGGCAATCTCGCCGGTCTTGCCATCGGTCTGTCCCTGATCCTGATCCATCTCGTCTGCATCAATCTCACCGGCACATCCGTCAACCCGGCCCGTTCCCTCGGTCCCGCGCTCTTTGTCGGCGGTGAGGCTCTCCAGAATGTCTGGGTCTTCATCTGCGCCCCGCTCGTGGGTGGCGCCCTCGCGGCACTCGTATGGTGCTGCCTTGGCAGCGAATGCAAGAAGAGCGAGAAGTAGCATTTGTATTTCTTTGATAATGAGCCGGTCCCTGGAGGGCCGGCTTTTTTCGTCCCTGCCGTTGGAGATTTAGGGCAAGTTTCATAAATTTGCAAAGATATGTTGGGAGTCACGTTCAAGAGAACCATCGTCGTTTCCGCCGTCGCTGTGAAGGAGGGCGGAGAACTGGAGTTGTTGCGGCAATGCCTGCAGCAGCTTTCAAAGATGGCTTCCGACGGCCGGACACGGATCGTGGCGCTTGTCCACAACCGGCAGCTCTGTGATTATCCCCATGTCGAATATAAGGAGTATCCCGAGGCGGCGGTGAGTGCCAAGGCTCGCCGCAAGTGTGAGTATAAGCAGATGTATTGGGACTCTGTGCTGATGTCAGAGCAGGATGACAAGCCCATCGATCTGTGGCTGTCGATGTTCGACGTGACGCCGGATGTGCAGGCGAAATGCCGGGTTACTTTCTGTTACAACGCTTTCCCGTGGCTGAAGGTCCGTCCCCGCGACTGGATGATGGACCGGGCGATCCCGCTTTCTGTCCGCACCTCCAAGGCCGCCTATCGTAAGAATATCGGCAAGAACGACTATCTGGTCGTCCGCCAGGACGCCTTGCGCCAGAATCTCTCGCGCACCTTCCATACCGATCCCGCCAAGACGATCGTCTTCCCGGCCAAGGGCCATTCCGCTCCGGAGCGGATCGACGTCCCGGCCAAGAGCGCTTACACCTTCTTCATCCCTTCCACACCGGATTGCTACAAGAATTTTGAGACGGCTTGTGAAGCCGCCCGTTTGCTGGAACTGGAGATCGGCCGCCGGCGTTTCCGCGCGGAGTTTACCGTCCGGGGTGAGGATAATAAGTATGGCTGGTGGCTGAAGTCCAATTGGGACCACGTTGATTCGATCCATTTCGCCGGATGGCAGTCTCCTTCCCGGCTTTGGGGCTGGTATGAAGCTGCGGATTGCCTGATCTATCCTTCCCGTGCCGAGAACTGGGGCCGTCCCATCACGGAGTTCGCCCCATCGGGCAAGCCGATGCTCCTTGCAGACCTGCCCTATGCCCATGAAGCGGCTGCCGGCGCGCCCCGCGTGGCCTTTTTCCCGGATGACAGCCCCGAGAAGCTGAAGGAATTGATGAAGGCGCTCGTTTTGGGAGATGAGCGGGTCCTGTCACCGGCTCCTTATCATCACATCGACGATCCGAAGGTATTTGATTGGGAGGAACTCTTCCATTTCCTCCTGCCGGACGACCGGTAATCCCCCTGATATAAGTTAATCAATACGATATGGCTGGTGTCAAAGATGCGTTACGGTCTGCGCTGGATGCGCTGAAGACGTGGAAATTCTGGAAAGAATTGATCATCATGACGCTGGGCATGCTCGTCGGAGCTGCCGCAGTCTATTATTTTCTCGTACCGAGCAAACTGATCATCGGTACCATCTCCGGTCTCTCGATCGTGATCAGCGCCCTCCTGGCGAACATCGGCATCACGGTCAAGGTGTCCACGGTCATCGTGGTCATCAATGCCATCCTCCTCATCCTGGCCTATTTCCTGATCGGGAAAGAGTTTGGCTTGAAGACGGTCTATACGGCGCTGATCCTCGGTCCGCTCATGGATTTCTGGGATGCGGTGTATCCTTATACCAAGTTCATCACGGATACGGGACAGACGAGCGTGATGGGAGACATCTGGTTTGACCTGCTCTGTTTCGTGTTGTTGCTGAGCGCTTCGCAGGCGATCCTATTCCGGATCAACGCGTCGACGGGCGGCTTGGATATCCTGGCCAAGATCGTCAACAAGTATCTTCATTTCGACATCGGGGCATCCGTCAGCATCGCCGGAGCTGTCATCTGTTGTACGGCCTTTGCCATCAATCCTTTCCGCATGGTGGTCATCGGCCTGATCGGCACCTGGATCAACGGCCTGGTCATCGACTATTTTACGGCGGCGCTCAACAAGCGCAAGCGGGTCTGCGTGGTGTCGAAAGAGCCGGAAAAGGTCCGGGCTTTCATCATCGACAAACTGGTGCGCGGGTGTTCACTATATGAGGTGCGGGGCGGATATAGCGGGGAGCAGATGACGGAAGTGCAGGCCCTGCTGACGCAGAATGAGTTCTCGGACCTGATGAAGTTCATACAGGACAATGACATCCATGCCTTCATCACGGCGGGTAACGTCAGCGAGGTCTACGGTCTCTGGTTCCAGCATCACGGCCGGCACCAGAAGTCTTAAAGATTCTTTTCCGGATAGAGTTCATCCCACCAGCTGGGATCCTCCTGCAGATATTTGGCAAACCAGGCGAAGATGGTGCGCAGCCACTGTCTTCGCTTGTTGTATTCACGGATACCGTGATTCTCGCCGTCGACGACGACGAAAGCCGTCTCACAGCCCAACAGTTTCAGCGCCGTAAACATCTGGATGCTTTCGCCGATCGGCACATTCGTGTCCGCGCTTCCATGCAGGAAAAGCAGCGGCGTATGGATCTGGTCGGCATGGAACAGGGGACTGCGGTCCACATACAGGTCCGGCCTCGTCCAGGGATAGCTGTTCGCCATCGAGGTTTCGCTGTACGAATATCCCCAATAACCCTCACCCCAATAACTCGTGTGGTCGCTGATGCCCGCATGGGAAACGCCGGCCGCGAAAAGGTCGCTCTTCTGCAGCAGCAACTGCGTCATGAAACCGCCATACGAAGCGCTGAAACAGCCGATATGCTTGCGGTCCACGAAAGGATGCGCCTCGCAGAATCGTTCCACACCTTCCAGGATGTCTTCCGCCACACCTTCCCCGGCTGTGTTGACATGCAGTGCCGCGAACTCCTGGCCGAAGCCCGCCGCCCCGCTGGGGTTGATCACATAAAACACATAGCCCTGCGCCGCATACACCTGCGGTGAATAGGAACCGTAACAATAACGGGCGCTGGGGGAGCAGCCTCCGTAATAGTGCACCAGCATCGGATACTTCCGGTCCGGGTCGAAATCCGGCGGCAGGACATAGAAACCGTTGATCCGGTCCCCCCGGCTGCTCGTGAATTCGAATGCTCCGCCTTCGCCGAAAGTGACGTCCTCGAAACGCTGGGCGCTGATGTCGCGGATACACTCCTGCGTGAGATCCCGCGTGTCCATCAGATAGACCCGGTCTCCGTTGCAGAGGCTCTGGCCGTAATAGGCCAGGACCGGTGCCGTTTCCGCCAGGTCGAAGGTGTACAGATACTCTTCCCGGTTCGGCAGCCGCTCCGCCGCGCCCGTAGACGGGTCCAGGCGGAACAGGTTCTTGCAGTCCTTGTCCTCAGCCGTCGCATAGATCTTGCCGTCAAAACGGCTCCAGCGCGCATTCAGGATGGATGGGGCGAAATCTTTTGTCAGCGCACGTACACTGCGGTCCGCGATCCGGACGACAAAAAGCTGCAGGTCGAATGTGTTGGGCGTCTGCTCCGGCAGGACATCCTTCCCGATACCGTCGAAGGCCTCAGGGCTGCCGATGACCAGGATTTCCTGTCCGTCGGGTGAGAATGAGGCGCCGTTGATGAATCCATCCCGCTCCACGACACACTGTGTCTGCCGGGTCGCCAGGTCCATCACATAAAGGGAATAGAGTGTGGTTGGGCGCTGGGACAGACGCTCTTCACTGGTCTGGAAGAGGATACGGCTCCCATCGGCTGAAATGTCCGAAAGCCAGACATTGTGCCAGCCCCAGGTCAGGGGCTCCAACAATCCGCTGACCCGGTCATACAGGGCCAGATAGCCGCGGTTGCGCCAGCCCGGCTGACGGTCGTCCGGCGTCAGGATCTGATGGACTTCACCTTCTTTCGGGCCTTCCTGCTCCAGGCTGTAGATCAGGTAGCGGCCGCCGGGCACGAAACGGAAACTCCCTTCCGGGATGTCGGTCGCCCAGGTCAGCTCCCGACCGGTCTCCGGATCGTCTGCGACCAAGTCACGGCCTTGTACGCCCGGGCGTGTGTACCAATAGCGTTCAGCCGGGGCTGCAACCTCCCTACCTTTTCTCTTCCCGGTCTGCGCCGGAGCGGGTGGGACCGGTATCCAACGGTAAGGCTTGTCCTGCCGGCCGATGACCTGGCCGTCCGAACGCCGGATAAGCTCATACCAGGATGTCTGTTTCCCGTCTTTCCCGATCACGTTGTGCCCCACCGAATAGTAACGCCCGCTGGGGGAGACGCTGATGCCGCCGCAACTCTCACCCTGGGTGTTGAGATCCAGGGAGAAGATGCGCTGCCCGTCCTGACGCAGGTTGAGCGGTTGGGCGCAGGCGATGCGTATGGAAGGAGTCACGGATCCTTTGCCGGGCTCCGGATGACGGGAGGTGGTGTCGGGCCGGACCAGATACTTGAGGGTGAACTCGTGCGTGCCGGGTTCAAGTTTGATCCCTTCCGCGGCATGCTCGGCACCGTCGACGTAGAGCTTATAATCCTTCAGCCCTTCGACCAGCAGGTCCGCTTTGGCGAAGCGCCGGTTCTCTACGGAGAAGCCCAGCCAGTGGAGCCCCTCGTCGGAGGGAATCTGCCCGGTAATCGCACTATGGGAACGGATTCCCACGTTCGACGTTCCCGCCGGAGTATCGAGGAGCGTCTGGGGATCGAAGGTTTTTCCTTTTACGTTGAGGCTGTCAATCCGGAAAGGAGTCTCGACGGCGACCGGTCCTTGATGCCTGAAATGACGGACGGACAGCGTATCTGCCGCATGGACCGGAGCCACTGCTCCGGTTGCCCATCCTGCCAGCAGCAAGATGGCGGTAAGCGTTCTGCTCATAAGAGTTCGATTTGGATCAGAGAAGGGTGAGATGTTTCTCGACATGCTCGACGGCAGTCTCGAAGAGTTCGTCGTCCTGGCCGACGACGTTGAGGATCAGGAGAAGGCCGGGCTTCCATTCGACACACATCACGCGCATGATGGAGTCGTCGTCACAGATCACTTCGTAGCCAAATGCTTCCTTGCCCTGGAAAGGCCAGATGGTGAGGGGGTCCTCTTCTCCGTCGCCTACGATGTCCTCATAGGAACGCAAGGCTTCCTTTTCCGCCGAGGAGTTTTCGGGCATCTGCCCGGCATAGATATCGATCAATCCTTTATCCGCCTGACGCTTGTCGTCAGGGAGGTAAACCTCCAGATGAGAGATTTCGATTTCATTGTCCAGTAAGGTCTCCTGATGGGACTGCCAATCCGGAAGCAGCGGAAGTTGGATGGTAGGGTACATTTTGCTTTCTCCTTTTCACAAAAATAAGAAAAAACTTGAGAATATTTGTTATCTTAGCAAGATAGAAACCGATAATAATTAACACGAACCATATGCTTACGAAAGAACACGGACTTTATGTCGCACACGGCCCCAACGGCCCCATCTCCATCATCGGAAAAATGGCCAACCGGCACGGCCTGATTGCCGGCGCCACCGGTACCGGTAAGACGGTAACCCTGCAGGTTTTGGCCGAGACATTCTGCCAGGCGGGCGTCCCTTGTTTCATGGCTGACATGAAGGGAGACCTTTCCGGTATCAGCCAGGTGGGAAAGCTCTCCGGTTTCATCCAGAAGAGACTGCCCGAGTTCGGCCTGGAGGAGCCTGAGTTCCAGAGCTGCCCGGTCCGTTTCTTCGACGTCTATGGCGAGCAGGGACATCCGATGCGATCGACCGTGTCCAACATGGGACCGGATCTGCTGGCCCGCCTGCTTGAGCTCAACGAGACGCAGACCGGCGTGCTGCACATCGTCTTCAAGATCGCGGATGACAACGGCCTGCTGCTCATCGACATGAAGGACCTGCGTGCGATGCTCAATTTCGTCGGCCAGAATTCCGCGGAGTTCTCCCTGAAATACGGTAACGTGGCTCCGGCCTCCATCGGCGCCATCCAGCGCGCCCTCCTGGCCCTGGAGGCCCAGGGAGCGGACAAGTTCTTCGGTGAACCTTCCTTTGATATTTATGACTTGCTCCAGTGCGAAGGCGGCAAGGGCGTAATGAACGTCCTGGCGGCGGACAAGCTGATGCTCAAGCCCAAGCTCTATTCCACCTTCCTTCTCTGGCTCCTTTCCGAGCTCTACAGCACGCTCCCGGAGGTCGGCGACCTGGAACTTCCGAAACTCATCTTCTTCTTCGATGAGGCCCACATGCTCTTCGAAGATACTTCCCGGGCCCTGGTCGCAAAGATCGAGCAGGTGATCCGCCTCATCCGTTCCAAGGGTGTGGGCATCTACTTCGTCACCCAGAGTCCGACCGACATTCCGGAGAATATCCTCGGCCAGCTCGGCAACCGCGTCCAGCATGCGCTGCGCGCCTATACGCCCAAAGATCAGAAGGCTGTCAAAACGGCTGCGGAGACCTTCCGCGTCAATCCGGCCTTCGACACCTACGAGGCCATCCTTGCATTGGAGACGGGCGAGGCTCTCGTTTCCTTCCTGGATGAGAAGGGTGCCCCGTCCATGGTCGAACGGGCTAAGATCCTTTTCCCGTTGAGCCAGATCGGCGCGATCACTGAAGACCAGCGCACGCAGATCATCCGGCAGTCCCGCCTGTGGGGCCGTTATGACAATCCGATCGACCGCGAGAGTGCCTATGAGATCCTGACCGCCGCAACCGAAGAGGCCGAGCGCAAGAAGGCTGAGATCGCAGCCGAGGAGGAGGCCGCCAAGAAAGCCGCGGCCGAGGCGAAGGAGCAGGCAAAAGCCGAAAAGGAAGCGGCCAAGGCGCAGCGAGAGGCTCAGAAGAAGGCGAAGAACAGTGTCGCCTCGAAGGTGTTGAAGTCTGTCATTACCGCGGTGACCGGCGTGGTCGCCGCATCCGTCGCGGACACGGTCTCCGGTAAGGTGGCGGGCAAGTCTTCTACCAAGAAGAGCACGACCTCCACGGCCAAGAAGGCGGTCCAGAAGGCCACCAAGTCGGCCACGAATACCATTACCCGGGAGATTACCCGGAGCATCCTGGGCAACCTGATCAAGTAAGCGGACATGAAGCAGATCAAGCTCGGCCTTTTGCCGAAAATCCTGATCGCCATCGGTGCCGGTATCCTGTGCTCCCTGTTCTTTCCTACCTGGGCGGTACGGGTTTTCCTGACGTTCAATTCGATCTTCGGCAATTTCCTCGGGATGTTCATCCCCTTGCTGATCATCGGCCTGATCGCTCCGGCCATCGCAGACTTGGGAAAGGGAGCGGGCAGGTTGTTGCTGATTACGATATTGATTGCTTACCTGTCGACGATCCTCGCCGGATTCTTCTCCTATTTCACCTGTCGCGCCACCTATCCCTCGCTGCTGGGGGATTCGGTGAAAGCATTGGGCGAACTGGACATGTCCGGCAGTCTCAAGCCTTATTTCACCATCGAGATGCCGGCGTTCATCAGCGTGACCACGGCGCTTGTCTTTGCTTTCCTGATCGGCCTGGGCCTGGCTCTGATTCCCGGCAAGGCCTTCAACAACGTGATGCATGACTTCCGTGATGTCATCGAGGTGGTGATTTCCAAATTCATCATCCCGATCCTTCCGATCTATATCTTCGGCATTTTCCTGCAACTGGGAGCGGAAGGCAACGTAGGTCCCGTGCTGGGCACCTTCGCGAAAATCATCATCATCATTATCGTGATGCATGTGACCGTCCTGTTGTTGCAGTTCCTTATCGCAGGTGCGATCGCACGCAAGAATCCTTTCCGTTCCCTGGTCACGATGTTGTCCGCATACGTGACGGCCTTGGGCACGCAGTCGTCCGCGGCGACGATTCCCGTGACGCTCGCGTCCGCCAAGAAAAACGGCGTCAGCGAGCCGGTGGCGGATTTCGTCATTCCGCTTTGCGCGACCATCCACATGCCTTGCAGCATCCTCAAGATCACGGCCTGTGCTTATGCGATTTCCCTGGGCATGGGCCTGGCGACGGATCCGGGGATCTATATCGGTTTCGTAATGATGCTGGCGATCACGATGGTCGCGGCTCCCGGTGTACCCGGCGGCGCGATCATGGCTTCGCTGGGCCTGTTGTCCTCGATGCTGGGCTTTGATACCAACATGCAGGGGCTGATGATCGCCTTGTATATCGCGATGGACAGCTTCGGTACGGCCGGCAATGTGACCGGTGACGGCGCCATCGCCTTGATAATGGATAGAATAGCTTCACATCATAAACATGACTGAGAGTGAATTGAGAATCAAGCGGGCCTTGGAGCTCGCAAAGGATACGAAAGTGTTTGAGATGGGGGAGGGTTTCCTCGCCCGCGTCCCGGCTGTTTTCTCGCAGCTTTTCCCCGGCCGCATGGCCATGGTCGTGGCGGATGTCAACACCTGGCGGGTGGCCGGCGCTGAGGTCTATCAGCATTTGCTGGCCGCCGGGATCGAGACCGGGGTATTCCTCATCCCTGACCGCGAGTTCCACGCCGAGTGGAAGTATGTCGAGATGGTTGAGGCAGCCGTGAAGGGCGCCGGGGCCGTGGCGGTGGCCGTCGGTTCCGGAGTGATCAACGACCTTTGCAAGCTTTCGTCCGCCCATCTGGGTCAGTCTTATGTCTGTGTCCCTACCGCCGCGTCGGTGGACGGTTATTCCTCCTTCGGCGCATCCATTTCCTATGAAGGAGTGAAACAGACCTTCGACTGCCCGGCTCCGGTCGCAATCGTGGCCGATGTCCGCGTGATCGCGGAGGCTCCGAAAGAAATGACGGCCGCCGGATATGCCGACCTGGCCGCCAAGATTCCCGCCGGCGCGGAATGGATGATTGCCGACCTCTTCGGCACGGAACCCATTATCCCCGAGGCCTGGCATGTCCTGCAGGACGTCCTGGATGAGATGTTGTCCGACCCTGAAGGGGTCGCCGCCGGCAAGCCGGACGCCATCGCGGCTTTGTTCGAGGGCCTGACACTCAGCGGTTTTGCCATGCAGGCCGCGCGTTCCAGCCGTCCGGCTTCCTGCACGGACCATCTGTTCAGCCACTACCTGGACATGACGCATCACCGTTTCCGCGGGAAGCTGCAGTCCCACGGTTTCCAAGTGGCGATCGGCACCTTGACGATGTGCGCCTTCTTTGACGCTTTCTGCAAGTTGGATCTGACCGGCATCGACGTGGATGCACTCGTCGCAGCCTGGCCTACGCTGGAACAGGAGCAGGAGAGGGCGCTGAAGTTGTTCGAGGGCTTCGTGGACCCGAAACTGGGTTATAATGTCATTACGCAGAAATATCAGGGACCGGAAGATGTCCGGCGCGAACTGGTTTCGGTCAAGACCCGCTGGCTGGAATTGCGGGACTGTTATCGCGCGCAGGTCTATCCGTTCGAAAAGATGAAACGGCTCTTTGAAATCGTCGGGGCGCCCTCCGATCCTTCGCATATCGGCGTCACGCGGGCCCAGCTTAAAGACATGGTCCCCAAGACGCAATTGATGCGCTGGCGGATCAACCTGCTGGACCTTGCGCTCCGGGCCGGCATCTATGACCGGTTGGTGGACGCGGTGTTCGGTCCCGGCGGCGCCTGGGACCTTGCAGAAGAAAAAGGTTTTTAAAGAATCAACATAACTAAATAACACTTTTATGAAAGAAGAATTGGTACTGAAAGCGTACGAAATCGCGAAAGAACGTTATGCCGAAAAAGGTGTTGACACGGACAAGGTGCTGGAGCAGCTCCAGAATTTCCATGTTTCCATGCATTGCTGGCAGGCCGACGATGTGGGCGGCTTCGAGAGCGCAGGTGATCTGACCGGCGGCATCCAGGCGACCGGCAACTATCCGGGCAAGGCACGCAACATGGCGGAGCTTCAGGCGGATATCCTGAAGGCGAAGAGCCTCATCCCCGGCACGCACCGTCTCAACCTCCATGAGATTTACGGTGACTTCGGCGGCAAGTTCGTCGACCGCGACCAGGTGGAGCCCAAGCATTTCCAGAGTTGGATCGAGTGGGGCAAGGAGCACGACACCAAGTTGGATTTCAACTCCACTTCCTTCTCCCATCCGAAGAGCGGCAATCTCACCCTGTCCAACCCGGACAAGGAGATCCGCGATTTCTGGATCGAGCACACCAAGCGCTGCCGCATCATCGCTGAAGAGATGGGCAAGGCCCAGGGCGATCCCTGTATCATGAACCTGTGGGTCCATGACGGCTGCAAAGAGCAGTCAGTCAACCACTTCATGTATCGTTCCATCCTGAAGGAATCCTTGGACGAGATCTTCGCGAAGAAGCTGGACAACATGAAAGACTGCATCGAGGGCAAGTTGTTCGGCATCGGTCTGGAGAGTTTCACCGTCGGTTCCCATGACTTCTATACCGCTTATGCAGCGGCGAACGGCAAGATCCCGACGATCGATACAGGCCACTATCATCCGACCGAGAGCCCGGCTGAAAAGGTGTCCGCACTGCTCAATTTCGTGCCGGAACTGATGCTGCATGTCAGCCGTCCGATCCGCTGGGACTCCGACCACGTGACGATCATGGACGATCCGACGCTCGAGCTCTTCGCGGAGATCGTACGCGCCGGCGCCCTGGAGCGTGTCCATTACGGACTGGATTATTTCGACGGAGCCATCAACCGCATCGGCGCTTATGTGATCGGTACGCGTGCCGCGCAGAAGTGCATGCTGCGCGCCCTGATCGAGCCTACTGCCAAGATGCGCGAGTATGAGCTCAAGGGCCAGATTTTCCAGGAGCTGACGCTCTTCGAAGAGGCCAAGGTGATGCCTTGGAATGCGGTCTGGGATATGTTCTGCCTCCGCAACGAGGTCCCTGTCGGGGAAGATTT
>CAMJHJ010000012.1 GCA_946405485.1 uncultured Bacteroidales bacterium | reverse complement strand
TCCCCAAGACGCAATTGATGCGCTGGCGGATCAACCTTCTGGACCTCGCGCTCCGGGCCGGCATCTACGACGAACTGGTCGAGGCGGTGTTCGGAGCCGGAGGCGCCTGGGACCTTGCAGAAGAGAAAGGATTTTAATTTACTCACATATTTAATTATCACTTGATTATGAAAGAAGAGTTGATTCTGAAAGCGTATGAGATTGCGAAAGAGCGCTATGCTGCCTGGGGCATCGATACCGACAAGGCGCTGGAGCAGCTGCAAGACTTCCATCTGTCCATGCATTGCTGGCAGGCCGACGACGTGAATGGCTTCGAGAGCACCGGCGACCTGACGGGCGGCATCCAGGCCACGGGCAACTATCCCGGCAAGGCCCGCAACATGGAAGAGCTCCGCGCGGACATCCTCAAGGCCAAGAGCCTGATCCCGGGTGTGCACCGGCTCAACCTGCATGAGATCTACGGCGATTTCGGCGGCAAGTTCGTCGACCGCGACCAGGTGGAGCCCAAGCACTTCCAGAGCTGGATCGAGTGGGGTAAGGAGAACAATACGAAACTGGATTTCAACAGCACTTCCTTCTCCCATCCGAAGAGCGGCAACCTCACCCTGGCCAATCCCGACAAGGAGATCCGCGATTTCTGGATCGAGCACACCAAGCGCTGCCGCGCCATTTCCGAGGAAATGGGTAAGGCGCAGGGCGATCCCTGTATCATGAACCTCTGGATCCATGACGGATGCAAGGAGCAGTCGGTCAACCATTACCTCTATCGTTCGATCCTGAAAGAGTCCCTGGATGAGATCTTTGCGACGAAGTACGACAACATGAAGGACTGCATCGAGGGCAAGGTGTTCGGCATCGGCCTGGAGAGCTTCACCGTGGGTTCGCATGATTTCTACACCGCTTATGCGGCGGCCAACGGCAAGATCCCGACGATCGATACCGGCCACTACCATCCGACGGAGAGCCCGGCCGATAAGGTGTCTGCCCTGCTGAACTTCGTGCCGGAGCTGATGCTGCATGTCAGCCGCCCGATCCGCTGGGACTCCGACCATGTGACGATCATGGACGATCCGACGCTGGAGCTGTTTGCGGAGATCGTGCGGGCCGGCGCCCTGGAGCGCGTGCATTACGGCCTGGATTACTTCGACGGCGCCATCAACCGTATCGGCGCTTACGTGATCGGCAGCCGTGCGGCGCAGAAGTGCATGCTGCGTGCGCTGGTCGAGCCGACGGCGAAGATCCGGGAGTACGAGCTGAAGGGCCAGACCTTCCAGCTGCTGACCCTCTTCGAGGAGGCGAAGGTGATGCCTTGGAATGCCGTTTGGGATATGTTCTGCCTGAAGAACAACGTGCCGGTCGGCGACGCCTTCATCCCCGAGATCGAGAAATACGAGCGCGAGGTGTTGGCGAAACGTTAGAGGCTTGTGGGGGGCGGCGGCTCGGCGCTGGCCTCTCAGTTTGTTCTGGGAAGGTGGGATGATTGGTGTCCCACCTTTGCTTATTCTGGGGAAGGTGGAATTTTTGGTGCTCCACCTTCCCCATCGTTCATGCCTTCCAGGGCCCTGCAGCGCCTTTTCTGCGGGGAAGGTGTCGCCTCTTTATTTCCACCTTCCCCACGGGCCCGGAATGCCGCGCGCCTCAGAGGTATTTTGATATGACTCTAATCAGGAGATCGCAGGCCGCGGACTCAGACTCGGTCGATACCGGATCGATCTGGTCCAGTCGGCCGCTGGCAGAAAACCACCAGTATCCGGTAGAGGAAATGATCGCGTACTCGCTGGCTGATTTCCGACTTGGAATAGATAGTGACAGCATGAATCTTTCCTTACTCTGATTGTAACGAACGATGATTTTCCGGCCATAGCCTTTGAACATGTCTTTAATGACGGACCCGAGTTGGCTGATCCGGCAACTGCCTGCGGATGGGTCAAGATGGGCATTCCGCATAATCTCGTCATATTGGGACGGGTTGAACAGTGATTCATTCTCTAGGAGCCAGGGTCTGGCACTGGATAGGATAGGGATAGATTGATAGATAACGGACGGATTCTGAAATGCGTCAGTGTACAGGGAGCTGGCTTGAAGGTTGCCCCGGATGCGGGAATAAACGGTCCCTTTATTTGTGCCTAGTATGGTACAATAACTCAAGTCCGTCAAGTAGTGGTCGCTGATCAATTCCGTGAATTCATTCTGGAGATTGACCAGTTTTTGCGCATCCAGCCCCTTGAGGGGATACTCGATTCGGACGGGGATCCCTACCCAGATTCTCCGAGGGTCGTATCCTTCTGGATTTCTCATTTTTTCAACCCACAGGAGGCTGTTATTCTCAAGGTCGTAATGACGTAGAATCGCCATAAGACGGGATAGGAATGATTCCGCCAGTTCCGCTTCATTTTCCTTCTCGGGCGGGAGTGGCAGATTGACCGATATGGAGATCCTGTAATGGCCCAGAAAAAAAGACTGTTGGTAAATGTGATAGAAAAAACGATAGTTACCGACATCGACGACAGTGATGTGCTGGGTGAACAATTTGTGATCACCAGGAAGCCTTTCCATGATTTTCCGATACTTTCTGGAGGGAATGACTCCGATGAGGATCAGTATTACTAACAGGCTCCAGAAGAATAGGTAACCGTAGTTGTGTTCGGACATACTGGCCCAGGTCATCAACCCCAAGGATGATAAAACGACGAGGGTGGATGTGACGTTAGATAGGATCCTTTTGATGTTCGGTTTCATCAGCTTGTTATCGGAGGTGCTGTAGGATGGCAGGGATAAGGCGGGAATGGATGAAGGGCTCTTCCATGTAGTGGGTGCCGTCGTAGAGGGTGTAGGTGGAGGGGCCGAAGAGGCGGCGCCATTGGCGAACCGAGACGACCCCGCTGCGGCGGTAGTGGTCGTGGCGGCCGAAGAAGGCGTGGATCGGGGCCGGTTCCGGACGGGCGACGGGAGTTTCCGTAGATAGTAGCTTTGCGGCGAAGAGGGCGGCGGTGCGGTGGGGAGGCCAGGCGGCCATGTTTTCGTAGCTGAAGTCGATGGGTTGGCGGTCGCCTTCGCGGGGTTTGTACCAGCGGTTCAGCAGTTTGCGGAGGCCGGGGATCCGTGTGAGGGCACGGAGGTGGTAGAAGTACATGGGGCCGTTGAGGGCGGGGGAGACCAGGAGGAGGGGCGGCGGTGCCGTTTCTGCCTGGCTGGGGGAGAGGTCAGGGGCGTTTTGCTCCTGCGAGGCAAGGCGGGCGTAAAGCGCGAGGGCGTGTACGGCGCCCAGTGATTCACCGATCACCAGCACCGGCTGAAACTCCTCAAACCAGGCATCGATCTGCGCCGCCGCCCGGTCCGGATTGAAATCATACGTGCGTACAACGACCCGGACATCCGGACGGTTCGCCATGAACCAGTCGTTCAGGATCGAAGGGATGCGGCTGTCCTCGCCGCCACCCATGCCGTGGATGTACAGGATCGTCTTCATGGTTCAGCAACAGTCGTGTTCTTCACAGGGGGAGTCGGGCGTCTCGACCTCCAGCGTACTGTGGCCGATCCCGTGGTCTTTCAGCTTCTTTTTCAAGGCGGGAACCGTGTCTGTCATCGCCTGCAGGTCATCCAGTACCACATGTGCCGTCAAGGCCACCTCGGTCGTGCTGATCGGCCAGATATGCAAGTGATGGACGTCCGTTACGCCGGAAACCTCCTTCATCTCTTCCACGATGTCATCCGGGTCGATGGATTCGGGTACGGCATCGATGCTGAGACGCAGGCTTTCCGCGAGGAGTTTCCAGGTTGAGATCAGAATGATGATGGCGATCAGGATTCCGATGACAGGATCGATCCAGTTCCAACCGGTCAGGGAAATGACGATGCCGGAGATCACGACGCCCACGGAGACCAGGGTGTCGGCCAGCATGTGCAGGAAAGCTCCGCGGGTATTGACGTCATGGGCTTGCTGGCGCATCAGAAGCCAGGCTGTAAAGCCGTTGACCAGGATGCCGATGCCGGCGGTCCAACTGATGGCGCTGCCGCTGAGTTCTATCGAAGAGATGTCCGTCAGTTTATGGACGCTTTCGACGAGGATGACACCCACTGCGACCAGCAGGATGATGGCGTTGAGGAGGGAGATCAGGACCGAACTTTTCCGGTATCCATAAGTAAAGCGTTTGGTCGCGTGGCTGGTTGCCAGGCGGAATGCGATCAGGGCCAGCAAAAGGCTGAATACGTCGCTGAGATTGTGCCCGGCGTCGGAAAGGAGCCCGAGCGAACCGGTGCCGATGCCGACTCCGGCCTCGACCAGGACGAACAGCAGATTGAGGATGATGGAGAGGATGAAGACCCCGTTCAGGGAGGTCAGTTGCTCTACATGATGGTGGTGCTCGTGGTTATGGGTGTGTGCCATGATGGTTTTTATCTGTGTTTTGCGGGACAAAAATAGCATTCATCCCGGACCGGGTCAATCGCCAAATGTTGTGATTTTGTCCCGTTTTGTTCAAAGATAGGTAAATTTTTACCTATATTTGTATTCATGGAAGGTTCTCTCACTCGCTTGACGTTTCCCGTCATGATTCTAGTCGCTCTTGCCGGATGCAAGATGCACCAGACGCCTCCCCGGCCGACCATTCCGCTGGTTGAGCGGATCATCAACGACTATCAGAGTCCCGAGCATAAGTTCCTGTCGGCTTTCGATGCCACGGATCCCCATGGGGACATCGTCTTGATGGATGTGCCGGAGCGTTGTTTTTTCCTTAGTGAACGTTTCGTTTCCTGTGATGACAGGGACAATGTCGACGGGTCTTCCGCACAGGATTTCCTGCCGGATTTCGCGGGAGAGCGCGTTACTTCGATCCTCGATATCGTCTATACGCCTTACGACCGTTTCGTCTCGGCCGGTAACGGAGACGCCTTGCGCGAGGTTACGGTGCGTGCCGCCCTTGCCGCGATGGATACCGTATGCAGCCTGGGCCCTTTCGACCATGAGAAGAAATCCCGCAAGCCTTCCGCCAAGCTGCTGGTGATCACTTCTCCCTTCATGGCCGCTTATGGCGGTTTCGATGTCGATACCTTGTTCTTGTCCACATCCGGATCCATCCCGGTCCTTTCCGGACCCAAGGTGATGATGAACCGGGTGCTGGATGCGCGTGCCGGCGCGTCCAACATCGGAATCCTTTCGGACAGCGCGTCTGTCCGCTCCGGTGTCTATGAAGCGGTGTTCAAGGATCTCTGCCGGAAGCGGGGCGACAGCTATTCGACACTCTCCGCCTTAGTTGTCCCGGATGCTGCTGCATCTGATTCGCTGGCCTTCTCTACCGCCGATATGCCTTCCGATGCGCTCAAACTGATCCTGGACCAGTATTCCCACTCCGGACGGTCGGCTGCCCTGAACGCCATCGTGGTGGATGATTACGGTTTCCCGATTGACAGTCTGCGGTCTTCGTATAATTCGATATTGAACCATCCTTCCGAGGAGAATGCTTTCTACCGGAAGATGCTGGCCAAAGACTTTGTGTTTATCGACGGCGCCCAGGCGGTGACGGATGCCTGTTACAGGTATCTTCGCGAAAGGAATCTCTTTACGCACAACATCGCTTACCCCGTCGCGTCGGCTTACATCACTTCTCCCGAGGCAAAGGGTTATATGCTGGTAGATTTCGACATCAACACTTTGCCGGCGGAAATGATTGACTGTCTTCAGGGCATGGCCCCCACAACCTTTAAGATGTATGTACAAGATCAGTATCACGCCCGAGGAAATTGAAAAGATGGAGATGGGCTCCTTCCCCGGCGAGATTGTCGTGATCGACCATCAGGGACTGGGGTTCTTCCGGGCCCTTGACTATCTGCGAAAACAAAAAATCCTGGGATTCGATACCGAGTCGCGCCCCAATTTCTCCCCCCAGCATCACCATTATGGCGTTGCTCTCCTGCAACTCTCCGGTCCGGACCGGGCCTACCTGTTCCGGATCAAGAACTTGAAAATGTACAAGAGGCTTTTCAAGGTACTTGCGGATGAGCGTGTCATCAAGGTCGGCGCCGCCGTCAATGACGATATCCACGGATTGCAGCGCTACTGTGATTTCAAGCCCAAGTCCTTCGTCGATTTGCAAAGGATCGTGTGGGAATATGGGATCAAGGATAAGAGCGTCAAGAAGATGGCCGCCATCATCCTGGGCGTGCGGATCTCCAAAACTCAGCAGTTGTCCAATTGGGAGGCGGAGCACCTGTCCGAGGCGCAGAAGAAATATGCCGCGACCGATGCCTGGGTCTGCCGTGAGATGTATGAGCGGCTTCTCGCATCCGAGAAACATCCCCTGACTCCCGAGCAGATGGCTCCCAACCCTCCTCACATTGACGAGAAGCATTCCTGACTATGAGTAAAGTCTATTTGAAACGGGGCCGGGAGGAATCCCTTTTGAGATTCCATCCCTGGGTTTTTTCCGGTGCGATCGCCCAGACGGTCGGTCAGCCCTCTGAAGGAGACTTGGTCGGCGTTTTCGCCTCCGATGGTTCCCTGCTTGGCTGCGGCCATTACCAGATCGGCTCGATCGCCGTCCGTATGCTCGGTTTCGGTTGCGAGACCTTGGGTGAGGGATTCTGGACGGAAATGATCGATGCTGCGCTCCGTGTCCGCGAAGCGGCCGGATTGGTGGACAATCCGTCGACCAACTGCTTCCGCCTAGTCCACGGCGAAGGGGACGGCCTTCCCGGATTGATCATTGACTGGTACGACGGTGTCTGCGTGATGCAGGCTCATTCGGTCGGCATGTTCCGGGCCAAGAAACAGATCTGTGACGCTTTGATAACCGTGTTTGGCGAGCGTCTGAAGGCCGTATACGACAAGAGCTCCGGGACTGCGCCATTCAAGGCGGGTTTGGAATTGGTGGATGGCTATTTATACAAATGCGACGGATTCAACGATGATGAACAGGTCGTCCTGGAGAACGGGAACCGTTTCATCGTCAATTGGACGGAAGGGCAGAAGACAGGTTTCTTCCTGGACCAGCGGGACAACCGGGCCGCTGTCGGCCGTTATGCCGCCGGGCGCCGCGTCTTGAACCTGTTCTGCTATACAGGAGGTTTTTCCGTATACGCCCTTGCGGCAGGAGCGGAGAGCGTCGATTCCGTAGACAGTTCCGCAAAAGCAATGTCGCTGGTAGACAGGAACGTTGCACTCGCCGGCGCAGCCGACCGTCATCACAGTTATTGCTGCGACGCCATCGATTTCCTGAAGGAAGCTCCAGAAGACAAGTATGACCTGATCATCGTCGATCCTCCGGCATTCGCCAAGCATCGCGGTGCCCTGGACAATGCCTTGCGGGCCTATCGCAGGCTGAATGCCGCCGCTATCTCAAAAGTGGCTCCGGGGGGGCTGGTTTTCACTTTCAGCTGCTCGCAGGCGGTCGATAAGGAGGCATTCTCGCTGGCCGTTTTTTCTGCTGCCGCCCAGACCGGCCGCCGGGTCCGTATCTTGGACCGCATGAACCAGCCGGCGGACCACAGCGTCAGTATTTATCATCCCGAAGGGGAGTATCTGAAGGGCCTTCTGCTTTATGTTGAATGATTTTTTCCGCTCCGAAGTATTGCGGTTTCGAAATAATTCAATAAATTAGAACGCTTAAACGACTTTTGCACACTTTATCTTTCAAATACTTAAGTACAATGAAAAAGTTAGTTTCTATTTTCCTCTGCGCATCCATGGTGATCATGATCCCCGGATGCTCCACGATGTCCAAGCTCGCCGAAGGCACGCTCGTAGGTAGCGGTGTCGGCGCGACTGTGGGTGCTGCTGCCGGTGCTATCGCCGGTAAGGATGCCAAGAGCACGGCAATCGGTGCTGCCATCGGTACTGCCATCGGCGCCGGCGTCGGTGCCATCATCGGCAAGAAGATGGACAAGAAGGCTGAAGAACTCGCTGCGATCGAGGCCGCCAAGGTCGAGACCGTCGAGGATGCCAACGGCCTCGAGGCTATCAAGGTTACCTTCGACAGCGGTATCCTCTTCGCTACCAATAAGGCTGACCTGAGCGCTACCTCCAAGCAGTCCCTGAAGGACTTCGCCACCAAGATGGCTGACCTGCCGGATACCGACATCACCATCTACGGCCACACCGACAACACCGGTTCTGACGCTGTCAATGAGCGCCTGTCCCTCCAGAGGGCCGAGTCCGTCGAGAAGTATCTCAATGGCTGCGGTATCAGCAACACCCGCATGACCGCCGAGGGTAAGTCCTACCACATGCCCGTCGCCTCCAACGAGACGAAGGAAGGCCGCGCCCAGAACCGCCGCGTCGAGATCTACATCACCGCCAACAAGGCTATGATCGACGCTGCTGCCGCCGAGGCGAAGTAGTTTCATTTATTTTGGGAATTGCGAAATAGTTTTCTATCTTTGCATTCCCAAACTCCGGTGCGTTGGCCGAGTGGCTAGGCGCAGGTCTGCAAAACCTGTCACAGTGGTTCGATTCCGCTACGCACCTCCAAAAAAAGACCAGGCTGAAACCTGGTCTTTTTCTTTTTCGCTGTGTTTTATAACCGGTTATTCCTCCTCAGGATGGAGCTTGCGGTAGACGTTGAGGGAGGAGACCAGGGAGTTGAAGTCGGATCTGGGGATGTGGGTTGCGCGGACGTAGCCATTCCGGGTGATGCTGAACTCAAGCATGTGGCTGAGCACAAGCTGCCGGTGCGCGACCCGGACGGTCTCCAGCTTGCCGTTAGGGAACGCCAGGCCAATACAGCCATCCATCTCGATGGCGGTTCCAGGCTCAGCCTTAAACAGTTGCTGAACGAACTGGAGCGTCTCGACCGTTTCTTCCAAGGTCTCGCCGAGAGGGATGAACAGCTCGGAGAGGGGATCGATCTGCAACTGAACGAATTCGTCACCGATGCCGAGCCTGCCCAATGCGAGGAAATAATTGTTCTCCCCGTCCTTGGGCATGTTGAACACTTCGAGATTGATCTGCCCGTCGTTGATCTCTATCTGGACCAACTCGAGTCGCTGGGGAATCTTGTTCGCCTGGGCAAAGGCCGCGAGGGAACCAAGCAGCAGCGCTGCAATGCAAATGATCTTTTTCATGGCGAGGTAGTATTATTTTTTCTTGAATACGGCTTGGAGGTGCTCCTTGGGGCTGTCTATCCCGGAGGATGTCGTCCAACGGTCATAGGCAACCGTCATCGAGTTACCGTCGAGCGTGCCTGTCTTGAAACGGAACCGGGTATTGTCCATGCTTCCGTTCAGGTTGGCGAAAGTGACCTTCGTGTCGTCCGTCAGCGAATAGGCCGAATTGGAAGCGGGTCCTCTCCGCTCCAGATTGTTGTCACCCACATAGAATGTCGCGAGGGTGCCCAATTCAAATCTGAGTACCATCAGATAATCGCCGTCATAAGCGGTCCAGGCGGTAGCGTTGAGCGGATCTTTCGTTTTTCCTTTGTCCTTGTTGCAAGAGACGAGGGTCATCGCCGCCAGGACGGCGAGCGTGAGTATAACCAGTGCCTTTTTCATATTGTCTAACTGTTTCTTCTCTATCTTGCAAATTTAGGTCCTTTACCGTATATTTGAAATAAAACTGAACTATCTTTTGTACTATGAACAAGTTTTTCCCTTCCATTGTTTCCATTATTTGTGTAATGTCAACTGTCCTGGCGGGTTGCAGCGGAACGCAGAAGACGTCGCTGCAACTGCATTATGACCGTCCTGCCGAGTTCTTCGAGGAGGCGCTGCCGATGGGCAACGGCCGGCTGGGCGCCATGGTCTATGGCGGAGTCAAGGAGGAACGGCTTTCGCTCAATGACATCACGCTCTGGACCGGAGAAGGGGAGACGGTAGAGAAAGATTATCCCACGGGCAATCAGCTAGGAAAGTATGCCGACGGGGAGTGGATCCCTGCGATCCGTGCCGCCCTGGATGCTGAAGATTACCGGCTGGCGGACGAACTGCAACATCGCGTGCAGGGTCATTACTGCGAGAATTACCAGCCTCTCGGGACGCTGCGCATCACTTTTGACAAGGATGCGGAAGCCGCTGATTATAAGCGGGTCTTGGATATCTCTGATGCTACGGCATCCGTCCGTTTCGGCACGCAGGAAAGGGATTACTTCGTCTCCGGCGCAGACTCGGTCATCGTGGTGAGGCTTCAGGATCGGAACGGGATAGACGCCCGGGTAAGCCTGGAGTGCCAGCTCCCGCACGAGACCGTAGCTGAAGGGACTGCCGGCCTGGATCTGCGCGGTTATGCGGCTTACCATTCCTTCCCCAATTACCACAAGCCCGAAGGGATGGATCATTTCCTGTATGACCCGGACCGGGGCATCCATTTCCGTACTTTGCTGCGGGCCGTTCCGAAGGACGGAGAGGTCGCCTTCGACGGGGAGTCCCTGATTCTGCGCGGATGCCACGAGGTGCTGCTCCTGGTCACGAACGCCACGAGCTTCAACGGCCCGTTCAAGAATCCGGCGACGGAAGGGAAGGATTATGTCGCCGAGGCGGAACGCGTGATGGACCGCGCGGCCAAAAAGCCTTACGCCGAGCTGAGGAAAGCGCACGTGCAGGATTATAAGCAGTTCTTCGACCGCGTGTCCCTGGATCTCGGACGCACGGATCCCGCCATCGCCGCGCTTCCGACGGACGTGCAGCTGAAACGTTACACGGACAGCCTGGACGCCAACCCGGAACTGGAGGCGCTCTATTTCCAGTTCGGTCGCTATCTGTTGATTTCCTGCTCCCGGACCCCCGGCGTCCCGGCCAACCTGCAGGGACTTTGGAACGAGAAGATCCTACCGCCGTGGAGCAGCAACTATACGGTCAATATCAACCTGGAAGAGAATTACTGGCCTGCGGAGGTCACGGGCCTGCCGGAAATGCATGAGGTCCTGACGGAGTTCGTGCGGAACCTCAGCGGCAACGGCGTGGCGCCGGCCCGCAATTTCTACGGCGTGCAGCGCGGCTGGAGCTGCGGGCACAACAGTGACATCTGGGCGATGGCGACGCCGGTCGGAGAGGGGACAGGCGATCCCCGCTGGGCGGACTGGACCATGGGTGGCGCCTGGCTTTCGACCCATATCTGGGAGCACTGGCTCTTCAACCGTGACCGGGCGGCGCTGGAACGCGACTATCCGGTCTTGAAGGGCGCGGCCGAGTTCTGCCTGGGCTGGCTGATCGAGAAGGACGGCGAGTTGCTCACTTCGCCTGCGACTTCCCCCGAGAATGCGTTCTATACGCCCGACGGCTACAAGGCCGTTTCCCTGTATGGCGGCACGGCAGACCTTGCCCTGGTGCGCGAGTGCGTCTCGGATGCGGTCGCTGCTGCGGAAGAGCTGGGCGTGGATGCGGAGTTTGTCGCCGAAGCCAAGGATAAACTCTCCCGCCTGCGTCCCTATAAGATCGGTGCGAACGGAGCCTTGCAGGAATGGTACCACGACTGGCCGGACACGGATCCTCAGCACCGGCACCAATCGCATCTGATCGGCTTGTATCCGGGCTTCTCCATCCAAAGCGAGGAACTGCGGCAAGCCTGTGCCAAGACCCTGGAAATCAAAGGCTTTGAGACGACGGGTTGGAGCTGCGGCTGGCGGGTCAACCTTTATGCCCGTCTGGGTGACGCCGAAGGCGCCTATAAGATGTACCGGAGGCTGCTCCGCTATGTCAGTCCGGACGGATTCAAAGGCGAAGATTACCGCCGGGGCGGCGGCACCTATCCCAACCTTTTCGACGCCCATTCGCCCTTCCAGATCGACGGCAATTTCGGCGGTTGTGCCGGTGTGGCTGAAATGCTGCTCCAGAGCGCCGCGGACGGCAGCGTCAAGGCGCTGCCGGCGCTGCCCGAGGCCTGGGCCTCCGGCAGCGTGCGCGGACTGCGCACCCGCGGCGGCGAGACTATAGACATGAAGTGGAAAGATGGGAAGGTGGTCTCCCTGAAGCGTCGCTAAACAAGGAAACCGGGGCTCGAGGGCCCCGGTTTTTCTTTTATGGGATGACTGAGCGCATCAGTTGGCGGTAATCATCCAGGTCGAAAGGAGGGTCTCCGTAAAGATAGTGATTGACCTGCTCTCCGTCCGGTGTCGTATACCGGATCAGCCAGATTCCCTGACCTGAGGGCCGCTTGAGGCGGGCGACTTCCGTCCGTCCGTTGGGATCGACCTTATAATTCCCGGAGTAGATCCGTTTCCCGCTGGCTGCATCCGTCACGCTGACCGTGCCCGAGACAGCCCGGCGGGTGTCGTTGGCCACGACCAGCGGATGCCCTTTCCCTTCCGCATCTCCGATCATGGCGCAGACGTCCTTCTGCGAGTTTCGGATATAGTCGCAGGCCTTCTTGGGCCGGTTGTACCAGTCGACCACGGCGTCCGAAATGATGGGCCACCCGTCCCGGATGTTCCACCAGAGAATGCCGGTCCGGGGCGCGAACTTGGCGATGCGGAATCGTTCGATGAAGTACTTGAGCGCCTCTGCCTGGACAGACTGGGAAGCTTCGATGAAGCGGTCGAGATCGTCGGGCACCTCTCCGAAAAGGATGTTCACCTGATTGATCATCAGGTTGTTGCGCTTGGGGACGTAGCCGTAAGCGGGGGACTCGCGTACGGACTTGGTCAGCCAGGCATCCTTCCAGACATGGCTTACCGTGTCGCTCCAGGGATAAACGTTTTCCTCAGAAAACATTTGCTCCAGACTCTCGCGGCAAGGCATGCCATGGTAACCGGTCTCGCTGGCGAACAGGCAGGTCGCTTCCTTATAGAACGGGTCCTTGTAATAGCCTCTGGGGCCCCAGAGATGGTCTTCCGGCAGCGTGTGCTGATCGAATCCCAGGGCTACGACCTCGGGGCTGTAGTACGGCGAAGACGGCAGATAGGGACGGGTCGGGTCACACTCGAAAAGCGCCCCCGGAATCGTCACCCTCGAAACGATATCCTGGTTGGGATCGGCCCGGAAAGAGGCCATGCTCCAGCGGGTTGAGGCATCGTTTTCATTGTTGCCGGACCAGAGGGCGATGCAGGCGTGGCCGCGAAGCTTGCGGACGATGGTCCTCACTTCCTCTCCGACGGCCCGCTGGAAATCCGGATCCTGCGGATACTCGGAGCAGCCGAAGGAGAAGTCCTGCCAGACCAGGATTCCGTTTTCGTCGCACAGGTCATAGAAAGGGTGGTCCTCATAGACATTCCCTCCCCAGCATCGGAGCATGTTGCAGTTGAGGTCCAGGGCGATGCCGAAAGCCGTTTTCAGGTGCTGGGGGTCCCGGCTGTGGAAGGCGTCCAGGGGCGTCCAATTGCTGCCTTTGATGAAGATAGGTTCCCCGTTGACCAGGAAACAGAAACGGCCGGGTTGGTCAGCGGTATGGATCTCAGAGCGGTCCAGGGCGACCGTGCGGATACCCAGGCGCCGGCGTTGCTCATCCAGCTGCTTTCCGTCCGCGTCCGTCAGACAGAAGCAGACGTCGTACAAAGGATGCTCCCCATAGCCGCGTGGCCACCAGAGTTGTGCGTCCGGGACCGGAATCTGAATCCGTCCCGCATGGGCGTCCGGAATGGTTTCCCCTTCGGCGGCAGTCTGTCCATCCAGGGAAATCCGCCAGGACGCCTTGAGGCTTCCGGTGACAAAGTCCGAAGGCAAAGACAGGGTGTAGTCCAGATAAACCCTCGCATCCCCGCTGTCCGGATCGATGCGCTCGACATACCAGTAGCAGTCGCGGATCCATGCTTTCTTCCGGACCTGCAGCGAGACACCGCGCCACAACCCCGCGCTGACCAGCCGGGGCATGATGTCCCAACCATAGGTATGGGGCGCGCGGCGGATGTAGATGCTCTCCGGACTCGGGCTGTTGCGGCTCAGGGACGGCGTGACCTGGCTGCGGCCCTCGATGACGGAAGAGCGCAGGTAAACCTCCAGGCGATTCTCCTCACCGGCGGGCGCTGCATATTCCGTGATGTCGAAGGCGTACGGGATCAGCATGTTGTCCGTGCCGCCGATCCGTTGCCCGTTTAGCCAGATGTCAGAGAGACAGTCGATGCCTTCGAAACAAAGCTCCAGACTCTCTCCTGCCGCCAGTCCTGGCGTCGGGAAACTGCGGCTGTAGCGCCATTGGAAAGTCTCCCACGGCTCCAAGAGATAGACGTTGCTGTCCAGCTCGGGCGAATCGACGATGCCTGCGCGCTGGAGGTCCAGTTCGACATTGCCGGGCACGGTGGCAGGCACGGTCCGGAAGGCGACGCCTTCCATCTGCTGTGGCCCGCGGACGGGCGTCTTGCCTTGCTGCCAATAGTCCAGGGTCCATTCTCCGTCGAGGGAAAGGGTCTGTGCCCCGGCAGCCTGTCCGAAAAGCAGGACCGGGAGCATCAATAGCGTGAGGGTCAGGAAGTGTCTCAAAACGGTGATTCTGATGGGTTTGCTATCAAAGGTAAAGAATCTTGCTCAAATTACCTCCCTTTATCGTATCTTTGTTTTGTTCCAAAGAATTCCGAGAGATGAGACACTGTGTATGGTTTTTTGCCTTAATGCTTGCCGGATGCGCGATGAAACCGGCATCCGAAATCGTTGACGTGGGAAAGGGATTTGAGGCTCAGGCATTGCATGCCCCCTGGAGCGGGCTGGACAATGATACGCGTTTCTGCTGCCACAGCACGGCGGATCGTTTCTTCTTTCAGTTCGAGGTCAGCGACTCGACCCTGACGCGGACGGACCCCTTCCTGACAGAAAGGGATGTGGATCCCGAGGACCGCGTAGAGATATTCTTCGCCCGGGACGGAAAACTGAACGATCCCTATTACTGTGCCGAGATTGATGCGGAGGGGCGTGTGATGGATTACAAGGCGGTGTTTTACCGGGAGTTCGATTTTGACTGGGATTTCGCCACGATGGAAACCCGCGCCATGCTTACGCCCTGGGGTTACCGGGTCGCCGGCAGCGTTTCACGTCAGGAACTGCAGTCTTTGGGCATGGACCTGGACGGCGGATTCTGGATGGGCGTTTTTCAGGGAGAGGCCACTGGCGGAGAGATTCTCTGGTATTCCCTGGTCCCGACGGATGACGAGAATCCGGATTTCCATCAGCCCAAGGTGTTCTTCCCTTGCAAGATGACGCCGACGGAAGAGAAAAGGGGAGTCGTGGTCTATCCTGACGACATCACTTCCCTCAGCCTGGATGAGTGGGAGAAGCGCATCCGCCTGTCCGGCATCAACGTGATCGGCCTCCATGCGGCGACCTCCAACGACCCGATCGACACGCTGGAAGCTTTCATCCGGAGCGACAAGGGCGTGGCCTTCCTCGACCTTTGCAAGCAGTATGACGTCGATGTCGAATACGAGTTGCATGCCCTCGAAACCCTGTTGCCGCGCTCGTTATACGAGGGTCATCCGGAGTGGTTCCGGATGGATGAGAAAGGGGATCGGGTGGCGGACTACAACCTTTGCTTCACTTCGGACGCCGTCATCGAGGCGATACGGCCCCAGTTGGAGCATTTGCTGGAATGGATGAAGCCGACCACGCACCGCTATTTCCTCTGGCCGGACGACAAGGAATATAAATATTGTTATTGCGAGGATTGCCGGGAGTTATCACCTTCGGAGCAGACGCTCCTGTTCGAGAACCGCTTGCTCGCGCTCTTGCGTGAATACGATCCCGAGGCGACCCTGGCCCATTTGGCTTACCATCAGACCTTGCCGGCGCCCCGGCGGGTACGGGCGGCGGAAGGGGTCTTCCTGGAATATGCGCCCATCTTGAGGAACTATGCTGAGCCGTTGCCGGAAGGGGAGTTGCGTGCCTTGCAGGACAATCTGCTCGCTTTCCCGGCCTATACGCAGCATATCCTGGAGTACTGGCTGGACGAGTCGATGAATTCCCGTTGGAAGAAGGCGGAGCTCAAGGAGCTGGCTTTCGACCCTTCGCAGTGTGCGCGTGACGTGGCGCTGTACCGCAGCCTTGGCGCGGCCTCCGTCACCCAGTTCGCCACCTGGTTGAACGGGGATTATGTCCGTCAATATGGAGTGACGGACGAACTCTTCCGTGGGTACGGAATGGCTTTCGAATAAGGATTACTTGACCCGCAGGCCGCGCTCGACAAGGGTGAGCGCCTCTTTCAGTTTCTCGTCGTCCGATCCGGCGACGCACATGATGGCAAGGATGCCGCTCTTGACCTCCTGGGCGAGGAACATCATCGGACTGTCGTCTTCGAAAAAGGCGTCGAATCCGTAGGCTTTCTTACCGTTGAACTTGATGGTCGCGATCGGATTGAAGTCTTCCGGATCGTCATCGTCGAATCCCACGATGTCCGCATAGTTGGACAAGGCCTGGTCCTCGGCGGTCGTATCTTCGGGAAGCGGTCCTACGTATACGTCGATGTAGCCTTCGTCGCGCTTTTTGGCCTCGTTGTAACGGTGCGCCTCGAGGTGCGTGACCTCGGCCCCGCCCTCGTCCAGATAGGTTTCCATTTCTTTCTGCCAGCCTTCGGGCAGTCTCAGTTGGATGTCGTATGCCATTTCGTTTGTCTTTCCGGGGTGTTCAATCCCCCCAATCATAATTGCCGTTGTCATCATATGGCTCGGTCTCGGCGCTTGCGCATAAGACCTGCTCCGGCAGCGTTTCCCAAACGGAGGAAACCGGCTGCAGATAGGGGAAGCGTTCTATGGTTTCCATTCGTTCAAGACATTTAAAATGAAACTGATACAGCCGGCGACATGGTCGCCGGTCCCGTTTTGCCAAGTGATATTGCTGTTGCCGCTCCAACGGCTTTTCAAAGACGTGAGGTTAGAATAGGGGACGATGTCGTCCTGCGTGGAGTGATAGATCCAGATCCGGCTGTCTGCATCCGGTTCCCATCCTGAGATCAAGGAATATCGGGCGGCCGTTGCCATGATGGTTTCGTAGGACGTCCCCCGCCCAGCAACCATGTCGGCGGTCAGGATGTCTGCGATCCCCACCTGTCCGATCTTGCTGTTGATAGTGGCCATATTGTATTTCTTGGAAAGGATCCACTCTCGCCAGTTGGACAGCAGCGGCTCTTTGAAAAGCGTGGCATAATCAAGCCCCAGCTGTTGCGATTCATTCATGCTCACCAGGGTCAGCGGGATGAAGCCGATCGCATTGCCGAAATTACCGGTCAGGTAACTGCTCCAAGTCCCAGGTACGTCATAGGGCCCACCGCCGGCAAAAGACTTTGTGAACTTGAGGTCAAGCTCCGGATGCTCCTTCAGGTACCGGAGGTTGGCAAGCGTGTTGAATCCACCTTGGGAATAACCGAAATTGAAACGTACGGAACCCACGCTGACATTCCTGTCCTCCATCAGCTGCAAGGCGGCATAATAGGCGTTCAAGGTCCCCCTTGCGGTGGTTTCCGGGTCCAGGAAGGCTTGGGGGCGGTCCTTGCTGGCTCCGAATCCGTAATAGTCGCTCATGACGATCGCATAGTTCTTCCAGGCGAAGATCGCCTCGAAATCACCCGACATCGTGGGGCATTCGGGGTTGGAAGCGATCGTCCCGTGGTTGGCGATGGCGATGCCGTCGAGCGCCTTTTCCCCGTTGAGGGCGGCTTCCGGAATATAGATCCGTGCGGAAAGGGTGACCGGCCTTCCTTGCGGATCGGCGGAGGGATGGGTGATGTTGAATGCGTGGACCGGAGTATTTCTTAAGGGGAATCCGGTAATTAATGCGAGATTGGCGAGCGACGCTGTCAAGGAGCTCAAGCCGTTTAAAATGCCTGTTTCGTCAATCAGAGCCTGCTGGGTGGCATAGCTTTTCTCGCTGGTTATGGAATAGGTGCGCCGGGCTTTCCCGTCAGAGACGGTTCCGAGGTTCAGGATACCGTTCAGCTTGGCCTCCAACGGTTTGTCTGAGGCTTTCGTATACTCGCAGTCAAAGCCTGTGTAACAAGTGACGCTGATGCCTGAGTACGAGGCGGGGTCGACGGCAAGGTAATAGTCACCCAACGCGAAAGTGCCTTCTGCCGCAGAAACGGAATATTGTTTCGCCGTGTCACCGGAAAGATCGAAACGGACCGTGGATAAACCTTCCCTGGCGATCCGGAATTTTAACAGGGAGACGGCATTGTGGAAAACGAGGAGTTCATCCTGGTGTTCACTGCTGGCCATGGAAACCAGCACGTCGGGGCAGACGTTGCGTCCACTCGGGATGCTCTGTGTGGCAGGCAGTTTGGGCCGGTTGGTGCCTTCTTTGGTCCAAGCGCCGGCGCTCTTGGATGGATAGATGGCATTGATGGGAAAGTCTCCGTCGCTGATCCGTCCCGTGATGGTGGCCCGGTGCCCTGAGACGGAGGTGACGGTAAAAGCCCGGCCGGTATTAATGACGGGGTCATAGATGGAAAGTTTCTCTCCGACTTCCCAAACCGGGCACAGCCCTTCGTCCAGAGTCGCCCGGGTCTCCGGGCCGAAGGACACCGTCCAGGTCCGTTCGACCAACCCGTCGTCCGATTCGACCACGGGCTCGGGCCGGAGCTCCCGGACGCAGGATACGAGCGCCAGGGCGGCGAGGGCGTAAATCCATATTCTTTTCATCATTACAAATATAACGAAGTTGCACGAATGCTTTTGCAAAATCCGATAAAAAAAATTAGCTTTGTAACCCGTATTGATTTATCCTTCTTATGAAATACGGGTTCGACAACGCCAAGTACCTCAAGATCCAATCGGAACACATCAGGGAGCGTATCGCTCAATTTGGGGACAAGCTTTATCTGGAGTTCGGAGGCAAACTCTTCGATGATTTCCACGCCAGCCGCGTGCTGCCGGGCTTTGAGCCGGACAGTAAGCTCAAGATGCTGATGCAGCTCAGTGACGAGGTTGAAATCGTCATCGTCATCAGCGCTGTCGACATCGAAAAGAACAAGATCCGCGAGGACCTGGGCATCACCTATGACGTAGATGTGCTGCGCCTGCGGGACGAGTTTACGTCCCGGGGCCTGCTGGTCAGTTCCGTCGTGATCACCCACTATACGGGCCAGTCCAGCGCAGACGCTTTCCGCATGCGGCTGGAGCGGCTCGGCGTCAAGGTGTATTACCACCATACGATCGAAGGTTATCCGCACAATGTCGCGCTCATTGATTCGGAGGAAGGATTCGGCAAGAACGACTATGTCGTGACGACCCGCCCGCTGGTCGTCGTGACGGCGCCCGGTCCGGGCAGCGGCAAGATGGCCACCTGCCTGAGCCAGATCTACCAGGACAACACCCGCGGCATCAAGGCCGGATACGCGAAGTTCGAGACTTTCCCGATCTGGAACCTGCCGCTGAAGCACCCGGTCAACATGGCCTACGAGGCTGCTACGGCCGACCTGAACGACGTCAACATGATCGATCCCTTCCATCTGGAAGCCTACGGCAAGACGGCGGTCAACTACAACCGTGATATCGAGATTTTCCCGGTCCTGGATGCGCTTTTCCGGGGCATCTATGGCGAGAATCCTTATAAGTCCCCGACGGATATGGGCGTCAACATGGTCGGTTTCTGCATGTCCGACGAGGATGTCTGCTGCGCCGCCGCGCGCGATGAGATTATCCGCCGTTATTTCACGGCCCTCTGCAAATTCACGGACGGGGCTGACAACGAGTCCGAGGTCAACAAGATCAAGCTGCTGATGCAGCAGGCCGGCATCAATACCGCTTATCGCCGCACGACGGTCGCCGCACGCGAGCGCAAGGCGCTCTCCGGCGTACCTTCTTCCGCGATCGAACTCGCGGACGGGACGCTCATCAGCGCCGAGACGAGCGCGCTCCTCGGCCCCAGCGCCGCCCTGATCCTGAATGCGACCAAGCATCTGGCCGGCATTCCCCATCATGTCAAGCTGATCCCGGAATCGATGATCGAGCCGATCCAGAAGACCAAAGTGACTTATCTGCACGGCCACAACCCGCGCCTGCACACGGACGAGGTCCTCGTCGCGCTGTCGATGCTGAGCACCCAGGATGAGAACTGCAGCAAGGCTTTGAGCTGCCTGCCGCAGCTGAAAGGATGCCAGGTGCATTCGACCGTGATGCTGAGCGAAGTCGACCAGAAGATCTTCAAAAAGCTGGGGGTCGGACTGACCTGCGATCCTGTCAAGAAGAATTGACATTCTTCTTTTGATTTCGTATATTTGCGCCGCAATTGAAAACAAACTCTTTAAAATACTGAAACATTATGCAGATTGTATCCGTTTTCGGTAGGGAGATCCTTGATTCCCGTGGAAATCCCACCATCGAAGTTGAAGTTACGCTTGATTCCGGTTTTGTCGGTGTCGCCGCTGTTCCGTCCGGTGCTTCCACCGGTGAGAACGAGGCCCTCGAGCTGCGCGATGGCGATAAGAAGCGCTATGGCGGCAAGGGTGTCCTGAAGGCCGTTGACAATGTCAATAAGGTCATCGCTCCCGAGATCATCGGCATGGATGCCACGCAGCAGCGTGCCATCGATAAGGCCATGATCGAGCTGGACGGCACCCCGACCAAGTCCAAGCTGGGCGCCAACGCCATCCTCGGCGTTTCCCTGGCCGTTGCGAAGGCTGCTGCCGCTGAGCTCGGCATGCCGTTGTACCGCTACATCGGCGGCACCAACGCTTATGTCCTGCCCGTCCCGATGATGAACATCATCAATGGCGGTGCCCACTCCGACGCTCCCATCGCGTTCCAGGAGTTCATGATCCGTCCGATCGGTGCGCAGAATGAGGCTGAGGCCGTCCGTATGGGCGCCGAGGTTTTCCACGCGCTGCAGAAGGTGCTGAAGGGCCGTGGCCTGAGCACCGCCGTGGGTGACGAAGGTGGCTTCGCTCCTGCCCTTAAGGGCATCAACGACGCGCTGGATTGCATCATCGCCGCCATCGAAGGCGCCGGTTATGTGCCCGGTAAGGACGTGACCATCGCGATGGACTGCGCCGCTTCCGAGTTCTGCTTCAAGGAGGACGGCAAGTTCTACTATGACTACAAGCAGCTCAAGGACGGCAAGAAGAAGGATCCGCGCGGCCGCAAGCTCACCACCGACCAGCAGATCAACTACCTCAAGCAGCTCATCACCAAGTACCCGATCGACTCCATCGAGGACGGCCTCAGCGAGGAAGACTGGGAAGGCTGGGTGAAGCTCACCAAGGCCATCGGCGACCGCTGCCAGCTCGTGGGCGACGATCTCTTCGTCACCAACGTGAAGTATCTGCAGCAGGGCATCGAGATGGGTGCCGGCAACAGCATCCTCATCAAGGTCAACCAGATCGGTTCCCTGACCGAGACCCTCGACGCCATCGAGATGGCGCACCGTCACGGTTATACGACCGTCACCTCCCACCGTTCCGGTGAGACCGAGGACACGACGATCGCCGACA
>CAMJHJ010000011.1 GCA_946405485.1 uncultured Bacteroidales bacterium | reverse complement strand
TGCCTTTCTCGGTCTTGCCGAATTTGGTGCCGTCGGCCTTGCGGATGAGCGGGCAGGTGAGGGCGAAGGCCTCGCCGCCGTCCATACGGCGGATCAGCTCGCTGCCGGTGGTGATGTTGCCCCACTGGTCGCTGCCGCCCAGCTGGAGGACGCAGCCCTTGTGCTTCCACAGCCAGTAGAAATCATAACCCTGCATCAGCTGGTAGCTGAATTCGGTGAAGGACATGCCTTCGGAGGAGTCACGCTGCAGGCGCTTCTTGACGGAGTCCTTCGCCATCATGTAGTTGACGGTGATGTGCTTGCCGATGTCGCGGATGAAATTGATGAAGGTGTAGTCCTTCATCCAGTCGTAGTTGTTCACGAGTTCGGCCTTGTTGGGGGCGTCGGAGTCAAAGTCCAGGAAACGGGCGAGCTGCGCCTTGATGCAGGCGACGTTGTGGTTCAGGGTTTCCTCATCGAGGAGGTTGCGCTCGGCTGACTTCATCGAAGGGTCTCCGATCATGCCGGTCGCGCCGCCAACCAGGGCATAAGGTTTGTGCCCGCAGTTCTGGAAATGCTTGAGTATCATGACACTGACGAGATGGCCGATATGCAGCGAATCCGCCGTCGGATCGATTCCGACATACGCGGCCTGCGGGCCTTCCATCAGCTTCTCTTCCGTTCCGGGCATGATATCCTGGATCATGCCTCTCCAGGTCAGTTCCTGTACAAAATTCTTCATCTTCTGTTCGATATATACAAAATCAGTGCAAATTTAGTCAATTTATCTTAACTTTGCACGGATATGAAAGGATTGAAAGCAATCGTCGTACTGCTCGCCGTCGCACTTCTGTGCAGCGGCTGTGAAGGGAATTGCGGGAAGCAGAAGGAAAAGAAGTACGACAAGGTCCTGATCCTTTACCAGGCGGGCCGCAACAGCCTGTCCGAGGAATTGCAGGCTGACATCAACGAGCTCAAGCAAGGCGACCTCCCTGCCGCGGGGGACAATAAGGCCATCGTGATCATCAGCCACCAGCCGACCTCATACGGGCTCTACGGAATCAAGACGAAACCCTGCATCATACGCCTTTACAAAGACAAGAAAGGCATGCCGGTCCTGGACACGCTCATGCGTCTCGGGGAGAGCGACCTGCTGACGAAAAAGGAAGTGATGTCCCGCAGCCTGAACTATGTCGCCGAGACTTTCAAGTCCGACCACTACGGGCTGATCCTCGGTTCCCACGGCAATGGCTGGCTGCCCGTCGACTATTTCGCCCATCCCGACAAATACAAAGTCTCTGCGGGTGGGACAGGGGCCAAGGCGGCGCCCCGCATCACTTTCCCCACCGGTCCCGTCCCCTTCGAAGAGACGGAGCCGCTGCCGGGGCCCAAGGTCCGTTCCTTCGCGGAAGAGCGTGTCAACGAAGGCGGCACCCTGTATGTCTATGAGATGGACATCAAGGACCTGGCTGCCGGCCTCCCGTTCCACTTCGACTATATCCTCATGGACGTCTGCCTCATGGGCTGCGTCGAGGTGGCTTATGAGCTGAAAGACAAATGCGACCGGATCGGTTTTTCCCCGACGGAAATCCTGTCTTTTGGTCTGGATTATTCGAAAGTCACCGCCCGTCTCCTGAAAGATGGCGATCCCGACATCCAGGGCGTCATGGATGATTATTTCGACTCCTATTCCGCCATGTCCGGGGACTATCAGTCCGCCTGTTACTCCCTGATCGACTGCAGCAAACTGGATGCGCTCGCTTCCGCCTGCCGGACCGCTTTCGAGGAAGGGAGAGCCGCCATCGCAGCCGTCAAGCCCTCCGCCGTGCAACCCTTCTTCCGTGCCTCCCGCCACTGGTTCTATGACCTGAAGGACATCCTGAACAAAGCCGGAGCGGGATCTTCCGCCGTCGACAGGGCTTTGGAGCAATGTGTCATCTACGAAGTGCATACCCAGGCTTTCATGCCCCATTCCGGCGGTTTCGTCTTCCGGGCTTTCTGCGGCCTGAGCATGTATCTGCCCAACGACGGCAGCGCTTATCTGGACGCATATTACAAGACATTGGCCTGGAACAAAGCGACTTCGCTTGTCCAATAAGATTTTTTTCCTATCTTTGCCGCGCATTTTGAAAAAGCCCCGCGCTTTTTGGTGCAATGGGGGCTGCTTTTGACAGCCTGAGTAACACATTTTAACAAACAGACAATGCAGCATTTTGAATTGAAAGGCCAGATCCGTCAGGCCGCCAACAAAGCCGTCATCAAGGCTTTCCGCCGTCAGGGCCTCGTCCCTTGCAACCTTTATGGTCTCGGTATGGACAATGTCCTCTTCACCGTCGACGCGAAGGAGCTCAAGGGCCTCACCAACACTCCGAAGTCTTACATCGTGGACCTTAAGCTTGACAATGGCCAGGCTTATACCGCCGTCCTTCACGAGCTCCAGTGGCATCCCGTCTCCGACGAGTGCCTTCACGTGGACTTCCTCGCCGTCGACGAGGTGAAGCCCATCGCGATCATGGTCCCGCTCGTCATCTCCGGTCACGCCGCCGGCGTGCAGAGGGGTGGTAAGTTCTACCAGCTTCTCCGTGAGGTGAAGGTCTGCGCCAAGATGGCCGACCTGCCTGACTCTCTCCCGATCGACATCACTCCCCTGCAGCTGGACCAGCAGTTCAAGGCTGGCGACCTCCAGGTGGAGAATGTCACCATCCTCACCCAGAAGGGTGCCGTCATCTGCGGCGTCAAGTCCACCCGCAACAGCGTGGCTGAGGCTCCCGCCGAAGAGTAATGTGCTTCTTCCGGAGAAAGAAAGAGATTGTCGATCCCGGTATGAACTATCTGGTCGTCGGATTGGGCAACATCGGAAACGAATACGCCCATACGAGGCACAATCTCGGATTCATGGTATTGGATGCCTGGGCGCAGGCATCCAATATCCTTTTTGAACCTGGGCGTTACGGCTCCGTCGCCACCGTCTCATACAAAGGCAGGAAGATCCACCTTCTCAAGCCGTCGACCTACATGAACCTCAGCGGCAACGCCGTACGGTACTGGATCCAGAAGATCAAGCTTCCCATTTCCAACGTGGTCATCATCTGCGACGACCTGAACCTGCCCTTCGGCACGGTCCGGATGCGGCTCCAAGGCAGCGACGGCGGCCACAACGGTTTGAAAAACATCCAGGAATGCCTGGGGACGAAACAGTTCGCACGTATCCGCATCGGCATCGGCAATGACTTCCATCCCGGGGAGCAGGTCGACTTCGTCTTGGGCGAACTCAGCGAAGAGCAGGAAGAGCAGATCGCCCGGACCGGTTTGCGCATACGCGACGGGATACAGACTTTTTGCACGGCAGGACCCGATTTTGCGATGAGTTTTCTTAATTCAAAGCCGCAAAAGACGGAGAATGAATGATTTTTTCAAAAAAATTTGCAATTATTTCAAGTATTTCCTACCTTGCGACCGAATGAGAAGAACTGTATCTCTAATTTACTAATATTAACATCATTATGAAAAAGCTTGTAGAACAGATCAAGGCTGAAATCGCCGAGTTCGAGGTCAACGCCGAAGCTCAGGTTGTCAAGGGAAACAAGGCCGCCGGCGCCCGCGCCCGCAAGGCCGCTCTGGCCCTCATGAAGGACCTTAAGGAGTTCCGTAAGGTTTCCGTCGAGGTAGCTAAGAAATAATTTCCTGACACAGAAGACAAAAGGCTGGATTTTTTCCGGCCTTTTTTTGTTTTTCCGTGCAACGTTTGGAACGGACCCTGCATCTATAAGGCAGGTTTAGGTTTTAGTACACGTTCAAAGGTCGGCTGCCGCGAGGTAACCGGCCTTTTGAAATTAACGGCAAAAGAGTATATTTGTATGGTAATACGCGTCCCGGAATGAACCTGCCGTTTTTTTTCGCCAGAAGATATCTTTTCGCCAAGAAATCGCACAATGTGATCAACATCATTTCTGCGATCAGCGCTATCGGCATGGCTATCGGGACGGCCGCCCTGGTCATCATCCTCTCCGTCTACAACGGCTTTGACTCCCTGATCCGCCAGAACCTGGACGATCTCGCTCCCGACGCGCTCATCAAGCCGTCGGAGGGCAAGGTATTCCTCCCGGAAGGAGAAGCTTTCGACTGGCTTTACGGCCGGGAAGAAGTCGCCAGCACCTCCTTCATCCTGCAAGAGAGCGTATTCATCAATTACGAGGGACGGCAGGATGTAGCGACCGCCAAGGGCGTCGAGGACGATTTCCAGGAGAAAGCCCGGCTCGACGGCCATGTGCGCGTCGGGGAGTTCCGCCTCCGCCACGGGGAGATCCCGATGTGCGCGGTCGGATCGGGGCTGGCCGGCAAGATGGGCATCAGCCCGCATTTCGTCGCTCCCCTGGAGATCTTCTACCCCGACCGGGAGAAAAGCATTTCCCTGAGCAATCCCGCTGCGACCCTGCACAGCGTCAAGGCGCGTCCCTCCTGCCTGATTTCCTTCAATGCGGACGATGACAACCGCCTCATCCTCCTGCCGATCGACCGGATGCGGGAGCTGCTGAAATACGAGGAAGAGATTTCCGCCCTCGAGGTCCGTTTCCGCGATGGGATGTCGCAACGGGAGCAGCGGCGCTTCATCCGCGAGATGCAGGAGCGTTTC
Source organism: uncultured Bacteroidales bacterium (assembly GCA_946405485.1). The sequence continues at coordinate 17,467 of CAMJHJ010000011.1, read as the reverse complement.
GGACCCGCTTTCCGGGTCCAGGACCGTTTCCGGCAAAATGAATCGCTCTACAAGATGATGCGATATGAGAAGGCGGCCATCTTCCTCATCCTCATCTTCATCATTATCATCATCGCCTTCAACATCTTCGGCAGCCTGTCGATGCTCATCATCGAGAAGCAGGACGACATCGGGACGCTCGGAAGCCTCGGCGCCCCGCCCCGCCTGATCCGGCGCATCTTCGTGCTGGAAGGCTGGCTGATTTCCCTGCTCGGCCTGGTGGCCGGCCTGCTGACCGGACTGGGTCTGGCCTTCCTCCAGCAGCGGTTCGGCTTCGTCAAGATGCCGGGCGATTTCCTGGTCAAGAGCTATCCGGTCATCGTCCAATGGACGGATATCGTCCTCACGGCGGCCGGCGTGGCGCTGATCGGCTACCTGATCGCCCTCCTGCCCGTGGCGACCTGGTACAAGGAAGGGCAGACCGAACTGACTAAATCATCCTGATCCTATGTGGAATATCGCACTCATTGTCTTCCTGGGCATCGCCATCATCGGCGCAATCGTCCTGTTCTTCTTCTACGCGGAGCGGAATAACCGTGAGAAGGACCTGCTCAATGACCGCATCTCCGGCCTTACCCTGGAGAAGGCGGCCTTGAACGAGCGCATCATCGCGCTCACTTCGCAGCGTTCCTCCCTCGAGAGCAAGTATAATGCGCATATCGAGGCCCAGCAGCTGCTGGACGAGCAGAAAGAGAAGGCTTTCGCCGAGCAGAAAGAGCAACTGCTGCAGAGCACCCGCGCCCAGACGGAGCAGATGGAGCGTTACGCCAAAGAACAGGAGACCCGTTTCGCCAAGGTCATCGCCGACCAGCGGGAGTCGCTGAAGGATGCATTCAAAGCTATCGGAGCCGAGAACAGCGCCGCCTTCAACGAACTCAGCAGCAAGCGGATCGAGGAGCTCCTCAAGCCCCTCCAGGCCAAGTTCGACGCCATGGACCAAGCGATGAAAGACACGCGCCTCAGCTCGGCCGAGCAGGGCAGCGCCATGAAAACGCTCATCGAGCAGGTGATGCAGCAGTCCAAGACGGTCGGTGACGAGGCGCGCAACCTCGCCAACGCCCTGACCGGCTATTCCAAGGTGCAGGGGGATTTCGGAGAGATGCTGCTGACCGACCTGCTGAAGAGTTCCGGTCTCGAGGAAGGCGTCCATTTCATCACGCAGGGCGTCATCACCGATGAGAACGGCCATGAGATCAAGAGCGACACCGGCAGTACCCTCATCCCCGACGTGATGGTCCTCTATCCCGACGACACCCTCGTCATCATCGACTCCAAGGTCAGCCTGACCGCCTATAACAAATACATGAATGCGGAAACGGTCGAAGAGCGCCAGAAATATGCGCACGAGCATATGGCCAGTGTCCGGAAGCATGTGGACGAACTGAAGCGGAAGGACTACGCCTCCTATGTTCCGGACGGAAAGACCAAGGTCAATTATAACATCATGTTTATCCCTATGGAAGGCGCATTCCGGCTGATGCTGGAGGAAGATCCCCTCCTCTGGCAGGCCGCCAAGGCAAGCGACGTGCTGATCGTCAGCCAGATGACCTTGTCAATCGTCCTCAACATGATCCAGATGAGTTGGCGTCAGTATAACCAGGAGAAAAACATCGCAGAGGTATACAAGACCGCCGAGGAGCTGATGGGCCAGCTGAAGGGCTGGATGGGCGCCTACGCCGATGTGGGCAACGCCCTGAAGAAAGCGACGGCTTCATACGAAGAGTCCCGCAAGAAGCTGATCGAGTCCAACCAGTCCGTGGTCAAGAAGATCGGCAAGCTTGAGCGCCTCGGCCTGGCGCCCAAACGCTCCACCGCCAAGATCAAGACCGGCACCCGTCTTTCCCCTACCGGCAAGGAGTCCATCATCCCGGCTGAATTCATCGACAACATCAACGAATGATATGAAACGATTCTTCACCTTCGCCGCCCTTTTGCTGGCGGTCATCTCCGGCGCAGTAGCACAGAACGGCGGTCTTTCTGAGGCGGTCCTTGCCGAGATCCGCACCGGCTACCAGGGCACCGCCGCAGACAAGGCGGTCCGCAACGCCCTCAACACGACCCCGATGGCCACACTTGCGGCCAATGCCGAAAACGTCGCGATGATCGACACCCATTTCTCGGACCAGGTCAAGACCCGCGGCATCACCAACCAGAAGTCTTCCGGCCGCTGCTGGCTCTTCTCCGGGCTGAATGTCCTGCGCGCAAAGGCCATCGAGAAACACGACCTGGGCGATTTCCAATTCTCCCAGAACTATCTTTTCTTCTATGACCAGCTGGAGAAGGCGAATCTTTTCCTGCAAGGCATCATCGACACCCGAGACCTGCCTGCCGACGACCGCACGGTGGACTGGCTCTTCTCCCATCCCATCGGTGACGGAGGGCAGTTTACCGGCGTATCCAACCTGGTCACCAAGTATGGCCTCGTGCCTGCGGAGGTGATGCCCGAGTCCTTCTGCTCTGAGAATACATCCGCGATGTCCGGCCAGATCCGCACCAAACTGCGCGAAGATGGTCTCCGGCTCCGTCAAGCCTATGAGGCCGGACTGGAAAAGAACGCGAAACTGAAAGGAAAGAAGGCCGAAGCCGCAGCCAAAGGGTTGGAAAGCGAACTGGAGGGGATGAAGGTCGGGATGCTGAAGGAAATCTACCGGGTCCTCTGCATCTGCCTCGGCACCCCGCCCAGCGAGTTCAGCTGGACCCGCTACAACAGCAAGGACGAGTGGGTCAGCACAAAGACCTACACGCCCCAGTCCTTCTATAAGGAGTTCGTGGGCACGGACCTGGAAGGCGGCTATGTGATGCTGATGAACGACCCCAGCCGCCCTTATTACAAGACTTACGAAATCGAATACGACCGCCACGTCTACGACGGTGACAACTGGCTCTACGTCAACCTTCCCGTCGAGCGCATCAAAGAGATGGCCATCGCTTCCATCAAGGACGGCAATGCCATGTATTTCTCCTGCGATGTCGGCAAGTGCCTCGACCGCGCCAAGGGTGTCGCCGACCTGGACAATTTCGACTACGAGTCCCTGCTCGGCATACAGTTCGGGATGGACAAGAAAGAACGCATCCAGACCCATGCCAGCGGCTCCTCCCATGCCATGAACCTGATCGCCGTGGACATCAAGGACGGGAAACCGGTCAAATGGATGGTGGAGAACAGCTGGGGCCAGACCGGCTACAAGGGCAAACTCATCATGACCGACCGCTGGTTTGACGAGTATATGTTCCGCCTGGTCGTCGAGAGGAAATACGTCCCTGCGGACATCCTGAAGCTGCTTGACGGCAAGCCCGAGCTGCTGCCCGCCTGGGACCCGATGTTCCTTCCGGAAGAATAACAGAAGAGGATGGCCGTTTGGCCATCCTCTTTCTTTCAGATGCTGATGAAGGCTAGTATCTGTCTTCGGAAGATACAGTCAATTTCTTACGTCCGTGACGACGGCGGGCTGCAAGGACCCTGCGGCCGTTCGGCGTGCTCATACGCTCGCGGAAGCCGTGCTTGTTGACACGCTTGCGATTGGAGGGTTGGAATGTTCTTTTCATTATCTCTTATTTTTATATTTTGCGCTTTTGGGACTGCAAAGGTAGTTTTTTTCGATATGAATCACAAATTTTTCCGAAAAATAATCATCCTTGATCCATGAATCCACCTTCCAGGCATGTACAGCCGAGGGTTGGAGCGAAAACTTACGCAGCAAATCGGAGATTTCGGGGTTGATATCGCCCCCTTTCAGATAAAAAACCCCCTTCGTGAACTTGTCTTCGATCCAAGAGAAGAAACGGTCCAGGGTGGTCACGGCACGCGAGACGATGAAGTCATAGGTCTCCTGTAAAGACTCCGCCCGGGCGTTGACCACTTCCACATTCTCCAGGCCCAGCGCCCCGGCGACCGCCTGCGCCACAAGGGTCTTCTTGCCCACACTGTCGCAGAGAGTGAAACGCCACTGCGGAAGCAGGATCGCCAGCGGGATACCGGGGAATCCACCCCCGGTCCCGAGATCCAGCACCGTGTGCGGTTCGTCGGGGCGGAAACCCTCCCCAAGGAGCGAGACATACTTCGCGATGGCCAGGGAATGCAGGACATGATGGTCGTACAGGGCGTCCATGTCCTTCCGGGAGATCACGTTGATCCGGGCGTTCCACTCCTGATAGAGCGCCTCCATCCTCCTGAAACGGTCCAGTTGGTCCGCCTTCACATCCGGAAACGCCTCCAGCAAGATAGCCTTGAATGCGTCAAACGTCATTGTCTCCCTCCTTGCTGAGTTTGTCGATGATCTGCCGCGCCCGGCGGATGCGGGTGCGGACGGTATTGAGTTCGATGCCCAGTTCTTCGGAGATTTCCTTGTACTGCATCCCGTCCACGAGCCGCTTGCGTGCAATCTCCCGGTACAGGTCCGGAAGGGCTTCGATATAGCGTTCCGTGGCTTCGGCATTCTCCGTGCGGATAATCGAATCCAACGGGGAATCCTCCTCATCCGGCAGGGAATCCGACACGGAGCCGGAGAACACCTCGTCGTCCAGATACACCGTCTGGTTATGCGGATGGACCCGTCCTTCCTGCTCAAGCAGGTCCAGGGCCGTGTTGTGCGCGATGCTTTTGAGCCAGGTGAAGAACTGGCTCTTGGACGGATCGTAACTGCCGATCTGGCGGAAAGCCTTCTCGAAACTGCGGGAGCAGATGTCGTCCACGTGGAGATCGTCCAGCTGTTTCAGCCAGCCCTTGATATAAGCACGGAGCTGCGCGATATAGGTGTCCCACAGGGCGGTGAATGCCGTCCCGTCGCCTGCGATCGCGCGGCGTACCTGCTCATCAATGGGCTTCAAGCCAGTTTTTTCCATCTTTGCATTCTACTGTCAGAGGGACCGAGAGTTTGATCACGCCTTCCATTTCGGAGACGACCATTTCCTTCAAGGCCTCCGCTTCCGTCTGGGGCGCTTCGAAGAGCAGTTCGTCGTGGATCTGAAGGACCATCCGGGCCGCCATGCCGGACTCCCGCAGGCGCCTGTCTATCCGGATCATCGCAATCTTGATGATATCCGCCGAAGTCCCCTGGATGGGCGCGTTGACCGCATTCCGCTCAGCCAGGGCGCGGAGCGTCAGGTTCTTGGAATTGATATCCGGGATGAATCTCCTCCGTCCGAAAAGCGTCTCGACATAACCGTTCTCACGCGCCGCGGCGACAGTCCGGTCGATAAAGGACCGGATGGCCGGGAAGGACGCGAAATAATCGTCGATGATCTTTTTCGCCTCGGAGCGCGGGATGCGCAGGCGCTGGGCCAGACCGAAGGCGGAAATGCCGTACATGATCCCGAAGTTGGCCGTCTTTGCGATCCGGCGCTGATCTGCGCTGACCGCTTCCACAGGCAGGTGGAAAATCTTGGCCGCCGTGGCTGCATGGACGTCTATCCCCTCCCGGAACGCATGGATCAAGTGTTCATCGCCGCACAGATGCGCCATGATGCGCAGTTCGATCTGCGAATAATCCGCCGATACGATCACAGACTCCGGATCCTGGGCAACGAAGGCCTTGCGGATATAGCGGCCCCGGTCGGTACGGATCGGTATGTTCTGCAGGTTGGGATTGGACGAAGAAAGACGTCCCGTTGAAGTCAGCGCCTGGTTGAAGGTCGTATGGATACGGCCGGTGACGGGTGAAATATACTTCGGGAATGGTTCGATATAGGTGGAGAGCAGCTTCTTGGCCGCCCGGAAATCCAGGATCGCGTCGATGACGGGGCTCTCATCCGCCAGTTCGACCAGCGTGTCTTCATCAGTGCTCCAGGTGCCCTTGGCGCTCTTTTTCGCCTTGGGGTCGAGTTTCAGTTTCTCGAAGAGGAGCTCGCCCAACTGCTTCGGCGAAGAGACGTTGAGCGTGGGGTCGCCGGCGATCTGGCGCACGACAGACTCATTCTCCGCAATCTCTGCGCGCAGGGAATCGGCATACTCCATCAGCGTGGGAACGTCGACCTTGACGCCCGTGCACTCCATCCGGGACAGGACGCGGATCAGCGGTTCCTCGACAGACTCATACAGGTCCACGATGCCGGCGTCCTGCAGTTCGGTCCAGACCTTGGCCCCGATCAGCAGGATGGCAGCCGCCTCGCGGAAACGGTTGCGTTCCCCTGCTTCGTCCTCCTCGACCTCGTCGAACAGGGACACTTCCTTCTGGACCGCAGGAGCCTGGGCGATATCCACACCCAGATAAGACTTCGAAAGGATGTCCAGTTTGTGCGCCTTTTCCGGATCGAGCAGGTAGTGCATCAGTTCCACGTCGCGCAACTTGCCGACGATGGAAATGCCGGCGTGGGCGAGCACATCCATCTGGTATTTGATATCGAAACCGAACTTGATGATGGTCGGATCTTCCAGGATGGGCTTGAACTGGGAAGCGGGCGCCTCGGCGGCGATACAGCCGTCCTTGGTCAGGGCGGCGACCGTCACCTTGGTCACCGGGGCGAAGATGCCGGCACCCGCGGTATCCACGACGAAAGCGCAGCGACCGGATGAGCACACGGCGGTCGCGACCTGGACGGCGGAAGTCTCCTCCACCTCCAGTTGCGCGGCCTTCTGCCCGGAGGAGGCATGGCGCTTGTCGATGTGCGAAATGAACCGCTTGAGGGAATTGAATTCGTATTTCTCGAAGAGGTCCGCCAGGACGGGGCTGTAGTCCAGGTTGACCGCCATGTCGTCCAGGGTTACATCCAGGGGGACGTCCGTCTTGATGGTGACGAGTTTCTTGCTCAGGTCGATATAAGGCCTGGACGCCACGAACATATCGCGTTGCTTCTGCGTCAAGGCGTCGATATGCGAATAGATATTCTCCAGCGTCCCATACTGGGAGACCAGCTTGCCGGCCCAGACTTCGCCGATACCTTTGACTCCGGGCACGTTGTCGGATGCGTCGCCGCAGATAGTCAGCATGTCGATCACCTGCTCCGGGCGCTCGATGCCATATCGCGCGCAGATTTCCGGGACGCCGACGATCTCATCGTCTCCACCGGCCCGGCCCGGCTTGTACTGCCAGATATGGTCGGAAATCAGCTGCCCGTAATCCTTGTCGGGAGTCACCATGTATACGTCCATGCCTTCCGCAGCGGCCTTGACGGCCATCGAGCCGATCACATCGTCCGCCTCGAAGCCTCTCTCCATCAGGACGGGGATATTCATCGCACGGACGATCTGGGTCAGGGGCTCCAGGGCATCGATGACCAGCTGGGGCGTCTCCGGCCGGTTGGCCTTGTAGGCGGGATACATCTCATTCCGGAACGTGCCGCCCGGAGGGTCGAAGGATACGGCAAGGTGGGTGGGTTTCTCGCGCTCGATGAGTTCGAGCAGATACTTGGTGAATCCGAACAGGATCGAAGTGTCCGCCCCCTTCGAGTTGATCATCGGACGCCTCAGAAAGGCGTAGTACATCTTGAATACGAGGGCGTGTCCGTCTATGAGAAACAGTCTTCCTGGCATAACTTTCAAAGATACAAAAAAGATTGTTAAATTTGTCTCGGAAAAAGCCGTGAAAATGAGCATTTTTAGCAACGACGACGAAAGATTCATGCGGGCCGCGCTCAGCGAGGCCGGTGAGGCGCTGGGGAACGGGGAAGTTCCCGTCGGTGCCGTCATCGTTTCCAAAGGCCGCATCATCGCCAAGGGGCACAACATGACGGACCAGCTGCACGATCCGACCGCACACGCGGAAATGATCGCCGTCACGGCCGCCACGGAAGCCCTGGGCAGCCGCTACCTCGAGGATTGCACGCTATATGTGACGCTGGAGCCCTGTCCGATGTGCGCCGCAGCGCTGAACTGGGCGCAGTTGAGCCGCCTGGTCTACGGGGCGTCCGACCCCAAGCGGGGGTATACGCTGTTCTCCCCTTCCCTGCTGCATCCGCGGACAGAGGTCCTGTCCGGCATCCTGGCCGGGGAGTGCTCTACGCTGGTTTCCGATTATTTCAAGGAAAAACGGAAATAATTCGTATATTTGCAGTCCGGAACTGAGGTATTGTGTAATGGCAGCACTAGGGATTTTGGTTCCCTCAGTCCAGGTTCGAATCCTGGTACCTCAACGCAAAAAGCTGGCGCATCGACGCCAGCTTTTTTGCATGAAAAGTCATAATTGTCAGGCGGAGGGGGCTTTATCCTTGCCCTTGATGAAGATCAGGGCCATGAGGGGAAGGGCGAGGATGGCCATCGTGGCACTGACAGGCAGGTAAATGCCGAAATTGACGTACTGAACCACGAGATAAGTGATGAGCAGCAGGCCGACCCCCATCGCGGATGAGATCAGATAATGCTTCCGGATATCCGTATCCTTGCAAATCAGGCGGCTCAGGTTGGGCACGCCCAAAGAAATGAAGCCGATCGGGCCGCAAATACTCACCGCACTGGTTACCAGACACATGATGGCAAGGAGCAGCAAGGCTTTGCCCAAGTCGGGAATCTCCGTCTCTCCCTTGAAATGCCGGGTCAGCAGGCCGGCCTGGCTCAAAGCGGCAGCAAGACCGATGCCGAAAAGGATCAGCGAGAAAACGATATCCCCCGTCGTCACGCCTTCCAGACGGAAATTGGCAGCTCCCCACAGATAATACTGCTTCAGCAAATCCCCGGTCGGAGCGTTGGTCACGACGATGGTGCCCAGCGAACCGATGAACGTCCCGAACAGGATGCCGAAAGTGATGAGCTGCTGGGTATTGACCTTCAGGGTGACGAAGAAGCAGACCAGCGTGCAGACCAGCGTACAGATGAAACTGCCGACGGTCAGCGAACACCATCCGGACATCGTCGCGGCTGCGGCTCCGAGACAGGCGGCGCTGCCCAGGCCCAGCGAATAGACATCACCCAGCTGGTTTCGCCAAAGGTATTGCATCTGGATGCCGCCTACGGGCAGCGCGATGCCGGAAAGAAGGACATAAAGAAGACTGAGAAGCATAGGGCTTACCAATTGTATTCTAGGGAAAGGAGTGCATTGAATCCGGGCATGGGATAGCCCTGGACGATTTCGTAACGGGTATTGAAGAGGTTGCCCAGCGCCAAGGCGACGGCCAGTTCAGACCCTTTCATAGAGAAAACGCGCCGCAGGGATGCATCGCTGAGCGACCAGGGCGCAATGTAATAATCCGGCGTATTGGCAGTCCGGGACCATTTCCCGCCGCTCAGGCTGCTGTCCCAGGCAAAGGACCAGGAGCGCCAGCGGGCTTCCAGCGAAACACTGCCGCTGTGACGCGGGATGTAGGGAATCTGGTTGCCATAAGTCAGACCGGAGGGATCGCTGTGGTCCAGGGCACGCTGGAAGGTGTAGCGCAGTGTCCCTTCGAAATTCCACTCCCCTGCCGTGAAACCGGCCCGCGCCTTGGAATCCAGTCCAGTCACATCCACGACTCCGATGTTGAGCATCGTCCAGCGGAACTGGGACGAGGTCGGAATGGCCACGATCTTGTCACTCACACGGTTATAGTAAGGCGACAGGCGGAACTCATAACTCCAAGGGGCGCCGGAACCGGCCAGGCGGAGGTCTGTCCCGAACTGCAACGCTGACTCCGGGACCAGCGACGAGTTGCCCATCTGGCTGTAATAGAGGTCATTGAAAGACGGGAGGCGATAACTGCGCTTCGCGTATGCATCCCATTCCAGTCCGGGCAAGATCTGCCAGAAAAGGCTGAGCGAAGGCATCCAAGCGTCCCGGTATCCGTTTTCACGGCTCCATCCTCCGGCATTGGGCGTATCAAATTGATCCCAGGCACCCATATACACCAGATGCGCCGCCGCCCGGAAACGATCCCAGGCCACGCGCGTCGCCAGCGCCCCCGTGAAAACCGTGCGCCGCGGCGTCACGAACTGCCCCACATCCGAGTCCAGCGCATTCCGCTGCAAGTCCGTGCTCAGATCCACCGACCAGGGATCCGCCAGCACATAGGACTGCGCTACCGACAAATAACCGGAACGCTGACGGTACTTCAAGTCATACGGCATTGCCATGGGGTTTTTCTCCGGATGGGTGTCGTAATGGGTATAATTGTCCGCGTATTTGAAGCGCAACGCAGTCGAATACCGGTCCGTCCAGTCCCGGTTCCACCCGCCCTGGAAGAAAAAGTCCTGGTCCGCCTGCCGTTCGGCGCTGAATGGGAAACCCAGGGCCCGGCGGATGACCGGACCGGGAAAGCTCCGCTCGGACCCGAAGGAATAGACCCTCAACTGCCAGTCTCCGAGCCGGGTCAGCCCGAACAGCTGAGCCTCCAGGCGCAGGCTGCGGATATCCCCGTTCTCCCGCACCAGGGTCGTGTCATAGTATGGGAAGCGGTAGCGGCCGTTGCTATAGACGAATTCCGCCGCCGTACGCAGCGTCACGCCGCGCCATAAGTCCTTGTCCCACTGCAGGGAAGGGTTGACGGTGCCGAAGGAACCGCCCCGGAGCCTGGCCCGTCCCCGGCTGCCATCTCCATAGACAGGATGCGCCGAATTCAGATGGACGGCGGCGCCGGACGCATATTCTTTCGCCGTCTGCAGGCGGCGGCTTTTCTGTCCGTTGAAGAGTGCGACCGTGCCGATGCCGGCCGTGGAAAAGCGGCCCAGGTCCACCTGCATGTTCTGCGCATTGTCCACCTGGATCCCATCCAGGAAGATGCCCACATGCTCGCTGCCGAGGCTCCGGACGTTCACGGTCTTGAGACCGCCGACCCCGCCGTAGTCCTTTACCTGGACGCCGGTGAAATGCCGCAGCACATCGGCCACCTGGACAGGTGCGGCGACCTGCGAGGGCAGATACAGTTCCTCGACAGGCCGTACGACGGGGCGTGCCTTGACGGAGAAGACCGCCGCAGCAGAGAGCGTGTCAGTCCCTTGCGCAGACAAGCCCTGTGGAAGGAAGCTCAACAGCAGGGATAGCGTCATTGCGACAACCTGTGCCACCCTCGGCAACATAAGAGGGGGGACCGTAAAACGGCGGGGTCGCGCAGCGACGGTTGCTACAGTGACGCTATCCCTGCTGTCCATCGCCTACCAGATCGCGAAATGACCGGGACAGACACCGGCTGTGACCGTCCAAGCCTTGGCGCCATTGGCGTAGAGGCTCACGGTACCGGGATTGAAATAATCGCCGGCATCACTCACAAGGAAAGTGGATCCGTCCAGCGCGCAGAGGCTGTACAAAGCCGTCGCGGAGACCGGAAGTGACAGGGCCGACTTCGTCCCGTTCTTGCAAGAGAAAGCCTTCCAGGTCTTGGGCGTGCCGCTCCAGTCAAACTCATCTTCGGTACCGACGCAATAGACGGTCCCGTCCTTCACGGCAGCAACGCTCACATAGTCGGAGACATGCTTGACGGCATCGTTCCTGTCGAGCATATAAAGCCCGGAGTGGACGCTCCAGTAATCGCCCAGGCAGCTGACATAGACGTTGCCGGCACCATCGGACCAGACGTTTTTGAGGTTGACCTGCACATCGACGGTCTTCGTGACCGTGAAGGTCTTGGTGTCGATGATGCTGACCGTCTTGTCATAGGCATAGTCCGGAGGCAACTGGCTGGCGATACCGCCGGAATTGGCGACATACAGTTTCCCATCCTTGAGGGCGATTCCCTCGGGCTGGTAGCCGACCTCGACGCTGCCTTCCACCCGTTTGCTGGTGAGATTGATGCGGTACACCTGTCCCTTCGGATTCTTGTAATCGGTGATCACATAATAGCCCGCATCTGAATTCCCGTTGGCGTAAGCGCCGGCCCAGGAAGTCACATAGGCATACGTATCGTCGAAAGCCACGAAGCGGGGCGTGGCCACCCGGATGGCGGCAATCTCCGTCTCATCCTTGGCGGACAGCACCTCCACGATACCGGAATTGTTCACGACGACCCAGAGTTCGTCCCCATGCACGGCAACGTCATTGCCCACATCGCCCAGACCGGCTCTGATCTCCGGATTCATCTTCCGGAAGGCACCTGTGACATAGTTCCCGTCACTGACACGCAGGAAATCGAGCGTCGCATTGTTGGAGCCCATGCCGCCTTCATTCAGCATGAACACCTTTCGGATACCCGCCGGAATGGCGGAGACATCAACCTGGGTTCCGGTCAGCTGTTCATCCTTGGACGGCGTTTCAGCCGGGCCCTTCGGGCCGAACTCGACAATTTCACAGCCCGTCAGGACCATGGCCGCGAGCGAACAAATGAAAAGGAATCTTTTCATAAAAAAGAAAAAACGTTTTTACCGGGACTTGTCCCCGAGCCCCCTTGTTCAACTTGACTGCGGCAGGTCTTCTGACTTCTCCCGGCTCCCGCCTTCTCGAGGCAAACGCCCCAATGGCTTCAGAATAGGAGCCGCTCAGGATGACACAGCTGCGGGCACAGTCCCGGATGCACGCCGGGTTCCCTATTGAGCCTGCCGGAAAAACCGGCCCAGGCACCGCAATCCGGCACAAAGATACACATTTTGCAGAGATGATACACATACCGTTGAAATTCAACTCAAAAACAATTATATTTGTTAGGTTAACCCCATTGAGACTATGACCGGAAAAGAAAGAATCAGAACCGTCCTGGAGCATAAGGAAGCCGACCGGATCGCGGTCGATTTCGGAACGACGCCGGTGACCGGTATCCATTGCAAGGTGGTGGAGGCCCTCCGACAGCATTATGGCCTGGACCCTCACCCCGTATATGTCCATGAGCCCGGGCAGATGCTCGGCTACATAGAAGATGACCTGGCTGAAGCGCTCGGGACCGATACGGCCGGCTGCTTTGCGCCCAAGAATTCCATCGGCGTCCTGAACGAAAATTGGAAGGAATACCGCATGCCCTGGGGGCAGGTGGTGATGCTGCCCGCCAAGATGGTGGATTCGTTCACCGAAAAGGATGGCGGCCTCTATTCCTATCCCGAAGGCGACAAGTCTCTTCCGCCTTCCTGCCACATGCCGGAGCGCTGCTACTTCTTTGACTCGATCGAGCGCCAGCAAGGCGAGATCGATGACGACAATCTCAACGTCGAAGACAACCTCCAGGAATACGGAGACATCGATGAAGCGACGCTTGCCTACTGGAAGACCGTCACCGACCGGGCCGCCAAGACCGGAAGGGCGGTCGTCGCCGGATTCGGCGGCATGGCCCTGGGCGATGTGGCGCGCATCATTTCCCCGGCCATCCGCGAGCCCCGCGGCATCCGCAGCGTCGCCGAATGGTACATGTCTACGGTCTGCCGGCCCGACTATATCAAGGAAATGTTCGACCGTCAGTCCCAGATCGCCGTCCGCAACCTCGAAAAGATCTGGAACACCGTCGGGGAAAACGTGGACGTCGTCTATGTCTGCGGCGCCGATTTCGGCACCCAGACCAGCCAGTTCCTCTCCGTGGACACCCTCAACGAACTCTATGTCCCCTACTACAAGCGGATGAACGACTGGATCCACCGGCACACCACCTGGAAAACCTTCAAGCACTGCTGCGGCGCCATCTATCCCCTCATGGACAGCCTGATCAATGCCGGCTTCGACATCATCAACCCCGTTCAGATCGCAGCCAAGGACATGGATCCCCAGCGGCTGAAGGATGAATTCGGCGACCGCGTCACTTTCTGGGGCGGCGGAGTCGACACGCAGAAGACCCTGCCCTTCGGCACACCGGCGCAGGTGCGCGAGGAAGTGATGAAACTCTGCGACATTTTCGGAAAGGGTGGCGGATTCGTCTACAACACCGTCCACAACATCCAGGCGAACGTCCCTGTAGAGAACGTGGTCGCCCTGATGGATACACTGAAAGAAATTCGTGCTTGATATGAACCCTCTTTACGACGCCATTTTCAAGGGTATGGCACCCCTCGCCAAGACCTCCGTCCAGGCCTCCCTGGACGAAGGCAAGAGCCCCCAGGACATTATCGATGAATCGATGATCCCCGCCATGGAAGCCATCGGCAAGGAATTCGAGGCAGGCCGCGTCTTCGTCCCGAACCTCCTGCTCAGCGCCCGCGCGATGAAATCCGCGCTGGACATCCTGAAGCCCCTGATGCTCGCCGGACAGACCACCACGCTGGGGACCGTCGTCATCGGGACGGTCAAAGGCGACCTCCATGACATCGGCAAGAACCTCGTCGCCTCGATGCTTGAGGGCCGCGGCTTCAAGGTCGTCAACCTGGGCACGGATGTTTCTAAGGAGCGCTTCATCGAAGCCGCCAAGGAGAACAATGCCGACATCATCGCCATGTCCGCCCTGCTGACAACCACGATGGATTACATGAAGGAAGTCGTCGACGCCGTCAAGGCCGACGGCCTGAAAGTCAAGACCATGATCGGCGGCGCGCCTGTCACGGCCGAATTCGCCGCCTCCATCGGCGCGGACGGTTTCAGCACCAACGCCAACGAAGCGGTGGAAGTCGCCAAGAAACTCCTCTCCTGATGATCGAGCGGGCCTTCCAGATCACCCCTGAGGAACTGCCCGAGAAAGAAGTGTGGTTCGCGATGGGATACCGGGACTCCGTACCCGACGAGCGGGTGCGGGACTTGGTCTTGCAACTGCGTGACCGCCTCGTCCCCCAGGCTACGCTGCGCTACATGTACCAGATCGTCGAGGCCGAGAAACTCTCGCCCCGGCAGGTGCGTTTCGCCGGCACGACCTTCACCCCCGAGGGCATCATCTGCTCTTACTTAAAGGGCATGACGCACGCCTTGCTTTTCGTCGGCACCGCCGGCTGGGAGTACAACCAGGCGAAGGAGGCTTTGAAGGCGGAAGACGACATCGTCGCCGATTTCATCGCCGATTCGATCGGGACCGTACTCGCCGAAATGACCGTCGCGCAAATGGAGAAGGACTACACCGGCTCCGAAACGATTTCCATGCCCTACAGTCCCGGTTATTGCAACTGGGATATCCGGGAGCAGCACCTGCTGTTCTCCCTTTTCCCCGAGCGCCCCTGCGGCATCATCCTCTCCGACTCCTCGCTGATGGCGCCGGAAAAGTCTGTCAGCGGTTTCTTCGCCCTGGGAGAGAGTCTTGTGCGGCAGCCCTACCATTGTCAAATCTGCAAGAATACAAGATGTTACAAAAGAAGAAACGCCTAGCCATCCCCATCATGACCCACCCGGGGATCGAGTTGATCGGCAGCACCGTACGGAAAGCCGTCACGGACGGCCAGGTACATGCGGATGCCATCTGCGCATTGAATGAGGCCTTCCCCGCCGCTGCGGTGACCGCCATCATGGATCTCACCGTGGAGGCTGAGGCCTTCGGCGCCGAAATCCGTTTCTCGGAGAATGAGATCCCGAATGTCATCGGACGGCTGGTGAATGACGCGGATGAAGTTGCCGCGCTCGGAGTCCCGGGGCTCGACAAGGGCCGCGTGCAGGAGTACCTCAAGGCCAACCGCCTTGTCGCCGCCCGCGTCCAGGACAAACCGGTCTACGGCGGCTGTATCGGTCCCTTCTCCCTGGCCGGACGCCTGTTTGACCTGTCGGAGCTGATGATGTCGATGTACATGGAGCCCGAGACCGTCACAGCGCTCTTGGAGAAATGCACGGACTTCCTCTCCGCTTATGTCCGGGCCATGAAGGAAACCGGCATCAGCGGGGTCGTCATGGCCGAGCCGGCCGCCGGCCTCATCTCCAATGATGACTGCCTCCAGTATTGCACCCCTTATGTCAAGCAGATTATCGACGATGTCCAGGATGACAGTTTCAAGGTCATCCTGCACAACTGCGGCAACACCGGCCATTGCACGGACGCGATGGTGCGTTCCGGCGCCTGGGCCCTGCATTTCGGCAATCGCGCCGACATGGTGGAAGCTCTGAAGGCTTGCCCGCCGGACCTGCCGGTCCTGGGCAACATCGATCCCGTGGGCGTCTTCCAACAGGCCTCGCCGGAGCAGGTCTACACCGCCGTCAGCGCACTGCTGGAGAAAACTGCGCCTTACGACAATTTCATCCTTTCCAGCGGCTGCGACGTGCCTCCGCACACCCCTGTCGACAACATAAAGGCCTTCTACCGGGCTCTCGCCGATTATAATGAAAAAGACTGATTACGCCTCTCCGATGACCTCTTTCCGGTGGTGGATCTGCGCACTGCTGTTTTTCGCCACTACGGTCAACTATATGGACCGTCAGGTCCTCTCGCTGACCTATGAGGAATTCATCAAGCCGGAGTTCCACTGGACCGACGCCGCTTACGGCACGGTCACGGGTTTCTTTTCGCTCTTCTATGCGATCTGCTGCCTGTTCGCCGGCAAGTTCATCGATTGGATCGGGGTTAAGAAGGGTTATGTCATCTCGATCATCATCTGGTCTCTGGGCGCCGTCCTGCACGCCACCACCGGCGTCCTGACGGCATCGATGACCGGTCTGGAGTCGACTGCCGCCCTGAAGGCGGTCGAGACCGGAAGCAATATCGCGCTGGCCGTCTCGACGACCTCCGTTTACCTGTTCATGTTCTGGCGGGGCGTACTGGCCCTCGGTGAGGCCGGCAACTTCCCTTCCGCCATCAAGGTCACCGCGGAGTATTTCCCGAAGAAAGACCGTGCCTTCGCGACGGCAATCTTCAACGCCGGTTCTTCCGTCGGCGCCCTGGTCGCGCCTTTGTGCATCCCGCCCCTGGCGAAGCACCTGGGTTGGGAGATGGCGTTCATCATCATCGGTGCCCTGGGATTCGTATGGGTCTTCTTCTGGGTGTTCCTGTATGATAAGCCGGAGTCCCATCCGAAAGTGAATGCCGCCGAGCTGGAGTACATCCATCAGGATGACGCGGAAGAGGCGGCAGAGAAGGCCGCGCTTGCCGCCGAGAAGAGCATGACGATCCGCGAATGCCTGCGTTATCGACAGGCCTGGGCCGCGATCCTCAACAAGTTCATCTCCGACTGCGTGTGGTGGTTCTTCCTCTTCTGGGCACCCTCTTATTTCGATACGGAGTTCGGCGCCAAGGCGACCACGCCGAAGGGAAAGCTTCTCCTGATCACGCTCTACGCCATCTGCACGGTCCTGTCCATCTTCGGCGGCTATGTGCCCAAGCACTTCGTCGAGAAACGGGGCATGCACCCGTTTGACGCACGTATGCGGGCGATGCTCATCTTTGCCCTGTTCCCGCTGATGGCCATCCTCGCCCAGCCTCTGGGCGCCCGTTTCGCCACTCCCTGGTGGCCCGCCGTGCTGATCGGCCTGGCTGCCGCCGGGCATTCCGCCTGGGCCGCCAACACCTACAGTTTTATCTCGGACCTCTTCCCCAAGAGCACCATCGGCACCCTGACGGGCATGTGCTCGCTCGCGGGCGGCATTTCCACGATGGCCCTGCAGAAGATTGCCGGCAATCTCTTCACCTACGCCGAAGGGGCCGGCAGCGCCTTCCGCTTCCTCGGTTTCGAAGGCAAGCCCGCCGGCTACTTCATCATCTTCTGCTACTGCGGCCTCGCCTACCTGATCTCCTGGGTCGTGATGAAGCTCCTGGTCCCCCGCTACAAGCCCGTCCGGCC
>CAMJHJ010000010.1 GCA_946405485.1 uncultured Bacteroidales bacterium | reverse complement strand
TCCTTTCACTGGTCATCGGCTTCTTCGTGACCCGCATTTCTCCGGAGGGGCAGGCGTCTATGCTGGGTTTTCTGAACGGCGGATACGAACTGACGATGAAAGTCACGGGCTGGATCCTGAAATTCGCCCCGCTGGGTATTTTTGCCGTGGTTGCGGTCCAGTTCGCCAAGATCGGCGATGTCTGGGGGATGCTGAAGGGGATGCTGCTGTATGTCCTGACGGTCGCGGCGGGCCTGGCGTTCCAGACTTTCGTGACGCTGCCCCTGCTGCTTCGTTTCGTAGGGAAAGTGCGTCCCGGGCAGCATCTGCGCAACATGGGCGTCCCGCTGCTGACCGCTTTCTCCACGGCGTCGTCCGGTGCGACCATCCCCTTTACCCTGGACGCGGTGGAAAAGAAGGATGGGGTTTCGAAAGGCATCACGCAGTTCGTGGTGTCGCTGGGCGCGACCATCAACATGAACGGGGCTGCGCTGCTGGAGTGTGTGGCGGTCATTTTCGTAGCGCAGGTCTACGGGGTGCAGCTGACCCTGCTCCAGACCCTGCTTATTTCGCTGACTTCCGTCCTTTGCGCCATCGGCTCGGCCGGCATCCCGATGTCGGCGATGGTGATGATGGCGATCATCCTGAGCGCTGTGGGGCTGCCCGTGGAAGGAATCGGGCTGGTGATCGGCGTGGACCGCATCCTGGATATGCTGCGCACGGCGGTCAATGTCTATGGCGATACTTGCGTGGCTGTGCTGGTTGCCAAGAGTGAGGGGGAAACGCTGCCGATCGACCGATAAAATAAGGCCGGCCCCATCGGGACCGGCCTGACATTTTCCAGACGATTCAGATTAGAATGCGTAGCGGAGGCCGAGGGCCGCGCCGGTGTAATATCCGTGGAAACCGTCCACGAAGTTGAACCAAGGACGCCAGTCAAGGGAGATCTGGAGCGGGAAGTTGAAGGTATACTCCAAGCCTACCTGTCCGACAAGGCCGGCGTGCAGGACATTCTCTCCAGGCCATGTGGCAACGAAAACGCCGGGACCCGCATAGAAATTGAGGGGTCCGATGGGGGCGATGTTGAAGTCGTAGATGGCGGTCAGATCCACAAATTTGTCGAACAGACCGGCGTCAAACTCGAAGAAGCCGGGACCGGCATTGTGCTGATAGGAAAGTTCGGCACCATAGGTGGCACGGATACCGAGGGCCTTCGGCTGGGCGGAGGCGACAGTTGCGAAGCAAAGGACCGCAACTGCGATGGCGATAACTTTTTTCATTTTTAGAATGTTTTTGGTTTCACGTTCTTATTGCAAATATAAGAAAAAATGAAAAACTGCCTACATTTCAAAAAAGAATGGTACCTTTATACTATCTTGAATGAATATATGCAGAAATGAGACTGATGAAAAACCTGAAGATTCTGATTCCTTTCCTGATCGTTTTCATCTCTTGCGCGGTAACGACTTGCAAGACACCGGCCGGAGAGGAACCCCAGGCTTCCTTGAAAGATGTGGAATTCGCCGTTCCGGCAAGTATTTCGTTGGAGAAAGGGACGCAGACAATGGATTTCCGGGTGCAGTTCCAAAAGGCGCCGCTCGCGAGTGACCAGATCGTGCTTGCCTCCGGCGGCGATAAGAGGACCTGCCCCATTCTAGAGACTTCCGTCACGAAATTTACCATATCGATCAAGGACTTGTGGAATGGATTTCTGATGGACGGCCCCTATACGGTATCCCTCCGCCGCGGATCTGAGGAAGTGGTCAAGGGAACGATGACGGTCAGCGTCGTGATTCCCGGCGACGGCGTCGAGCCGGCTTCCGGAAGTACGGTGTATGGCCTGGTGGCCTGTGACGGCGCCCCGCTGGCCGGGGTGGCGGTTTCGGATGGATTCGAGGTCGTGAAGACCGACGCGAAGGGCGTCTATCAGCTTTCATCCAAAAAGAAACATGGCTATGTGTTCGTCTCCCTGCCTTCCGGATATGAGGCTCCTTCCGACGGTGTCCGGCCGTTGCTGTATAAGCAGACAGCCAAAGCCTCGACCGTTGTCGAGCGCATCGATTTCTCTTTGAAGAAGGTTTCCGGTCAGGACAGGCACACGATGCTTGTCTTCGGCGACATCCATCTGGCCAACCGCAACGAAGACAACAAGCAGTTCAACGAATTCGTCAAGGATGTCAATACGTACACTGCCGCACATGCTGGCGACAAGATTTATGCCTTGACGTTGGGCGACATGACCTGGGATTTGTATTGGAAGGACAACAAGTATGGTTTTGCCGAATACCTTGCGGACGCCAATGCCATCAAGGGAATCCAGATCTTCCATACCATCGGAAACCATGACCACAGCATGTACTCCATGGGGGATTTCGACACCGTCACCGAATACAAGAAGATGGTTGCGCCGACCTATTATTCCTTCAATATCGGGAAGGTCCACTATGTCGTGCTGGATGACATCGAGTGTACCAATTCGACGCCCGCCTCCGGCCGTACGGACGGCGCTTACACCCGCACCTACAATTGCACGCTGGTCAGCGAACAGTTCGAGTGGCTCAAGAAAGATCTCGCCCTTGTACCGAAATCCACGCCGGTCGTCGTGACGATGCATGCGCCTCTCTATACCGCCGCCGGCGGTTACAGCCTGTCACCCGCCGCCCAGTTTGAGTCGACCTTCGCCGGCTTCGACCAGGTGCAGGTCTTCACCGGCCATACGCACAAGGTTTATAATGTGGACCGCATGTCCAGCCACCACATTTTCGAGCACAATGCAGGCGCGGTCTGCGCCACCTGGTGGTGGAGCGCGCATCTTACCCCCGGCGTACACATCAGCACGGACGGGGCTCCCGGAGGCTACACGGTCGTGGACATCAACGGCACCTCATTAAAGTGGGTGTACAAGGCCACGGGCTATGATGCCTCTTACCAGTTCCGCTCTTATGACCGTAACCGGATAGAGATTACGGCGGACAAATATGTCCAGAGAGGGAACGCCGCACACAAGGAAGCCCTCTCCCGATACACGTCTTCCTGGTCTTCCGTCAGCGGAGACAATTATGTCTATCTCAATATTTGGAATTACGACCCCTCGTGGAAGATCGAGGTCACGGAGAACGGTGCTCCTTTGACGGTTTCGCAACTCACTGCCGAGTATGACCCGCTCCACATCATCGCCTATACGGCCAAGAGGCTGGATTCCAATGTCTCTTTGTCCGATGGTGGCGGGATTAATTTCGAGACCGGCACCAACACCCATATGTTCCGCGTCAAGGCCTCTTCCGCGACCAGTACCCTCGAGATCAAGGTCACGGACCGTTTCGGCAATGTATCCACGGAGTCGATGAAGCGGCCGAAGGAGTTCTCTACAGACAGCTATAAGCGATAATCTATCACATACTATTAACCAATAACAATGTAATCATGCGTTATCTCAAACACGTTTTCGCCTTCCTGGTCCTGGCCCTGGGATTCTCATTGTCCCTGGCCGCCCAGACCCGGGAAGTGTCGGGTCGCGTGCTCGACCCGGGCGGAGAGCCCCTTATCGGAGCCGCCGTGCTCCTTTCAGGGACGACTTCCGGCGATGTGACTGACCTGGACGGCGCGTTCAGTATGAAAGTGCCTGCCGGAACCGTTACGCTGGAGATTTCCTGCCTTGGCTACAACGGCGCGACTGTCACGGTACCCGCTACGCAGAACCAGGTCACCGTTGTGCTCGAGGAAGACAAGATGGTCCTCGATGAGACGGTCGTCATCGGTTACGGCACCCAAAAGAAGGTCAACCTTACCGGTGCCGTCGCCGTCGTCGAAAGCAAGGAATTGGAAGACCGTACGGCACACAACCTGAACAATATGCTCCAAGGTGCCGTCGCCGGTCTCAACATCACGACTTCGGCCGGTAACCCGGGCTCTTCGGGAAGTCTCAACATCCGTGGTATCACTTCGATCAACTCGGCCGACCCGCTTGTTCTCATCGACGGGGTTGAGGAGGATATCTCCCGCGTCAATCCCAACGACGTGGCCAACATTTCCGTCATCAAGGATGCTTCCGCGGCCGCGATCTACGGTGCGCGCGCCGCCTATGGCGTCATCCTGATCACGACGAAGTCCGGTTCCGAAAAAGGCGGCAAGGCTACGGTCCGTTACAGCGGGCGCTGGGGCTGGGAAGAGCCGACCGTCTCGACCGATTTCGAGACCCGCGGTTACTGGTCTGTCTATACGGTGGATAAGTTCTGGATGGCAGATGCCGGTAAGAAGTATACCACCTACAATGACCACGACATGGCCGAACTCCTCGCCCGTGTCAATGACAAGGTGGAGGATCCGTCCCGTCCCTGGGTCGTCGAGGAAGTGCGCAACGGCCGCAAGCAGTGGGTCTATTATGCGAACACGGACTGGTATCATGAGCTTTACAACGACCGCCATCCCGTCCAGCAGCACAACGTCTCCGTCACCGGCGGCAACAAGGAAGTGAAGTATTACTTCTCTGCCGGTTACGACAAGCAGGTCGGTGTCATCAAGCTCACTCCGGACGTATTCCGGAAATACAATCTGCGCGCGAAGATCGACGCCGCCCTCAACAAGTATATGCGGCTTTCGAACAACACGGCGTTCTTCAGCTCGACGTATGACTACCCGGGCGGAAGTTCCATCCAGGATTCCTTCGCCTATGCCGCCCGCCACGCCCTGGCTTCTTATCCGCTGAAGAACCCGGACGGCAGCTGGGTGTATGGTACGCCGATGATTTCAGGCAATTACAACGTCGCGAACGGCCGCCACATCGTGTTCGGCAACGGAAAGCACACGAACCAGCAGGTCCGCAGCGATTTCTCCAACACGACCGAACTCAAGGTCACGCCCTTCCAGGACCTGGTCCTGACGGCCAATTATACCTACCGTCTCTACCAGAACCGCGACTATCACCGTTCCAACCATATCGATTTCCGCCGTTATCCCGGAGCTGAAATCGAGGAGTACACGATCGGCGCAGGCCTGGATGAACTCTCACAGACGGTCAATACTTACCAGCGGCACTCGGCCAACTTCTTCGGTAATTATGAGCATACCTGGGCCGATGCCCATCACTTCTCCGCTACGGCGGGTATGAACATGGAATACTGGCGCAGCAAGAACCTGACCGGCAGCGGCCAGAATCTGCTCAGCGAAACCTTGCTTGACCTGGACCTCGTCGGTCCCGACGCACAGGGAGCTACCATCATGGAAGTGTCCGGCGGCCAGAACCAGTATGCCATCATGGGCTTCTTCGGCCGTCTGAACTATGACTTCAAGGGACGCTACCTCCTTGAACTGTCCGGCCGTTATGATGGTACTTCCCGTTTCCAGCGGGGTCATCGCTGGGGATTCTTCCCTTCGGCGTCCGTTGGCTGGCGCATCAGTGAGGAGCCTTTCTTCCAGCCGCTGCGCGGGACCATCGACAACCTCAAGTTACGTGCATCTTATGGTAATCTGGGCAACCAGGTAGTGCGTACCTCTTCCGGCGCCCAGAACTACTTCGCTTACCTGCGTACGATCAGCATCAATGATTTCGCCGGTTACAGTTTCGGAGAAAGCTCCACGATGTCCAAATATGCGACACTGAGCAATCCCGTGGATGCTGCCCTGACCTGGGAGACGGCCGAACAGTACAACATCGGTCTCGATCTGGGCATGTTCAACAACCGGCTGACCTTCACGGGTGAAGTCTATCGCCGTAATACCCTCAACATGCTCACGACAGGTCCCGACCTTCCTGCTGTCTATGGTGCCGATTCGCCCAAGACCAATGCGGCGGACCTGAAGACCGAAGGTTACGAACTGTCCCTGGGCTGGCGCGACCAGTTCACACTGGCAGGTCATCCCTTCGGTTATCACCTGAGGGGCAACCTGAGCGACTTCCGGACCATCATCACCCGCTTCGACAACCCGACCAAGTCCTTGGCGATGAGCTACTATGAGGGCATGCGCTACGGTGAGATCTGGGGCTACGTGGTCGACGGTCTGTTCAAGACCGATGAAGAGGCGAAGGATTACACGACCAACGTCCTCGACTGCTCGATGATCAACGGGCGTATGACCGGCGGATTCAGGGCCGGCGACCTGCGCTTCGTAGACCTGGACAACGACGGAAAAGGTGAGACGGTCAATACCCTCAGCACCGGTGCCAATACCGTGGACAGCCCGGGTGACCGCAAGATCATCGGAAATGCCCTGCCGAGCCTCCAGTATGGTTTTACATTCGGCTTTGACTGGCTGGGCTTCGACGTATCCGCCTTCTTCCAGGGTACGGGTAACCATTATTGGTATCCCGCCGGCATGAACTACATGTTCTGGGGCCCCTACAGCTATTCCTACGTCTCCTTCCTGCAGCGCGACTTCATCCAGCGCTGCTGGTCCGAGGAGAATCCGGATGCCTACTTCCCGCGCCCGCGCTCCTATTCCGCCACCGGCGGTGAACTGGCCCGGGTCAACACCCGTTACCTGCAGAACATCCGCTACCTGCGTTTCAAGAACCTGACGGTCGGTTATACCCTGCCCTCGGTCGCGACGCGTAAGGTCGGCATCGACAAGGTGCGCCTCTATTTCTCCGGTGAGAACCTGGCTTACTGGTCTCCGCTGAAGGCCAACACCCGGTATCTGGATCCCGAATCAGCCTATACCCGTGACAGCGGTAGTGCAGCCGCCCAGGACCACATCAGCTATCCTTGGCAGCGCACACTGATGTTCGGCATCGACGTCACGTTTTAATCAAAGGAGGAACGCATTATGAAAAGATATTTTCTGATCCCTTTCATCGCGGTTGCTCTGGGCCTGACGGCCTGTGACATCAAAGTTGAGGAGTACCTCGACCGCACACCGCTCTCCACGATTTCCCCTGAAAACTATTTCCGCACGGAGACCGATCTCCAGCTGTTCTCCAATACGTTCTACAACAACCTGTTGCCCAAGGAACCGTTCACGGAACAGAGCGACCATTACCTCAACCTCAATCTCGCCGCTTTCCTGCGCGGCGGCAACGACCGCACCGTGCCGATTTCCGGCGGTGGCTGGAGCTGGGGTGACCTGCGCAAGATGAACACCTTGCTGGGTAACATCGACAAATGCGACGACGAGGCTGCTGTCATCAAGTATACGGCGCTGACCCGCTTCTTCCGTGCATACTTCTACTTTGAGAAGGTCAAACGCTTCGGCGATGTGCCGTGGATCGACCACGAGGTGGACAACACCGACACCGAGACGCTCTATGCGGCCCGCGACTCCCGCGAGCTTGTGATGCAGCATATGATCGAGGACCTCGACTATGCCATCGAGAACCTGCCTGCGTCGGTGAGCACCTATCGGCTCAACAAATGGACGGCCCTGGCCCTGAAGGCGCGCGTCTGCCTCTTCGAAGGCACCTTCCGCAAATACCATGATCCGTCTTCGCATCCCGGGATGTATGTCGAACCGCTGCCCGCTGATGCCAAGGACGCTTCCTGGTATCTGCAGCAGGCTGCTGATGCCGCCGGACGCATCATGCTCGAAGGGCCCTATAAACTGGCTTCCGACTACCGGATGCTTTTCGCCCAGCCCAATGCGGACGCCGGCGAGTACATCCTGGCGATCAAGAATGACCAGTCCCTGGCGATCTTCAACAACTGCACCGCTTACGCTACGATGCCGACCCAAGGTTGTCCTGGCCTCACGAAGAAATTCGTGGACAGTTTCCTGATGGCTGACGGTTCCCGTTTCACGGACCGGGAAGGCTGGCAGACGATGCAGTTCGTCGATGAGTTGACGGGCCGCGACCCGCGCCTTGCGATGGTCTGCGTGTCGCCGGGCTATATCCGTCTTGGTACGACGGAGGTCGCCGCTCCGGATTTTGGCTGCAGCGTGACAGGATATCAGGTGGCCAAGTTCGTCATGGACGCCACCCTGCCCGGCGTGGGCCGTGTCGACATGTCCTTCAACGACATGCCGGTCTTCCGCCTCGGAGAAGTCTATCTCAACTATGCGGAGGCATTGGCTGAACTGGGCACCTTGACCCAGAGTGACCTTGACCGCTCTGTCAACCTGCTGCGCGACCGCGTCGGTATGCCGCATCTCGATCTGGAAGCGGCAAACGCTAACCCCGACTGGTATCTTTGCTCGGCCGAATACGGCTACAAGAACGTATCCGGCGCCAACAAGGGCGTGATCCTGGAAATCCGCCGCGAACGCGGTGTCGAGCTCTGCCAGGAAGGCTTCCGCCTTGCCGACCTGGTCCGCTGGCGCGAAGGAGACTGCATCAGCCAGACCTTCCACGGAGTCTATTTCCCCGGTCCGGGTGAGTATGACCTTACCGGTGACGGGAAGCCCGATATCCGGCTTTACGTCGGCTCCAAGCCTGCGACGAACGACCTCGTCAATATCGAGATCGGATCGGATACGGGCGTGATCCTCAGCGAGGGCGAATCCGGCTATCTCGATCACCACAAGAACATTGCGCACGTCTTCGATGAGAGCCGCGATTACTTCTATCCCATCCCGACCAAGGAAAGGAGTCTCAATCCCAACCTGAAGCAGAATCCGGGATGGAAGGACGGTCTTGACTACTAATGATTAAAACGATGCAGATTATGAGAATCACACATCATATCACTTGTGCCCTGGCCGGACTCCTGGCCCTGGCGTCCGTCCTGACCGGATGCAAGCAGGAGCCGGTCGAGAAGCTGGCCCAGGCTGTCCTGCCTTCCGAGCAACTCCTGAATTTCGAGGCGGTTTCCGCCCCGGATCAGGTCATCAACGTCTATTCGGACGGCTCGTGGATGGCCGATGTAGACCAGGAATGGATCACGGTGACCCCGATGTCCGGCAAGGGACCGATGGAAGTTACCGTCAGCGTGACCGACAATCTCGTCGGCGGTGTTGTCAACATGCCCCGAAAGGGTCAGATCATCTTCCGCGGCGCCTCTGTCGAGAGGCAGGGGACCCTTACGGTCAAACAGGCCGGCGATACCTATATGGGTGTTCCCGAACTGACCGTAACCCAGGTCATCGCCCTGGATGACGAGGATGTGGCCAAGATCGTCGGCGCCACTGTCGCGGCCGTAACGACTTCCGGCTTTGTCCTGACGGACGGGGCCGCCAACATCTATGTCCAGGGTGCGCGTGAGGTTGCCGTGGGTGACCGTGTTACGGTCAACGGCGCCCGTGCCACCTTCAAGGGTGTGCCTTCCTTCCTCGTAGATGAGGTAAACGTCCTTTCGTCCGGCACCATGGATTATCCCGAAGCGCCCGACATGACGGACAACATCATCGCTTACGACGGTAAGTCGGTACAGTTCGTCAAACTCCGCGGATCGCTGGTCAGCGGCAAGATCTCCATCTTCCCGGCTACGGTCCAGGTCGTGGATGCGCCCGAATCTTTCGGACTTGCCGCAGTGGATCTCCACAAAGTGGTCCTGACCGGATATGCGGTCGGTCTGGCCGGCACTACCGGTTACCTGGTCGTCACGTCCTTCGAGGACAAAGGCAAGGATGAGACCCTGATCCCTTATCCGATCAAGTGGCGCGTCCGCACCGATGATATCAACTATACGACGGAATCCTTCGCTTCCACCGGCAAGATCGATCCGGTCCAGGGTCTGGGTTACATCACTTATGTGCCCTTCGACCTGGCATCGAGTGACATGAACCAGAAATATGCGCTGGATGTATCCGACAAGAGTCCCCGTGTCACCGGCCCCTGGCCGGGCGACTACTGGCTCTTCTACGGCAGCGGCGAAATCAAGGCCGGATCGGAGGTGCATATCGCCTTTGAAACCCGTACCTCCGCCACCGGCCACAAATTCTGGTTGCTGGAGTTCCTTGATGGAGAAGAATGGAAGCCTGTCAGCGAGACCTTTACGACCACGGAACCGGGCGATGAGATCACCTACTCGCACATCATGAACGCAGACGGTGCCACCAATGTAGGCATTGACTACATCGTCAAGTATCGCAAGAATACGGAACACGCCCAGTTCCGCTTCCGCTGCATGGCCAACTGGCAGGCCAGCGGAGCAGGCAAGTTGGCCGCCCGTAACGGCGGTACCGCCCGACTGTCGGTCACCGACAAGGCTGATGAGACCTACCAGCCCAAGATCGAGATCATCAAGGAAGGCAACGGTATCGAGAAGGATCCCGTCTATGCGGACATCCAGGTCTCTACGGACCTGCTGACCTTCAACGGTACGCCCGGCGGTCCCAAGAACCTGACCATTACCTCCGACCATGACTTCACTATCTCGACGAACGAGGAATGGCTGAGCCTCGATGCCGAAGGCGGTCTTGCCGGAGAGGAAACGGTCATTGCCGTGACCTGCGCCGAAAGTGAACTGCCGGAACTGCGGGAAGGGCGGATCAAGATCGTTTCCGAGGATACGGAAGTGATCGTCAAGGTTGTCCAGAGCGCCGCGGGTCAGATGCTCGATCCGTTTATCAGTATCTCTTCCGGCAATTTGCTGGAGGTCAATGCCCAGGAGGGTAAGTCGACGATCCGTATCCAGTCCAATACGGAATTTGAGTACGAGACTGACGCCGACTGGCTGACCCTCGAGTCCCTCACGACGCGCGCCCTGGTCGAATGGACTGACTTCACCCTGACCCGTACGGCCAATGAGGTCGAGGCACCGAGGACTGCCACCGTCCGTTTCTTCAACACGGAGCAGAATATCGAAGCCATCCTCACGGTGACACAGGAAGCTGCCGTCATCATCCATGAGAATAACCTCATCCAATGGGGCTTCTCCGCTGCGATGATGGGAACCTACAAAGATGCCTTTGAAAAGGATAACAGTTTCCCGGCCAATGTCGCCGGCGTCGGCTACCTGTCCTGGCACTTTGAAGCGGAGGGTAATGCCGCTGATGCCAACAAGAAACGGACGCAAGTCGTCGGTGGTACCGGCCAGCCTTATATCACGGGTGCCTGGCCGGGTGACTATTGGGAATTTGATGTACCGCTCAGCTATGTTGCCGCAGGTACCCAGGTCAATTTCAAGGGACTTCACCGGATTTCCGGTACGGGCCAGAAGTACTGGAGGATGGATTGGTCTGCCGATGGCACCACTTGGACGCCGGTGAAGGCACTCCAGACAGAGACGGAGACGGGCAAATCCGCCCAGTATACGCATATTGCCCCGACTTCGGATGTCGAACTGGACGAAAGCTTTATCTTGCCTTCTTCCATCACGGACGGCCATCTGAAGATCCGCTTCACTTGCGTAGCCAACTGGCAGGGTAATGGCAGCGGTGCGCTGGCAGCGCCCAACGGCGGTACCCACCGCTGGTCCGGTGCGGAGGCGAACGGCCCGACCATCACGCTCTCCGCTCCGACATCCGTCACCTATTTCGAGGATGATTTCTCCTGGCTCCAGCCTTATGTGGAAGCCTGGATGGCGGCGAACCCGAACGTAACCCACGAATCTTTCGACCCGGTCGGATCCAATCTGGCCAGCCATACCCAGCCTAATATCTGGAATACAGCAACCCTGGTCTCTACACTGGGAGCAGATTTCGAAAACAGGGGGTATGTGGATCTGAACAAGAGCGCCAAGACCCTCTATTTCCAGGAGTGCTACTTTAAGATGGGTGCGACCGATAAACATACCGGCCTGCAATTGCCTGCAGCTGAATTCGGCCCGGCTCCTGTCGACGCCGTCATCAGTTTTGACTGGTGCGCCCATATGACGGGTGCCGGCAATATCGACAAAGTGACCATCGTCGTCGAACTGGTCGGACCCGGCGTCTGCGAAGACAGCGGTGCCTCTGTCAGCAATGAATTCTCCACGACCCAGGAGAAAGGTAAACTGGCCTGGCAGCACGCTTCCGTTACGCTCAAGGGGGTGACCAGTGAGACCCGGATCAAGATCCGTCCGACCCATATGTCGGACGGTGCGGGTGCTAGCCAGCAGCGCTGGCATCTGGACAACATCAAGATCGTCAGTCCGTAGCTGATTTCTTCCGGTACAAGGCCGGTCAAACGGTCTTGTCCATACCTGTACAATGCAAGCGTCTGTTTTTCAGGCGCTTGCATTTTTCTATTGTCCATATCCGGACCATGGTTTTACCCGGATGTCGCCGTATCTTTGTATCGTGACAAAGTCAAAACATCACGATATGAAAAGATTGTTTTTCCTCCTGGCTGCCGCAGTGACACTGGTCGCCGCGTGTGGCCCCAAGCCGGCCAAGACCGCCGGTATCAACTATGCCTACATGGATACGACCGCGCGTCCGGGCGATGACTTCGCCCGCTTCGCCACCGGCCATTGGGGAGATTTCAACCCCCAGCCGCCGGAGTATCCGATGTGGGGTACCACGATGAAGGTTGTCGATGACAATGTCAAGACCCTCGCCGCCCTGATCCAGGACATCGCCGCCCAGGATAACGAGAAGGGGAGTGTCGCCCAGAAGATCGGAGACCTTTACAATATGATGATGGACTCCACCCGGCTCAACGCCGACGGCGCCGCGCCGCTCAAGGCCCTGATCGCCGAAGTGGATGCCATCGGCACGCGGGAGGATTTCCTGAAGTACCTCGCCACGGAGCACAACAACCTCTTCTTCTCGTTGTTCGTGTCTGCGGACGAGAAAGATGCAGACAACAACATCGTCTGCATTTCCCAGAGCGGCCTGTCGATGGGTAACCGCGACTATTATCTCTCCGACGATCCCCAGAACGTGCATGCCCGCGAACTGATGAAGGAACACATGAAGAACCTCTTCGTCCTTACGGGTTATCCGGAGGCGGATGCCGCGGCCAAGGTTGCCCGCATCTGGGAGATCGAGGAGATGATCGCCGTGCCGTATTATTCCAAGGAGCGCCAGCGCATCCCGGAAGAGAACTACCACAAGGTCAGCGTCGATTCGCTGGTCGAAATCTGCGGCGGTTTCCCCTGGAAGCAGTACCTGAAGGACTATCGTTATGACAGGACCGAAGTCGTGGACCTGGGCCAGCCGGAACCGGTCGCCAAGTCCTGCGAACTGCTGATGAACCTGCCGCTGGAAGACCTCAAGACCGCTTATACCTGGCGCCTGATCAATTCCTACTCCGGCGTGCTTTCCGACGATTTCTCGGATGAGAATTTCGACTACAGCCGCAAGATGTTCGGCGCACAGGAGAAGACGCCCCGCTGGAAGAATGCCGAGAGCGTGGCGGAGGGTCTCATGTCCGACGCCATCGGCCAGCTTTACGTCGAAAGATATTTCCCGAAGGCTGCGAAAGATGAGATGCTCGAACTGATCGAAAACCTGCGCAAGTCCCTGGCCGAGCGCATCAAGGCCCAGGAATGGATGAGCGACGAGACCAAGGCGACCGCTCTGGATAAACTGGCGGCTTACAAGGTGAAAGTCGGTTATCCGGACAAGTGGGATGACCTGAGCGGCCTGGTGGTGGATCCCTCCAAGTCCATCATCGAGAACCTGCGCGTCGCCAGGAAGTTCTACTGGGACCTCGACTATAATAAGCATTATGACAAGCCCGTGGACAAGAGCGAGTGGGAGATGCCGGCCCAGATGGTCAACGCTTACTACAACCCCACGAACAATGAGATCGTGTTCCCGGCAGGATTCCTCCAGCCGCCGCTCTTCGATCTCAATGCGGATGCGGCTGCCAATTACGGCTCCATCGGCGTGGTGATCGGCCATGAGATGACCCATGGTTTCGACGACCAGGGCCGCCTGTACGACAAGACGGGTAATCTCAACGAATGGTGGAGCGAAGCGGATGCTGAAGCTTTCAAGAAGCCTTGCGACGCGATGGCCGAATACTTCAGCAGCCTGTGGGTGATTCCCGGCGAACTCAAGGCCAACGGCGCCCTTTGCCTCGGTGAGAACATCGCTGACCACGGTGGCCTGAATGTCGCCTACAACGCCTTCCAGATGTGGCAGAAGAAGCACGGTCGCCTCGCTGACGACAACGGTTTTACGCCCGAGCAGCGTTTCTTCCTTTCCTATGCCAACGTCTGGGCGGGGACCGCTTCCGATGAGATCCTCCGCTACCTGACGATGATGGATGTCCATTCCGTCGACCGTCTCCGTATCAACGGCGCCCTGGCCCAGTGCGACTATTGGTACGACGCCTTCGATATCCAGCCCGGCGACAGCCTGTATGTCGCTCCCGAGAACCGTGTAAAGGTCTGGTAATATGATTGACTGGCATTTTTTCTGGAAACTGTGCGTGGGTGCGGTCCCCTGGCTGCTCCTGCTCGTGATAGCCTTGTTTTTGATGACTAACTTAAAAAGTGAAAAGACCATGAAAAAGAGATTGTACAAGAGCAACACCGAGAAAAAGCTTGGTGGCGTCTGCGGCGGCATCGCCGAGTATTTCGACATCGATCCCACGATCGTCCGTCTGGCCTGGCTGGTTGCGGTCTTCTGCGCCGGCGGTGGCCTGATCGCCTACATCATCGCTTACATCGTGATTCCGAAGGAACCGGTCAAGATGATATCCAACGAATAGTTGTATATTTGCAGTGGAATGACTGCAAGACAACTATCCGCATTGACAGCGACGGCCTTGCTCCTGAGCTCTTGCTCAAGGGCAAGGTCGCTTGTTGATGCGCTCTCTGCCATTCCGACGCAGACCCTGGTCGTGACTGTCCTGGCGGCGCTCGCCTTTCAGTTGCTGGCCCTTGCGGTCATCATCCTGCTGTACCGGCGCACGCTGCTGCGCCTGGAGTCCCGGGTACGGGCCTTGGATACCGAGATTCAGGCTAAGGAAAGCGAGATCCGGGAGGGAGAGCAGGACCGGGAGGAACTTCGGACCGTGTTGATCGACCGCGATCCTTTCGTCGCCGCCTTGCACGAGAAACCCCGGTATCTGCAAGATGCCGATTGGGAGCGGCTGGAGGGTATCCTGGATACGGTCTGCGATCATTTTCCTTCCCGTCTGCGGGAGCGCTGGCCGGAGATGACACAGGCCGAACTGCGCACTGCCGTGCTGCTGCGCTATCATTTCTCCGGGCAGCAGATGGCGGCCATGATGGGCATCTCCCCCGCCTCCGTCACCAAGGCGAAGCAGCGGCTCAAGGCCCGCCTGGGGCAAAAGGAGTATTCCTCCTTCTTCCAAGCCTTGAAGTAAGATTTGTATATAGTTTCAACAATCAAACAGACAATGCAATACCGGAAAGACAAGTACGGAAATCCCCTCTCCATCCTCGGCTATGGCTGCATGCGTTTCAGCCGGAAGGGGAGCGGCGTCGATATAGAAAAGACCGAACAGGAACTGATGGCGGCCTATCGCGCAGGCGTGAATTATTTCGATACGGCCTACATCTATCCCGGCAGCGAGGCGGCGCTGGGTGAGATCCTCGACCGGAACGGCATCCGCGACAAGGTCCGCATCGCGGCCAAGCTTCCGCAGTTCCTGGTCCGGAATTTCCCTGCGGTAGATAAGTTTTTCAACGAAGAGCTCTCCCGCCTCAGGACGGATTATGTCGATTATTACCTGATGCACCACATGACCGACATCGCCCAGTGGGAGCGTCTGAAGTCTATGGGGATCCTGGATTGGATTGCCGCGAAAAAGGCCTCCGGCGCCATCCGGAACATCGGTTTTTCCTTCCACGGCAATTCCGACAATTTCATCAAGATCCTTGAAGATTACGACTGGGACTTCTGCCAGATCCAGTATAACTATGTGGATGAGATGTCGCAGGCGGGCGTGGCCGGCCTGAAGGCTGCGGCGGCGCGGGGCGTTCCCGTCATGATCATGGAACCGCTGCGCGGCGGGAAACTGGTCAACAAGCTTCCTGTTGAAGCCAATCGCCTGATTGCCGCGAATGGGAGGGGCTGGAGTGCGGCGGAATGGGCCTTGCGCTGGCTTTGGGACCAGCCTGAGGTCACGGTCGTGCTTTCCGGGATGAATTCCCTCGAGATGGTGGAAGAGAATGTCCGGATCGCTTCGGACGCTACGGAAGGGACGTTTACCGGGGAAGACCGTGCGTTCCTCCGGCGGATCCAGGGCATCATCCGGGAGAAAGAGAAGGTAGGCTGTACGGGCTGCCGCTATTGCATGCCCTGTCCCAAGGGAGTGGACATCCCGGGCATCTTCGCCAGCTATAACATGATGTATACGGAATCCCGGTTCTCAGGGCGCAAGCATTATTTCCAGGCGGTCGCGCTGGCGGCGAAACCTTCTTTCGCCTCTCAGTGCATCAAATGCGGGAAATGCGAGCAGCATTGTCCGCAGGCAATCCCGATCCGGGAAAAATTGCAGGAAGCCGAGCGGGCATTGCTTCCGTGGCCGGTCAAGACGGCCGTCAAGCTCGGCCGCAAGTTCATGCTGCGGGTGAAATAAACGAAAAAAGCAGGCCGTAAGCCTGCTTTTTTGTGGAGCATAGCGGAATCGAACCGCTGACCTTTTGAATGCCATTCAAACGCTCTACCAACTGAGCTAATACCCCATTGGGACTGCAAATATACAACCTTTTTTTATATTTCCAACATCGTATCCCCTAAAATTGATGGATTCTGCTTTGGCGGCGCTTCCCCAGACGATCCACCAGCAGGGCAGCCACGACGTTTCCGTTGACATTGAGCAGCGTGGCGGGAATGTCGATCAGGAGGCCGATGGCAACGATGATACCCACCATGTCGGGCGGGAAGCCCATGACGGAGCAGATGAATACCTCTCCGGTCAGGCCGCCGCTCGGGACTGCGCTCAGTACCACGGCCTCCAGCAGCGCCACACCCAAGATGGCAAGCAGCGTACCCGCTCCGCTGACCGGGCGTCCGACCAGCGCCATCAGGAAGACGATTTTGAACACCGCACCCATCACGGAACCGTCCTTGTGGATGTTGGTACCTAGAGGAATCACCGACTCGGCAATCTCCGGCGCGGCGCCCATCCTGCGGGCCGCCGTCATCGCGACGGGCATGGTGGCGGCGCTGCTGACCGTACCGGCGGCCGTGGCCGAAGGTGCCCAGATATGGATCCAATAGTTCTTCAAGGCTTCCCAGCGACCTTTTCCGCACCCTCCGGAGAGCCAGACATACAGGCTGTTGATGACAAAGAAGAAAAGCAGCGTCAGCGCCAGGTACAGCAGGAGGACCCGCAGATAACCGCCCAGCAGCAGGGTGCCTACGGATGCGATGGTATCGGCAAAGTAGCAGCCCAAGCCGACGGGCGCCAGTATCATCACCAGCGACACCATCTTCATCATCACGTCGGACCCGGACAGGATGAAACGTTCCATCGCCGCGCCTTTTTCTCCGACGGCTCCCACGGCATAGCCGAAGAGGGCCGAGAAGATGACCAGGGCCAGCATGTGTTCCTTGGAAAGCAGCAAGCTGAAATCGGATGCCGTCAGGGCGCCGACGATGGCCTCAGCCATCGGGACCGTACCGTTGCCCGCCCCCTCCGGGAGCTTCGATGCGAAACTGTCCCACTCGGACGCGAGGACCAGCGGCACCCGCACCGTGCCCAGAAGACCGGCCAGGGCGGCGACCAGGGACATCCCCAGGAATACCGCCAGGATGGTGACGAGCGTCCTGCCCAGCATCCCGGATCCGCGCAGTTTGCAGATGGACGATGCCGTACTGAAGAACACCAGCGGCACGATCATCACGAAGATCAGGTTGAGGAACAGGGTTCCGACCGGCTTGACAGAATGCGCCGCTTCCGGCCACAGGGCTCCGCAGAGGGCGCCCAGGGAGATGCCGGCGAGCAAAGCCAGGGTAGCTCCGTAATTCTTCAGGAAGGTATTCATTCCGCCCATTCTTTATAAGGGTGACGTGCCAGATGTGAATTGTAATAGCGCCGGTCTCCGGTCACCTCCTCACCCAGCCAGTCCGGACGCCCGAACGTTTCGTCAGGGGTGGATAATTCCACTTCAGCCATGACCAGACCTTCGTTGTCGCCGTAGAATTCGTCCACTTCGAAGGTATGGCCGTCGAAAGGAACGAGGTAGCGCCGCTTGTCGATGACGGCCGTCACGCGCAGCTCCAGCAGTTGCTCTGCATCTGCGACCGGGATTTCAATCTCCCACTCGAAACGGCTCAGGCCGCCGTCCGCGCTGGGGCCTTTGATGGTCAGGTATGCCTTTTCATCGCGGATCCGCACGCGCACCGTCCGACCTCCGGCCTGGTTGATGTAGGCCTGGCGGATCCGGGTCGAGCTGACCGCTCCGCTTTTAAAGTCCCCGCAAACCAGGAACTTGCGTTCTATCTCAAGGTTATTCATCGTCTTTCAAATGGGCCATGCTGAACTCGCAGCCGCAATAGCGCTGGTTGTAGAAGTCTTGTTCGCGGATGATTTCGTTCCGGCGCTCCTGCAAGCCGCCCTTGCGCCAGTTGCGGTCCCACCAGCAGACGCCTTCCGTTTCTTCACAAGCCTCCGCACCGGCCTGGCCTACCTGGTCCAGGCGTTTCCAGCGTGATGAGGCGAGGGTGGTTGTCAGGACCGTGTAACCGTGCTCCTGCGCATAGGCCGCCGCACGGTTCAGGCGGTAGCGGAAACAGGCGAGGCAGCGTTTCCCGCGTTCGGGTTCATCTTCCAGGCCCTGCACCGCGGCCCGCCAGGCTTCGTGGTCGTAATTGTCTTCGATGAAGGGAATGCCCCAGTGACGCGCGTAACGGGCGCACTCGTCCCGCCTGTGCTCATATTCCCCGCGGGGGTGGATGTTGGAGTTGGAATAGAAGATGACGGGCTCCACGCCCCCTTGCATCAAATACTCCACGATGGCGGACGAACAGGGTGCGCAGCATGCGTGCAGCAGGATCTGCCGCGCGCCGCCGGGCACTTCCCGTGCCACGTTCCCCGGGTCCGTCTTCGTTTTCATTCCACGGTGTTGATGTCGATCAGGCCATTGAGCAGCGCATAGACTGTCAGGCCGGCAACGGTCTTGATGCCGGTTTTCCGGGAGATGTTTTTGCGGTGCGAGATGACGGTGTGGATCGAGATGTTGTATTGGTCGGCAATCTCCTTGTTGAGCATACCTTTCGCCACGCTGACGAGGATCTCTTTCTCACGCTCGGAGAGTTCTTCGCGCTCGTGGGATTCCTCCTTGCGCTCCCTCTTGACAGCCTGCGGGTGCTCGATGTACCAGGCCATCGGGGTCAGGATGCGGTCTTCGACGAGCGTGTGGCACTCCAGGTCATGCTGGAGCCGGAACAGGAAGCGAAGGACCTGTCCGCGCAAGGCGTCGTCGCCCGTTTCCGGCAGGGTCTTCATCACCAGGTTCTTCAGGTCGCCGAGTTTCTCGTCGATGTTGCTGTGGTTATCGGCGAACTGCGAGATCGTGAAGTTTTTCGTATCCCGCCCGAACAGGAGGTCCTGGATGTAGGGAAGCACTTCTTCCTCCTCGAAGGCGAAATGTTTTTCGAGTTCGGCCTTATACTCGTTGAAGAAGCGCCAGATTACTTTTTGCTGTTTCTCGCTGAATGGGGTGATGAGGGTGCGGATCGACTGTTCCAGCCATACCAGTTCGGTGGTGAGGTATTTCTGGTGTGAATGCCGGATATACTTGACGACATCGGTGATCCGGCCGCGCAGGAGCGTCTCCGGGTCGGGTTTGTAGTCTTCGAAGGTATAGACGTTGCAGATGAGGCAGGTCGTCTCCGGATCCAGTCCGGCTTTTTCCGCGGCTTCCCCCAACGTGCTTTCACCGAAGCCCAGGCGTATGCCCAGCCGGTCCAGGACGTCCAGCAGCGACGGGTCCCGTTCGAGCATGCCTGCCAGTTTGGTCTGTGGGGAAAAAATAGGATTCTTTATTTTCATCGAAACAAATTTACGGATTTCTGCATAATTTTTGATGAAAATATTTGCGCGTATATTTTTTCTTTCTACCTTTGCAGTGTCCTATTGAACTAATACAGTAGTTTTATGCTGATTGAACTGAAAGGCGTCAACAAGACCTATGACAACGGACAGCCGCTCCATGTGCTGAAGGGGATCGATCTTTCCATAGAAAAAGGAGAATTCGTTTCCATCATGGGTGCGTCCGGATCGGGCAAGTCGACCCTGCTCAACATACTGGGAATCCTGGATAATTATGACACCGGCGAGTACTGGCTGGACGGAACGCTGATCCGCGACCTGAGCGAACGGCAGGCAGCCGATTACCGCAACCGGATGATCGGATTCATCTTCCAGTCTTTCAATCTGATCCCTTTCAAGACGGCGGTCGAGAATGTCGAGCTGCCGCTTTTCTACCAAGGCGTTCCGCGTAAGAAAAGGCATGATCTGGCGATGGAATACCTGGACAAACTGGGGTTGAAGGACTGGTCCCATCATTATCCCAACGAAATGTCCGGCGGACAGAAGCAGCGCGTGGCGATCGCCCGCGCCCTGATCACCCGTCCCAGCATCATCCTGGCGGACGAGCCGACCGGCGCCCTGGATTCCAAGACTTCCGTCGAAGTGATGGACCTGCTGACTTCGCTCAACAAGGAGGAGGGCATGACGATCATCGTCGTGACCCACGAGAGCGGAGTGGCCAACTGCACCGACAAGATCATCCATATCAAGGATGGCATCATCGGTGAGATCGAGATGAACAAGCGCCACGAGGCTTCCGCCTTCGGCCGTGATACCGTGATGAAATAATGCGAGACCTCCTGACCGAAATCATGGAATCCCTGCGCCGCAACAAGCTGCGCACCGCGCTCACCGGTTTTTCGGTGGCGTGGGGCATCTTCATGCTCATCGTGCTGCTCGGTGCCGGAAACGGACTGATGAATGCTTTCATGAACCAGAGCGGCGATATCCTGGCCAATACGATGCAGGTGTTCGGCGGCCGGACCTCCGTCCCGTACGATGGTCTGAAGGCGGGCCGGCGGATCCGGCTCCAGGAAAAGGACAAGGAGGTTACCGAAAGTGCCTTGTTTGCCGATAATATCGATGACGTTTCTGTCTCTATCAGCCAGAGCGGGATGAAGGTGACTTACCGGAAACGGTCGATGGACGGCTATCTGCAAGGTATTTTCCCGGAATACGCTACGATGAACAAGGTGCGCATCATAGCGGGCCGCGGCCTGGACCGGCTCGACATCGAAGGTCGCAA
Source organism: uncultured Bacteroidales bacterium (assembly GCA_946405485.1). Next base: position 1,855 of record CAMJHJ010000010.1, on the reverse strand, counting down.
GAAGGTCGCCGTACTGGCGATGAGCCACGTAAAGAACCTGCTGGACGGATCGTTGGATTATGATGCGATTCTCGGGAAGTTCATCAAGGTCGGGAGCGTGATGTACCGCGTCGTCGGTGTCTATCAGTCACGGGAGGACTCGATGTGGGAGGATATTTATGTACCCTTCACTACGCTGCAGACGATCTATCTGAAAGGCGATGAACTGGAGACTTTGACTTTCTCCTTCCACGGCCTTTCTACAGAGGAGGAGAATACCGCGTTCGAAGACCGCTACCGCGCCAGCCTGAATGCCGTCCACAGGGCGGACCCGAAAGACCGCGGTTCCATCTGGATATGGAACCGATATACACAGAATCTCCAGATGGACAAGGCGACCGGCATCCTCCGGACCGCTCTGTGGATCATCGGCCTGTTCACGCTGCTGAGCGGCATCGTGGGTGTGAGCAACATCATGCTGATCACGGTCAAGGAGCGCACCCGCGAGTTCGGCATCCGCAAGGCGATCGGCGCCAACCCCTGGCAGATCACCAAGCTGATCATCGCGGAAAGCGTCTCGATCACGGCCGTATTCGGCTACGTCGGGATGGTCCTGGGACTGGTGGCCTGTGAAGTGTTGAACTCCACCGTGGGCCAGTCCCGCATGGAACTGATGGGTGAATCCATCCAGATGCTCCGCGACCCTTTCGTCGGCATAGACGTGGCCCTGGAGGCAACCCTCCTTTTGATTGTGGCCGGTACGGTGGCCGGCTTGTTCCCGGCCGTCAAAGCGGCCCGTGTGAGACCCATAGAAGCCCTGCGGGCAGAATGACATGAGATTCGACAGAGACAGTTTCAAAGAGATCCTGGACACGCTCCTGCGCAACAAGAGCCGTACCCTGCTGACGGGCTTCGGCATTTTCTGGGGCTTGTTCATGCTTCTGGCGATGCTGGGCGGCGGACAGGGACTCAAGTCGATGCTCTCTTCCAATTTCGAAGGGTTTGCGACCAATACGGTCATTCTGGTCGGGAACTATACAACCAAGCCCTGGAAGGGCCTGAAAGAGGGACGCTATTGGTGGCTTTCCTACAAGGATGTGGACCGTCTCCGCCTGATGGTTCCAGAACTGGATGTGGTGACACCGGTCGTCAGCTCGTGGGGACAGACGGCCGTCTATGACAAACAGTCCGTCAGTTGTTCTGTCAAGGGTGTAAAAGCGGACTACCGTTACATCGAGACGCCGAAACTCCTTTACGGACGTTATCTCAACGAGACCGATGTCATGCAAGAGAGGAAGGTTTGCATTATCGGGAGGCGTATCTATGAGAGCCTGTTCCCCGCAGGTGGAGACCCTTGCGGCACATACATTCAAGCAGGTCCGATTTATTACCGTATCGTAGGCGTGGATATCAGCGCCGGCAACATGAGCATCAACGGACGTGCCGATGAGACGGTTACGATTCCACTGACCGTTGCCCAGAAGATCTTCCACCGGGGCGCGAACGTCGACCTGATCTGCCTCACCGGCAAGTCCGGTGTGAAGATGTCATCGCTTTCCACGCGTATCCGGAGTATCATCGCCCGGGAGCATCTTTTCGATCCCGATGACGAGCAGGCGCTCATGCAGATCAATACGGAACAACTCTTCTCCGTGGTGGACAACCTCTTCCGGGGTCTTAATTTCCTGATCCTGCTGGTCGGACTCGGAACCCTGCTTGCCGGGGCGATCGGCGTCAGCAACATCATGATGGTGACGGTGCGCGAGCGCACCACGGAAATCGGAATCCGTCGCGCCATCGGCGCTACGCCGCGGGACATTTTGGGCCAGATCATGCTGGAAAGCATGACGCTGACCCTGGTTGCCGGCATGTTCGG
>CAMJHJ010000009.1 GCA_946405485.1 uncultured Bacteroidales bacterium | reverse complement strand
TATCCCCGGACAGACGGGCTCGGGATGCCGCTCGGGATGCCGGGCGTCGTAATACTTGATCCCCAGGGAGTCCAGATATTCATATATGTACTCCAGGCGCCGCTGGAAATCCTCATAATCCATGTTTTCCTCCCGTGTCCAGGCCTTCTCCGCGAGGGCGATAAGCCGCGGGAAAGCCATGTAGTCCAGGCGGTCGGCGTTGTGGACATACTCCGTCCACAGATTGCTCTGCACGCCGCAGACACAGGGATTGTCCTTCAGCGGGAAACGATAGATATCCTCCATCCGGTTGAACCGCTGTATCCAAGAGAGGAAACCGTATTTGTGCCACGTCTCCTGGCAATAATCCAGATAGAAGGGCTGCTCGGGACAGACGACGGTCCGGAACCCCTTCTCCACGTCCCGGTCCAGGTCGAACGGGCGCCGCGCCTGCCACCACATGACCAGGGCCTGGTCCGGGGATAAGCCATACTCGACGATATCATCCCACCCGGACACGGTTTTGCCATAGAAGGCGACCGTGTCAGCCATTCTCCGGCCAAACCAGCCCTGGACCTCCGGAATCGTATTCAAGTGCTCCCGTGCCATCAATTCCATTACTTCCGGGCGCGATTCCCAGGCCTTGGAGTAGACCTCGTCTCCCCCGATATGGAACCAGCGGCCCGGGAAGAGCGCGCACAGTTCCCGAATCACGGTGCCCAGGACCGTATAGGTCTCTTCCACGGCCGGGTTGAATGTGTTGGCGCCGCCATCGATACCCGGGATCGAACGCACCGCGGCCCCGGCATGCCCCGGCATGTCGATCTCAGGAATGACCTCGATGAAGCGCTCCGCCGCGTACGCTACAATCTCCCGGATATCCTCCTGGGTATAGAACTGCGCGGGAGCCTTGCTGTCGGAATGGCACCCGACCGCTCCGACTGTCGTCAATTCAGGATAGGCCTTGATCTCCACCCGCCAGCCCTGGTTGTCGCACAGATGCCAGTGGAAACGGTTCAGCTTGTACTCCGCCATGACATCGAGCAGCTGCTTCACTTTCTCCTTCCCGTGGAAATGGCGGGCTTCATCCAGCAGGAATCCCCTCCAGGGATAGCGGGGCCCGTCCTTCACCGTGCCCGGCCGCAACGCCCCGGACCGCTCCAGCTGCCCGAGCGTCTTGAGGGCATAGAACCGTCCGGCATCATCCGAAGAACGGACGACGACATGCCGGCGCCGGATCCGTATTTCGTAGGCCTCGGGAGCGAGCGAAGCGTCCCGGACATAACGGATCTTGCCGACAGAAGTAAGAACGGGACCGTTGTCAGGAAGCTGGACAGACTCCGGGCGGGGAGTTACTCCGACGAGGGAGTACACGAGTGCAACAATAAACAGTTTCGACAGCATCATTCGTCTGGGGATTAATTCATCCTAAAGATAGAGATTATTGCAAGATTTCGAAAACGATGAGATCCGAGGGCTCCAGGGTAAGATCAAGGGATGACTCCAGGGAAGGGAGAGAAGCGGCTCCGGTGCGGCTAAACCGGCGATACCGCGCATCCAGCTCGACATGGACTTTCTGGCTCAGTTTGAAATCCTTGTTGAGTATGGCGACATAGTGCCTGCCACCCTTCTCCACCGTAGAGACAATCACGCCGGCATCGCCTGAGACAAGGCTCTTGATGCCGGCAGGCATCCCATCCAAAGCCCGGGTCCCTTCAGGGATGGAGGCCCCGGTATGGCGGACATCGGTTACATCAGCATCCTTGAAGATGAAGGCCATGGCCTGTAACTCCCTGTTAACGGTCTTCACTCTCGGATAAACCTCCGTAGGTCCTTCCTGATAAAGCGCCCAATAAGTGAAATACTGGAATCCCTGCGCCCCATAAAGAAGATTTGAAAACTGTTGCAGGCGCAGTTCCTCGACGGTAGGTTGCGGGTAAAAGGTTCCCGCGCTGGGCCTGTGCGAAGAAGCCAGGGCAAAAGCCCAGAATGGGATCTGGAATTCCCGGGAAACGGAACGGACATCTTCCAGACAGGCATACCACCCCGGGCGTAAAACCCGCTCCTTATCCACTTCCAGAACCGGATAGTAATCAAATGACAGGAATGGGACGCCAACCGTCCTGATGTATTCCCTGAGAATCCGGGGATATCCCGCAGTCCATTTATTATAGTAGCTGGGGTAAACATTGATATAACAGGGGTGGTCTGTGTCGAGTCCCTTCACGGCCGCAATCTCCCGGCCCAAAGCGCTGAACTCCGTGATCTCAGGTTCATCCTTAAGGTAATACCCATATAACGCAGGATGATCCTTGATCTGAGGTATAACCGTTCCGATTTCATCCGCCGCGATATGGGGCAGCACCTTGACCCCGGCATCCCGGGCATGATCCAGCACCGCTTTCAGACGGTTTGCCGAAATCCAGCAGAGATAGGTATTGAAACCGCACTGCCTCATGGGCCTGAATTGAATCGGCTTTGCCAGATCATCCTTCAATCCGACCCACCCGAGGATTACGAATTCGTCATTCCCTGCCTCATACCATTTCGCCCCCTCCTTCAGGCCCTCCGCCTCAGCCCATGCTTCCTTTTTACTCTCATCTACCCTGTTGCAGGACCAGGTCGGCAACAATGAGAATAAAAGAAACACCGGAAGAAACGTAAGCCTCACCTTTTTCATCGTTTTCGCACTGCTCTGGAAGTCTTTCAATAATCAATGATTCCCAGTCTGATAGCCGACTTTGGCCTGGATACGGGTGACGTCCACATGCTGCACAGGACATTTGATAGCAAGGGATGCAGCTATACCGCAAACCTGCCCGAGCTCAAGGAATACGGGTTCCATCCGGATGGATCCGTAAGCGATATGCGAGGAAGAAAGGCACACAGGAACGAGGAGGTTGGTACACTCCTCCCTCTTGGGAGTCAGGCTCCGGTATGAAATGGGGTAAGGTACGCCGCCACCGATCTCAACGTCACCTTCGTTCTTGACCATGTATTTGCCATCTTTCATGACAACGATCCTTTCGCAGTTGTGTGAATCCATCTGGTAGGCCGCATATCCAATCCCGTCCGTGACGTTGCCAAGACCTTCACAGTCTGCTTGGGTGGCCACATACTCGCCAACCATGCGTCGGGCTTCACGGACATAGAGCTGATGTGTCCAGCCCCCGGTCTTCGGATACTCGTCCTTGGCATAGCCCCAACTCCGCACCCAATCCTGCAGGTTTGCAGGGACCCTGGGGTCGGTCGCATAAAAGTAGAAAAGCCCCAGCGTATAGTTCTTGTGCGCATTAATAATCTCACGGCGCCTCTCCCAGGAAGCCTCCGGATAGTCGTGGTTCATCCCGATCATATCCGTCGAAAAGGCCCCGCGGTTATTGATGTCGGTCTTGCCTCCCGGCATCATGCTCCAGATGAAATATTTGTCCACCGTCGGGTGCGGATCCGCTTCAAATACACGGACCAGCAATTCATAACGGGTCGAATCATAATCCGCGGGGCGGGTGATGGGGATCTGGTTTGCCTTGTCCTGCGTCATGCACACCCGGTAATTGTATGCCTGGACATAGCGGTCTCCCTGCCCCTCTTCTTTCAGGGTCCAGTCCTGGATTCCCCATAGCAAACCGCTCTCAGGCTTTCCCCGCTCCACGAAGGGATCCACCCCATCCGGGAACTGGTGATACACAGAGACATGGGACCCGTTCCATTTCTCCCCATACACGGATGAATCTTCACGACCCACATGATAGCTCACACCAGAGATAGCCATCAGATCACCTTCATAGGTGGCGTCGATGAAGACATTGGCCCTGACCGTCTTGCGTCCGAGGGTCCCTTCACAAGTGATGGAACGGATCCGGGTGCCCTTCTTTTTGACAGACTTCAAATAATAACCAAGGCAGAGGCTGATGTTTTCATGCTCCACATAGCCGTCAATGATCCTCTGGGCAGCGGAAGGCTCGAAGGTCCACTGTTCATCCTTTCCGTAATGGGAACCCAGGTCACGGTAGAACTGCCTCGCCATGCCGATGACGGCGTGCTTGTTACCGATATCCGTCGCACCCAGGCCTCCCGTGGTCATGCCTCCCAAAACCGTATCCGGGCAGATGAGCAGCACCTTGCATCCTTCCTGCGCTGCGGCCTTTGCGGCGGTCACGGCCGCTGAGGTCCCACCATAGATACACACTTCTGTCCGAACCTTTGTCCTCTCCGGCGAGGACGTCTTCGCCGCTGTCTCTCCAGCGCAAGTCATAGCGGCCGCAAAAACGGCCAGCATGATCAGGAACCTTTGTTTCATTTCCATGGAAGAAGGACCGTTTACATCTTGAAGAAACGACGGGCAAACAGGATGTACTGCTCCCAATCCTGGGCCAGGATGTCATGCCGGCCGACCCGGATATGATATCCGACCGTGCCGGCATTGTCGCAGCACACAGTCCCGGGATGAGCATCCGGAGCGACTGCCGGCATCTCCCTGCCGGAAAGCACGGGCTTTTTGAACAGGCGGTATACGGGTCCGACATTATGGGCGCAAAGCCATTCTCCCTTGGGATCCGCCCACAAATCCCCCGAGGCGCTGGCGATATATAAGGGTCTTGGCGCAATCAGGGCCGCCAGCCAGTGCTGGTCGGCCGGAAAGGCATCTTCATGCCTTAGATAATGCTGGAACCTGTCACAGAACCAATGCGGGAAGGTCGTTCCGATCACCTCGAATGTTTCGCCAAATACACGCCGGGAAATCGCGGCACCGCAGCAGCCGGAATCATTGGATATCACGATGGCGAAACGGGGGTCGTTGGCTCCGGCCCACAGAGCCGTCTTTCCCAAGCGCGAATGCCCCGTAACCGCCACCTTGGAAGCATCCAGGGAAGGGTCCGTCTCTATGTAGTCCATGACCCGGCTCAACGCCCAGGCCCAGGCAGAGATTGCGCCCCAGTCTCCACCGGGATTATACCAGCTCCTGACTCCTTTCCCTGTCGGTTCTGTGGTGTCCGGCTCAATCTCGTTCCGGGAGCAGGTCGCAACGGCGAATCCCGCTTCCAGGATTTGGCGGTAAGGCCACCGTCTGCCATCCAGTTCTTCCGTCCCGTCATCTGTCAATGTGGCGTCATTCCCTTGGAAATTGATACCGGTAAAGACAGGTACCGGCGCCTGGCTCTTTGCCGGCTGATGGATCATGACATCGAACCAGTGCTCTTCCTTAGAGTCGAGGTAAAGGCGTACGGTCTTCCGTATACCCAGTCCCTCGAAGACGGTCTCCTCGGAAAGGACCTTGGAATGCAGCCCTGCCGGCCTGCCCGGTACGTGACCATACATCTCACTGGCAAAAATCTCCAGGATTTCGGCCCGGCGGCGATGGTTCCATTGACGTGCATTCCTGACCCGCTTCCCATTGTTGAATACCAATGGATCAGGCAGCGTGTAGGGTTTTACCAGACTTTCATCATAATTGACGGAAAAATCCTGGGCACTGACGTCGAAAACTGTCAGGATCAGTGCGGAGAATAAACATGCCCTAAGTATCGATTTCATTTCTGTAAGCAGGTGTACCAAAGTTAGAAAGAAAGGGAGAGTTTCCCCTCCCTTTCTTCAGAAAAACAAACAACAATTACTCTTTTACGCAGCGGACAGGGCATCCGTTCGTCTTCGGGTTATTCGTGTGTGCACTTACATATCCGTTGTTACGGCAGTCAAGGTACAACGCATTGTTGTAGAAGGAAGAGGTCGAGCTCAGCAGGGTCTGCCTGCCGGTGCCAAGAAGGCCGAACCTGTCTCCCCACATGAAGCCGGTGAACGGGATGTAGACCGGAGTGTCGCAATTCATGAGTTCCGTAACGTCCATGCAATGCGTATCGGGATCATAGAGGTCCGGATCAGTCACGGAGACGGTACCCATTGCGAAAATCCAGTGGCCCCATCCGTTGGAGAAAGGAACCTTGTACCCGGCCGGGCACGGATCATATTTCGCCTTGGGACGGCCCCAGTTATTGCCACCCCAACGCTGGGTATCCGCATAGACACCCGGCTCGGCCCACATCCAGTCATTATTATTGGCATTCATGGTAATGTACTGCATGGGGTTCTGGGTAGCGTACTCGATGGTGCCGGTCGTCGAGGTCGAAACAACGGCGGCTGGACGTTCCGTCGAGATGGCAGCCAGGGCTTCGTATTCAATACTCGATGCTCCCTGGAAAGGATCCTTACGGCCCCACTGGTACATCAGGCCCAGGAATCCGACCTCGCCGGGCGTTCCGGAAACGGCACCCAGATTCCTGTCCATGAACGTAGCCTCGGTTCCCCAAGAACCGACATTCCTGAATTTGTATGTCTGCAGCATGTCATTCACCTCGACGGGAGAGCACCAGACATGCCAGCTCCACAGGATCGTGCCTTCCGCATCCTTCGCAGCAATGACGGCATTGCCAAGTTCGCCCGTATAGACAAACGAGATGTAATCACCCATGACGGCAACATCCTTGACCAGGTCGCCGGCCTCGGGGGCGACATCCGTATTGAAAGTCTCCCAAAGGACTTCGGCGGAAGCCACTTCACCGACTGTATCCTCGGTGTTGCCTTGGACAGCCTTGAACCTGTACCATCCGGGTGCCGCAACGACATAGCAGTTCGCCGTACCCTCTTCGCTCAGGTTGACGGGGACGGTGATGTCAAGGGTTTCCATCCGATAGACCTGATTCCGGGCGATCTTAACCGTCTTCTCGGCGGTGCCGACCTGAAGGACCTGGTCACCTTCGTAGGTGATCTTGACATAGACGCCCTTTTCATAAGAGGCAGCAGGGACGACGATCCAGAAATTGGTCGGAGTCTCGGGATCGAGCTGGACCGGCTCGGGGCAGGTCAGGATGATGGAAGTATCGGTAGCGGACTCGTCGAAGGTGACGACAGGGCCCTCTTTCTCCTCATTGTCTCCCATCGAAATCTTCGCCTTGCCAGCCAGGACCTCCTGGTCGCCACCGACGAATTCGATGGAGTTGACCTTCGCATTGCCGGTAAGGGCCATCACGAAGAAACCGCCGACATTCCGGAAGGGCAGATGGCCGTCCTCGGACCAGGACACCATCGTGTTGGCGCCGGGGCCGAAGCTGTCTTCGGCGTATGTCTGCTCTTTCGGCAGGGTCACGGTGAACGTACCATCCTTGTCGATGGTCACGTCATCCGCATACGGATACACCGCGGCATAGCCGGGCAGCGGATATCCTACAAGGGAGCCGTTGACCTTCGTGAAGGTGCCGAAAGTCTTGCCGGGCTCGCTCTTCAGCACATACTTGGAGTTGACGTTCTTGCCGGGGAACACGGTGAGCAGGTCCCCTTCGCTCCACAGAACCAGGAGGTCTTCCGTGTAGGTTCTCGTCCCGGGGACCTCCATGGCAGCCGAAACTTCGTCAGCGCCGGGGAGCTCCACCGGAGCCGGCTCAGCCTTTTCGGCCACGCAGGAAACTGCCAGCATGCCTGCGGCTGCCAGCAACCAGATGAATTGTTTTGTCCTTTTCATAAATAACGTTATTATGGGTTAAACAGGAATTGCAATTATTCTTTCACGCAGCGGACAGGGCATCCGTTCGTCTTCTGATTATTCGTGTGTGCACTGATATATCCGTTGTTACGGCAGTCCAGATACAATGCATTGTTAAAGAAACTTGCAGTAGAACTCAGTAGCGTCTGCCTGCCGGTTCCGAGAAGTCCCATCCGGTCTGCCCACATGAATCCCGTGAACGGGATATAAACCGGAGTTTCACAATTCATGACATCCGTAAGATCCATGCAATGCGTTTCCGGATCATAGAGGTCCGGCTCAGTCATGGAAACGGTACCCATCGCAAAAATCCACTGGCCCCAGCCGTTGGAGAAAGGCACCTTATATCCAGGAGGGCAAGGATCATACTTCGACTTGGGCATTCCCCAGTGATTGCCACCCCAGCGCTCCGTATCAGCATAGACTCCCTCTCCGACTTCACCCCACAGCCAGTCACCGTTATTGGCATTCATGGTAATGTATTGCATGGGGTTATGAATCGAGTATTCGATCGTACCGGTAGTCGGGCTCGACACCACGGCAGCAGGACGCACCGTCGAAATGGCGGCCATCGACTCATGTTCAATGCTCGATGCACCCTGGAAAGGATCCTTACGACCCCACTGATACATCAGGCCCAGGAATCCGACCTCGCCGGGCGTTCCGGAAACGGCACCCAGATTCCTGTCCATGAACGTGGCCTCCGTACCCCATTCACCGACCTGCCGGAAAGAATAGGTCTGGAGCATGTCGTTTGCCGCGACAGGAGAGCACCAGATATGCCAGCTCCACACAATCGTTCCGGACGCATCCTTACCTGCGATTACCGCATTGCCGAGAAGTCCTGTGAATTTGAACGAGATATAATTGTCCGCATATTGCACGTCCTGGATCAAGTCGCCTTCCTGGGGAGCGACACCCGTATTGAAGGTCTCCCACAGAACTTCCGCAAGTTCCACCTCCTCCGTCGGTTCATCGGTGTTACCCTGGACCGTCTTGAACCTGTAATTGCCGGGGGCCGTCACGATATAGCAGTTTGCCGTCCCGTTTTCACTCAGGTCGATGATGGAAGAATCAATATAACTGACACCCTCATCTGCAACGCCGAGGTCGCCGAAAACCGATCTTTCGATCTCTATATTGTTCGTGCAGGTCCGGGTCCCTTTCTTGGTGCCGGTCTCGAAGGTCATGGTAAAGCCACCCGCCAGAACGGCAGGGAGCGCCGTCATGTAATAATACGTACCCGGCGTAAATGCTTCACCCTCAGGAAGGGTCATCGTGATGGAATGGGTCCCTCCGTTCACTGCGCTGACAACAGGGACGTCCCCGGTAAATCCGAATGTAATCTCATCGGCAGCTATCTGCGCGGAAGACTCTGCGGCAGTGAAAGTGACGGCACGCACATCCGACGCGGAAAGCTTGAATTTCACACCACCGCAAATGTTTTTGAAAACCATGGAAGTAGTGGTGGAAGTCACGGCCGAAGGGAAAGACTTGTCAGCGAAAGTATTGGCCTTCCCAAGCTGGTTCTTCAGATTGACAGGCATCGTGATGGAACCGGCGGAACAAGTGGCAGAGGCCTCGTATGGATAAACCGCATAGAAAGTCTCCCCCGTCGTGACATTCGTCGCGATGGCACTGTCATTCGAGAAGGTTGCCCGCGATGCCGGAGCCTCATTGGAGGAGGTAAAGGAGCCCAGCGGGGTGTTTCCATAGAACACACCGATCTTCTCGGCGACGTTCCATAGCACTGTCTTGGCATCAGTGTCCAAGGAAGACCTGGTTGCAACTGCATTGACAGCTTCGATCGTAAGCACAGATGAAGCTTGCTTCGGCTCCATCAAGTCTTTTTCGGTACAGGCGGCAAGGCATGCGATGCCGGCTGCAAGAAAGATCATCTTTTTCATTGCTCTCTCAGTATTACCAGTTCCAGGGTTTATCTTCAATGGGTTCTGTAGTCCCGTCCGGGATGTTACTCGCACAGACGACATTCGTCGGTTCTACCTCCAGAAGGAGATACTCCGGGCGGCAGTATGCTGCCGCACCGGAAAGTGGTCTTTTTTCTTCTTTCATAACGGTAAGCGATTAGTATTAGCTATTAGTTTCAGTCATTGATGATTACCCGTTTCACACCCCTCGCATAGAAGGAGACGGACTTCTTGTCGGTCGTAAGGATAGCCGGGTTGGACATTCGGAAACCCAGGCAGGTATTCGCATCCGCTTCCGTGCAGGTCATGATGCTTGAGCCGGAACTGGTGTTGGTACCCATGTTGATTTTCATTCCGCCGATGGCCGCCATCGCCGCCTCGAACTCGGTCCGGCAAGCCTTCTCATCCTCCGTGGCATTGTTGAAATTCGTCTTGGAGGATTCATCGAAGACAGTCCCGTTGAAAACGGTCCACAACTCATCCTTCAACTCGTTGATGGACGGCATATACCACCCTTCTCCAAGGTTCTCCACCCAGGCGACCGCATAGTCGTTTCCGTTGCGGTAATCCGGCATCCCTTTGACAAGCTCATTGTTGTCATACTCGACACCGTTGATCAGCGTCCGACCCGTGTAAGAGGTCGCTCCCGTCGCCGTCGCAACGGTAGACCACGCCCGGCGCAAACCTTTGGCAGAAATTACCTTATATTCCTCGGGGCGTTCCGGGTTCTGCCAGAAGATAATCCCCTCGTCGCCGTACGCTGTCCCGAGTCTTGCCGGCCGGGGTGCCTGGATGACCTTGATAGACTTGGATATGTTATCCGAGGTCAGCGTTACGGTGCCGATGCGGGGCTGGGTCCCGGCGTTTCTGGACAAGGCCTTCAACGTCACGCCATTCCCGGACAAGGAGGCTGTCAGCCAGGAAGAAGCATCCGGTTCTACGGAAATCGAAGTCTCCCAGGTATACTGACAGGTTACACTTTCAGTGACTCCCCTTGCGAAAAACAGGTATGCTTCATCCGGCGCATCGATCATGGGCGTCAGGATCTCGTCAGAAGTGACGGTCTCCGAATAGAGATTCTCAAATGAAGTTTCCTCAGGAAGATAGACCGAACGATAGGAATAGGAATTGCCTTTGAAATCTTCCACATAGAGGCCGTTGGTCCCGCGCGGGACACGAACGACCTTTTCTTCCCCACTGGCACTCGTGTATGTCAATTCAAGGCACTGGTAATAGGGGACGGAGGAATGATGGATCTGGAAGAAACACCGCCCCGTGGAATTGCGGGCGGCAGAGGTAACCGTAGCCGGCATCATGGAAGAGAGGAACAAATCCCCGTAAGCTGACACGGACAGGGAGATCGAGATGGACTTATTTCCCTTATCGTCCGTCGACTGCAGATAGAAAATGTGAGACCCGTCCGAGACCGGTTCGACGATAATCTCGCTGGGGGCATCATTCTTTAAGGCACAGTCCAGGGACTTGCGGCCGTTATCCCAGTTGAAATGCACCCCCTTCACCCTCGGGTCCGTCTGAGGAGGGATGATGAATTTTACCCGCCTGTCACCGGAAAAGGCCTCGACCCCCTCCAGTTTGGCCAGGAAGATCTCGTCTCCGTCGCCTAAAAACTCCTGATACACGTCATCCATCCTCCCGCATGAAGCCAGAAGGATGGCGGCAAGGATCAATCGGCTGATTGTATGCATCTTTCTCATTGTTCGCTCGCTTTAAAGTAGACTCTCACCATATAGGGATATCTCATTCATGACAAACCATGATGTGTTCCCCCAGGTTGTCAGGATCCGGATCTTGAAGTACCTGACTGGGGGAATGTCTGCAGGGAAATCAAAGTTGCGCGGGATACCGTTGACATAATTGTAGTGCTCTTCTTCCGTAATCAGGTCTATGGAACTGTTGTTTTTCAGACCGGACGGGCGTTCGTTCGTCCCGGCCCAGATCAAGGTCCAATTGGGATTCAGATTTCCTTCCATGTCGTACAGCGGATTGTCCATGTCCAACGTTTCGGCCCCATAGACCTCAAAGTCCTTGATGTCGCCGCCGTCATAGTATTTCTCATACCAGTCCGTATATCTCGAAAACTTGGTTACATCCCGATACACAGACCACTCCTCCATGCGGGACAGTTTGTTCAGGCATCCCAGGTCGATGGTGAATGAGACGGGGAAAACGGCCCCCGAGGCAATCTGATAACAGTCCGGATCCTGGGACATCGCAAGATCGTCCCAGAGATGAGGGATACTGGCCCACAGATACAACGGATAGTCGATCTCCCCGGGGCCGAACACCTGGCCCCACAACTGTTTATTCAGTTTCTGCTCGAACAACGGTGTCAAGGAGAACTCCCGGGGATCAGAAAGATTGCCCCAGCGGTCCTCGATCGTAAAACGGAAAGAAGTCTCCTTGTTTTCCATTCCGCGTTTGGTTATCGAGATCTTCTTTTTGTCCGAGATGTACTCCGTCAGACGCTCCCATTCACCTGTCTCTCCCAGCCTGTCTACGACGAAATACAATTTCTCTCCGCCGGGATTGTCCGCCGAGATCGTGATACCGCCGAAGGTGGGCTCAACCTGTGCAGACTCTCCGACGGCCAAGTAAGGCGGGCGCAACGGAGAGACCATCACCCTCAACGGTTCCGATTCCGTTCCTCCCGTACTGACGGAATACAAGTCCACCCAGTAATCTCCCTCATCCTTGAATCCCTCGACGACCAGCGAATCCGTAAAGTACGACATATTTGTCTCGGTCGGACTGTCCGGCCTGGGGACATATCTCGCCTTGATGTACTTAATCCTCCCGTCTGCAGGAAGATCATAGTAAATGACTGATTTGCCCGAAAGGTTCAAGACCTCACGCACAGACACCTGGGGCGGAACTTCTTTACTTCCCCTGGGAGCATTCACGTCTGCCTTCTGGCAAGCAGCAAGCAGTACGCATCCCAATAATATCAGATATACTTTTTTCATGATTCGCATTCCTTGATTACCATCCGGGGTTTTGTACAATATTGTTGTTGGCATAGATCTCCGAATTGCGGATAGGCCAGAAATAATCTTTCACTTCGAAGTGCTGTATATACATCGGCATCTGCGTATAATACGTCTCGTAGGTGTTTCCCGAATAATTCCAACCGTTTACCGTGTGGGAGAGGGAAGAAATCGCCTCCTTCCAACGTCTCAGGTCCCAGATCATCTGACCTTCAAACATCATTTCGATGATCTCTTCCCGGTGAATGATGGACCTGAGGCCCTCCTTGGACTTATACATGTCCGGAGCACGGCTGTACCGTTCCCAGCTGGTAACCACATCCGGGACTCCGGAACGCTGGCGGATCGCATCGATCCAAGGCAGCACATCCTTGTAAGGAGCGCCGGACTCGTTGAGCGCTTCGGCATAATAAAGATACAGTTGCCTCAGGGACAGGATCGGGTAAAAATAACCGGATTGGATGAAGGAAGTGATGTTGCAGATCGTCTTCGTGTTGATATACTTTCGCGCCCAATAACCCGTGACGTTGCCGTTTGTCGCGTACGCGAATCCATTCGCCTGCCCCGCCTTGGCATGCAGGTAAACGGAAGCCTCCTGCGTCACACCGTTCCCGAACCAGCTTGCGCCGTCGAAAGCGAGGTCAGAGTAGAACCGGTTCTCCCTGTCAAAATGGAGCCCGACGGTCGTAAAGCCTGGCTCTATGACGTTTTTATCATCTTCCGTCGCTTCACGCGGATCGAAAATGCCGTCCACATCATACGTGACATCTTCTTCAATGGGAAGACCGTTCTTCGTATAGTACAACAAGGCCGTTTCGATCGGGACGGACAAGATCCCTCCACCTCCGGAAGATACATCAGAAAGCCTTGACGTCCCCGTGAACCTGAAAGGATAGGCCCCATACTGATCGTAGGTACCGTTGGTGTAATACCAGATATTCTCCATGTTCTCGGCCTGGTTGAAGGACATCCGGTGAGACAGCATGAAGTTTGTCTGGTCGGACAGGTTGGTGGAGTTGTCAGAATAGGTAAACAACTTGTATCCCTGCTCCGACAGCATGTCAATGGCCACTTTGCAAGCAGATGCCGCTGCTTGCCAGCGCTCAGCCTTTTCTGCTTCGGTCTTGTTCGGACAGAAGATTTCAACTCCACGGTTGTCCGTATAACCGACATAATCCGTATTACCGTTGAAAAGCGGGGAGGCAGCATAGATGAGCACCTGCGCCTTGAAGGCCTTCACGATGCCATTCGTGACCCGTCCCAAC
Source organism: uncultured Bacteroidales bacterium (assembly GCA_946405485.1). The sequence goes on along the minus strand of CAMJHJ010000009.1, from coordinate 13,792 downwards.
TCGGTAGCCTCGGCATCGATGACATCAGGCAAGCCTCCGTCCTGCAGTACTTCATCCAGCAATGCGACGATATAATCAAAACACTCATCCAGCGTGTTCCTGTAGACATGGACGTCCTCGATAGAAGACCCGATCTCCTTATTCTTGTCCACGATCGGGATGGGACCGTACATCCGGGTCAGATAGAAGTGGTAGAAAGCCTTCAGGAATTTCGCTTCATCCACCCAGCGCTTTTTCTCCATCTCGTCCATGTCTTCCACCTCGTCCAGATTCTGGATCAAGGTGTTACAGCTTCGGATGGCTTCATATAAATCTTTGCCTCCGTTGGCTCCCGTCCAGAAATCGCAATAGGGAGAGGCCGCATTCTGATAGCCCCGGGCGATATACACGGCGTTGGATTTCAGCCAGGAGAGGAGGAACTGCAAAACCGTCATTTCGCCTGCTCCCATTTGAGCCGGATCCGCATTCCAATACCGATAATTTGGAAGATATGAGTAACATGCGAACAAGGATTTCTCGGCATTGGTCCTCATGGAGAAGGCATTCTCCATCGTCGCGACATTATCGGGCACAATATTCAGGAAGCTGTTGCATGCCGGCAACGACACCAGGGCCACGATCAGTAAACAAATAGCTATCTTTTTCATCTCCCGGCAGTTTAGAAATTAAGATTGACTCCAAGGTTGAAAACCCTTTGTACAGGATAGCCCAAACCATCCCCGGCCATTTCAGGATCCCACAGTTTGAAATTACTGAAGCACAACAGATTAGACCCGCTCAAATACAATCTCAAACTCTCGATGCCCGCTTTCTTCGTCCACTTGGTTGGAAGTGTATAACCGAATTCCACCTGCTTGAGGCGGAGGAAAGAGCCGTCTCTCATAAACCAGGTATTCGTCCTGTCATTATTCGACACGGAAGTGTCGCTTAAACGAGGCCACACGGCATAGATGTCGCGGCTGTTCTCCGACCAGTGACTGTCTGAAATGAATTTCGCCAGTTGGTTATTTGCCAGGAACGACGCGTTGTTGTCAAAGAAGGGTGATACACCGTTATAACTGATCCAGAAAGACTCACGGGCCAGGCCCTGGAAGAAAAACGAGCAGTCGAATCCTTTCAAACCGAAGGACAGGCCAAACCCGTAAATGATCTCCGGCGTTGTCGGGAAACCGATAGGCACCATATCCAGTTCATCAATCACGGCATCCCGGTTGATGTCTACATATTTGATGTCTCCCTCGAGATAATTACCGAACTGCGTGGGAGAATTCTTGATCTCGGATTCATCGATGAAAAGAGACTCGGCGACATATCCCCATACCTGGCCTACAGAATAGCCGACATGGGATTTCCAGGGTGCATCCGGGTACGAGTTCTCCTCATAATGAACATATTTGCTTCGTGCAAAAGTGTAGTTCCCTCTCGCCTGCAGCCAGCCTCCGCCAGGGAAAGACTTGCTATAGTTGAGTTCGACATCCACGCCCTGGCCTTTTGCCGCTCCCACATTGGCTTCCGGTGTGGATGCCAGGCCCATTGTAGAAGGAATGGCGGCCCGGTACTGAAGGATGTTATCCCGGTATTCCGTATAATACTCCGCCGTCAGGTTCAATTCGTTTTTCCAACTGAATTCGACGGCGACGTTGGCCTTCTTTGCGACTTCCCAGCCGATTTCAGGATTAGGGTATCGGGAGATGGTAATACCATTACGGCTATATCCGCCATTGACAGATCCGAACCGGAAGGAATGGTCCCCATCATTCATGTTCATCTGCGAGAGATAAATGAAACGGGTCGCGCCAATCAAGTCATTGCCCACCAGGCCGTACGACGCCCGCAACTTGAGATTGGTGATCCTGTCTTTGATGGAAGACATCCATTGCTCATTTGATATCACCCAGCCGAGACCCGCAGAAGGGAAGAAGCCCCATCTGTTGTTCTCGGAGAATCGCTCAGATCCATTGTAGCCGAAATTGATTTCAGCAAAATAACGGCTGTCGAAATTATAGGTAAAACGTCCGGAAAAACCGAGATTACGATACGGGAGAGAGTCCTGTAAAGTACTGGCATTGGGGTGCTTGGTATCAGTAAGCTGATAGACCAGCATGCCGCTCAGTTCATGCCTTCCGAATTTCCGTTGATAATTGGACGCAACCTCAATATAGGTGGAAAGGTCGATGGATTTTCCCCCCTCGCTGTACAACAGGTAGTCTGTCCCCTCATCCGGATTGATACACCCGATCATATCCTCCTGTGTAATGGGATCAGTGCCTGTGTACAGATAATAGAATGGATTGCAGTACCTGGACAACTGATAATAGGAAACGCGGCGGGTATTCAACATCGCCCTGGCAGAAAGGCCCTCCGTGATAAAAGACAGGTCCTGATTCAGCTCAAACTGAGCGCTCATGTTGGATCTGCCATATTCCCGATATCCCTTGGTCATCTGGGCGTAAGGATTAAGATAATTGCCGCCATAATTGCCATAAAGGATATGATGGGTATAGGGCATCAGTTCTGCAGGATAATAAGCCGGGAACAGGACAGGGTTGGACTGCATGATCTGGTTGTATGTACCCGATCCGCCCTCAATCGGTCCCTGATACTGGTCGAACGTCCCGCTCAGACGGATAATCATTTCCGTCGTCTTGGTGATATTGACATTGACGTTTGATCTGAGCGTATACGTGGTCAGGTCAATGTTGTTGTTGTAATTGTTTCCACCGATGACATTCAGGATACCCGTATCATGCTTGACGGATGCGGCCGTATAATAGCGGGCTACATCGCCGCCGCCCGACACGTTGATGTTGGCCCGGTCGTTGACGGCAAACTTCTTAAGCATTACATCATGCCAGTTGGTATAAGGATATTTCCACGAGGGATTGTTGGGATCGGTATTGCGGATCTTGTAATCATCGTATAGGGCGATGGCAGAATCGTCCCGCGTCTTGATCGCCTCGTTGTGCAGGCGCATATACACCTGAGGGTTATTCTCCAGCTCTATCTCCTGGGTCGGCTGGGAGAAGGAATGCTCGTAGCGCACATTGACCTTGGCCTTGCCCTTACGTCCTTCCTTGGTTTTGACCAGGATGACACCATTCGCAGCCCGGGACCCGTAGAGGGCCGTCGCCGTCGCATCCTTCATGATGGAGAAGCTCTCGATATCGTCGGGTTGCAGACGCGCCAGATCCGTGGTGGACAGTTCGATATTGTCGATCAGGATCAAGGGATTCGTATTGGCCCCGAAGGTGGTGATACCGCGGATGAAGAAAGAAGCATCGTCCTCGCCCGGTTCACCCGTCCGCTGGTATGAGATGATACCGGCCACGTTGCCGGCCAGGGTGGTGGTCAGGTTGGAAGTCGGCGCCTTGAGCTGAGCCGGTTTGACACTGGTCACGGCGCCTACCACGCTCTCCTTCCGCTGGGTTCCGAATGCGACGGCGACCGCCTCTTCCAGAGACTCGGAGTCTTCATAAAGGATCGCATTGAGATTCTTCTCTCCCCTGTATGTCTTTGACTGCTCGACATAGCCCATGCACATGAAACGGAGCGTAGCCCCTTCCGGGACACGCGTGAGCGTATAATTACCATCCATATCCGTCATCACGCCGTTTTGCGTCCCGTCCACCATGACTGTGGCTCCGATGACCGGTTGGCCCTGGGTATCCAAGACGGTGCCGCTCACCTTCCGGGATGGCCCTGGCGCTGTGGTCGGAGCGGTCCCCTCGACAGAAGGAGCATCCTTCCGGATCAGATTGATGTTGCGGTTGACGATGGTCGCTTCAGTTTCTGTCCCTGCAAACACCCTCTTCAGGATTTCCAGCACATCTTCATCCGTCGCATGGACCGTGACTTTCCGTGACGTGTCGACGACGTCATCTTTGAAGATAAAAGTGAATCCGCTTTTCTGCTCGATCAGCTTCATCACCTGGGCGACAGTCTGGTTGTCCGCCTGAATCGATATCCTACGCGATTGCGCCGTCAGCGTCAACGGTATCAGAAGCGCTATCGATACCAAGAGGAAAAAGCTGGACAACCGGGTTAGACTTGTCTTTGGTTTCATACCTGCACAATGTATTATAGTAGTTTAGTAGACAATGTATCGCGGATAGACATCCTCCTCAGTGACGACCAGGGGCCTGAAATGCAGATCCGTAACCTGCTCCATGGTGGAGAGGATCTCTTCCAGGGGCTGGTGGTCAAACGTACCAGAATAGGTATCGTTGAGCAAAGCGGCATTGTTGATGACGAAGCGGATCCCGAAACTGTTGCCGATCATGGAAAGGACATCCTTCAGGGAAGTGTGGTAGAAGGTGATGCAGCCAGTCCGCCAGGAAGTCAGGGATTCCGTATCCACGTAGGCGACCGATGCCCGGTCATTTTCCGTATCGTAGGTGAAGCGCTGACCGGGGGTCAGGACGGCCGAGCGGCGGCGGCCTCCGGTCACGAGGGACATCTCGACGCTTCCGGAGACCAGCGTGGTATGGAACTCGGAGCCGTTGTCCGGATAGGCCTCAACGTCAAACTGGGTGCCCAGGACCTTGATGCGGCAGTCCTTGGTCTGGACGATGAAAGGGTGTTCTTTGTCACTGGTGACATCAAAGAAAGCCTCTCCCTCCAACTTGACCTCACGGTATTTCCGCCTGAAGGATTCGGGATAGGAGAGCGTGGAGTTGGAGTTGAGCCATACCTTCGTTTCATCCGGGAGGATGACCTGGATGACTTCGCTGCTGCCTGTACAATAACTCAACTCTTTCTCATCAGCGCATTCCGCAGAATGGCGAATTCCCATCCATACGCCAAAGAAGACCAGTACGAGGGATGCCGCCGCAGACACGACCAGCGGCCAGCGCAGCAGGCGGCGGGCTTTCGGCCGGTGCGTTTCCTGTCCGTTTTCCGATGAGATCCTGTCCGCTTGATCCAGGATTTCCGCCTCGTCCTGCTCTTGCTTCAAGGCAAGTTCCGTGACATACTGCTCGAGGCGGCAATACTTCAGTGCCTTTTCGCGGTTGCCGGGTGAGGCCTCGATCCAGGCTTCCACCTCCTGCTGCCGCGACGGGTCGAGTGTCCCGCGCCAATACTCCGTCAGGAGCATTTCCAGATTGTCCATATTGCATCGATCAACTGAAATGAAGACAATCCTGACGGGGAATCCCCTAAACAATTCCAAATTTTTCTATATTTGTAGTATCATGCAGGAAACGAGAGAGGACATCACCCTGTTCAGGCAAGTCAGGGAAGGAAACGACAAGGAAGCTTATCGCATCCTGTACCTGCGTTACCATGCGGCCTTGAAGGCATACGCATCCCTGTTCGTCGGGCTTTCCGACGCGGAGGATATCGTGCAGGACGTGCTGCTCAACCTATGGAACAGGCGCGCCCAGATCGTCATTACGGACTCCCTCGCATCCTACCTGTTCCATTCCACCCGGAATGCATCCCTCAACCGCATCAAGCACGATTCCATCCGCTCCCGCGTCATGACGGACCTGCGCCTGTCCCTGCTGGACGAGGGGGCGGACTACAATGCCCACCAGGTCGAAGAGCTGAAGTCCCTGATCCGCCAGGCCCTTTCCGAACTCCCTGCCGAGCAGCGGCGCGCCTTTGAGATGAGCCGTTTCGAGGGCAAGACCTACGAGCAGATCGCGCGCGAGACCGGCGTCTCCGTCAAGACCGTGGAGTACCGCATCTCCCAGGCCCTGAGGAAACTGGAGGTCAGTCTGGCCGATTATCTCCCGGTCTATATCGGCCTGATCACCTACCTGTTCGCCACCTGGCAATAAAAAAGGAGGCCGAAGCCTCCTCTTTCCGTATGTAGGAACAACTGCTAGTAGTAGTTGTATCCGTATTTCTTGGCAATCTTGCTCGGCATCTGGCCGAGGACCTCAAGGTAAGGAGTACCATCCACGAGCGTGACCCGATAGACGGTGTTGTCCACCATGTAGTACTCGATCCCGTTCATCACGAGGGTCTCGTAGTCATCCGGAAGCTCGCTCACGAGCGCGCCGGCCGGAGGAACGATGACCTCGTACTGGCCCTTGGCGTTGACGACGAAGAAGACGCCGTCCTCGTAGTAGTAGTTCGTGGCTGCATTCGCGTAGCTCTGGACCAGGCCGAGCTGGTTGGCAAGCTCATACGCGCTGTAGGCACGGTTGGCATTCAGGGCCATCGCCGAATTCTGCGCGGCAATCGTCGCGTTGTTGCGGGCGATGATCCGGTTCTGCTCATCGATCAGCCGATAGTTGGCATCGATCTCCCGGTAGGTGTAGTAGGCGTTGTGGTAGTAGGCGAACCTCAGGTTCCTGAGAGCCGCGCTGACCATCGCACGCTCGATGCACACGCCGAAAGGAGGACGGCAGACCACATATACGCTGCCCCAAGGGCGGTAGTATACGTTGTTGTAATAGTAGTAGGTCACTCCCCAGTGGACCATCCTGTGCGGTCTCGGAGGCAGGGTGGTAATCCTGTATCCGAAGTAGTGAGGATCATGAGTGTAGAAGTGTGCCGGAGCATCCCAGGCCATCACCCGCTCGCGCTCGCGAGGAGGGATGCGCAGGACCTCATGGTTGTCCAGTCTCATGTTGGCGTCACGACCGCCGAGGTTGGAGATCTTCGACTGGGAAGCGCTTGCGCGCTGAGCGGAAGCCTCATTGACCGGGGTCAGACCCTTGTTGGCGGTAGCATTCGCACTTCTGCGGGACGCCTGGGCCGCCCTGCCCAGATCGTTGCTGTTGATGGAGGTCACCTCCCTGCCGGCAGTGCCGGTGGCGGACCTTCTGGAAGAAGTGCTGCTCTGGCTGCTCTGGGCGGCACGGGACTCGGAGGCGGCGGCATTAGCCGTACCTGCGGAAGACCTGCGGGACGTCGTGGAGGTGCCGGAAGCATTGCTGCCGGAAGCAGCGGCGCTGCTGCGGCTCACGGTCGACTCGGAGGAGCGACGGGTGGTGCCGGACTGCTGGGCTGCGCTCTGGCTTGCGCCGGAGCTGCGGCTTACAGTCGACTCGGAAGACCTCCTGGTGGTGCCGGACTGCTGCTGGGCAGAAGAACGGCTGCCGGAGGACTGCACCGCGGATCCGCTGCTGCGGGAAACGGAACCGGACTGGCCGGATACGCTGGCCGCGCTGGAGCGGGAGGCTGCGGATGAACGTGAAACGCTGGAAGAGGACGCGGAGCTCTCACGGGAAGAGCTGACGCTTGTATTGGAAGACCTGGTCGCGGAGCTGCCGGAAGTGCCGGTCGCACTGCGCCTGGCCTGCGCATTGAGTGCTTCGGGGGTGAAGGACATCGCTATCGCGAGGACGCTCACCAACAGGGTTTTGACTAAGGTTTTCATAAGGCTAATAAATTAAATACTTTTCGGAGATTGACCGGAATTCTGCAACATCTTTGGACCAGTACCCGAGAATGTCAGAAACCTTGTACTTCTCCTTGAATCTGACTCTTACATAATCCGTACCACAAATCTTGTCCAGCATGGAAAAATTACCCTGGGCGAGCGGATCCTTGCCCGGATACAGCTCCTTGAGCGCCTGCATCACATAAAACTGGAGCAGGGTCAGGGAAGCCGCCTCATAGTCTGAAAAATGGAACTGGACGCCATGCAGCTGCTTTCCCGCAAGGGCGCCGAAGAAGGGACGGTAATGGATTTCGCGGAATTCCACGCCCGGAAGACGGTAGCTGTCCAGGCGGGTCTTGAGACGGTGGGCATCGATCCATTCCGCCGCGAAGCAGGCGAAAGGAATGGTGTACCCGACGCCGATGTTGAGATAACCGAACTCGCCGGCAATCCCGGAAGCAGGATAGCAGAGGCTTGTCTCCGGATAGGGGATCTGCGGTGAAGGCATCACCCAGGGCAGGCCGGTGTCCGTATAGAGCATATCCCGCTTCCAGCCTTCCATCGGCACGACGGTAAGTTTGCATTTCAAGGGCCGGAGGTCGCCTTTCTGTCCGCGGTTCAGCCCCTCCTCGTTGATGAGGCGCGCGAGTTCGCCGACCGTCAGGCCATACACGTACGGGATGCGGTACTGGCCGACGAAAGAATAGAATCCCGGCTCGACATATGAGCCCTCGACCTTGAGGCCGCCCAGCGGGTTAGGCCGGTCCAGCACGACCACTTCGATGCCCAGTTCAGCGCAGGCGCGCATCATCAGGCCCAGCGAACTGATGAAAGTATAGCAGCGGACCCCCACATCCTGGATATCATAGACGACGGCGTCCAGCCCCCGGAGCATGTCGGGCGTGGGCTGACGATATTTCCCATACAGGGAATAACATTTCAGGCCCGTGGCCGCATCCGTGAGGTCGGCCGTCGCATCCCCGGCATGGGCGTCACCCCGCACCCCATGCTCGGGCCCGAACAGGCGCACCAGCTCCACTTCGGGCGCTTCGAACAGGATGTCGATGGTGGAACGCAGATGACTGTCCACCCCGCTTGGATTGGTCAGCAGGCCGACTTTCTTGCCTTTCAGGACATCGAAGCCACGCTCCTGCAAGACCTCGATGCCGGGTTTGACGACGGTGGAGCCGGCAGCCGGGCGCGGCTGGCAGGATGCCGGCACATGAAGCGCGAGAAAAGCTACGACAAGCGCCGCCGTGCAAGCAAGGTGACGGAAACAGTTGCGATACAGCATATCATTACCAGAGTGAAGAATCCGACATAACCCAGGCTCACCTGCAGATAGCCTGCCACGGCGCCCGGGAGCAGCATCGAGAGGGCCATGAAGCCCGTACAGATCGCATAATGCGAAGTCTTGAGCGGGCCCTCGGCGAAACGCATCATATAAACCGTATAAGCGGTGAAACCGTAGCCGTAGCCGAACTGGTCGAACACCACGCACGCGCCCACCGTCCAGAGGGAAGAAGGCTGCACCAGCGCAAGGAAAAGATAGACGGCGCAGGGAAGCGCCAGGCTCAACGCCATGGGAAGCAAGCACTTACGCAACCCCCTGCGGGCGATGTCCAACCCGCCCAGGATGCCTCCCAACAAAAGGGCGATCACACCCGCCGTGCCATAGACCAGGCCGAAAGCAGCCTTGTCCAACCCCAGTCCCCCGGCTCCGGCCGCATCACTGAAGAAGGGATAGAGCATCTTGACGGAGAAAGCCTCGGGAAGACGGTACAACAGCAGGAAGGCGATGGCCAGGCCGATCCCGGGCTTGGTAAAGAAACTGCCGAAGGCACGTCCGAACTCTTTCACGACTTCCCCTGCCGTCTTGCGGCCGGCGTTACGGTCCTCGTCCGGACAGGGCAGCACCAGTGAATGATAGAGTGTCAGGAGGGCAAGCAGGACCGCCGTACCGACCAGCGTGATCGTCCAGGCGCGCGAAACGGCGCCCGTACGCTTCTCAAGCCAGCCCGCCAGGACCACCAGTACACCCTGGCCGAAAACCATCGCGATGCGATAGAAGGTGTTGCGGATCCCGACGAAAGCGGACTGCCGCTTCTCGTCGAGCGCCAGCATATAGTACCCGTCCGCGGAGATGTCATGCGAGGCGGAGGCGAAACCCGTGATGACGAAAAGGATGAGCGTCCAGGTGAAAGGGGAAGACGCCGGAAGGGTCAGGGCCAGGATCGCCACGGCGGCAGCCATCAGGGCCTGCATCGTGACGATCCACCAGCGCTTGCTCTTGAAAATGTCCACGAAAGGACTCCACAGGGGCTTCACCAGCCATGGAAGGCCGATCAGGGAGGTCAGAAGGGCCAGACGGCCGTTGTCCATCCCAAGGTCCTTCAGGATGATGACGGAAATCGTGTTGACGATGAAATAGGGCAGGCCTTCGACGAAATAAAGTGTCGGGACCCACAGCCAGGGGCTCTTGGTCTTCATAGGCGTTCGAGTCTGGATCCCGGATAATAATGGGCCAGGATCTGTTGATAGGTATATCCGCGAGAGGCCATCACGGCCGCACCGATCTGGCACAGGCCGACGCCGTGACCCCAGCCGCTGCCATGCAGGACGATGTCGTCCCCGTCATATTCCACTTCAAAGGCGGAACTCTTCAGATGGGAGTCCGATAACCAGCGGCGGATCATCAGTTCCTTGCCGACGGTCATCGTGCGCTTCGAGCCGATGATCTTCAGCCGGCAGATGCGGCCGGAACCGCCCCGCTCCACGGGGACGAGTTCCTTGATTTCGCCGAAATCGACGCCAGAACGGTCATGGACCAGGCTGGACCATTCCGCCCGGCTGCGACGCACCGTCCAGCGATAGAAATCCTTGGTTTCCAAGTCGTAGTCGTTAAGCACTTGCGACAATACGGCCTCGTCGGAAGTATCACAGAACGGATCCCCACCCGCTTCAGACGTATCCGGCTTCACCGCGAGGTAAGGGTAATCGCGATCTTCCCAACAAGTGCTGAAACGTTCCATCACACCACCGCAGCATTTGGAGAAACGGGCGTCGCAAAGGGCGCCGTCATAGGTCAGCACTTCGCCCCAGGTGGCATCCACGGCCCTGCGGGCGTTTTTCGACACCGATCCGCCCAGACCCTGGTAGCGCTGGCAGTGGTCGTCGGCACAGACGTCGAAGCAGGCATGGTCATCGTGGTCGAACCAGCGGATGTATTCGCCGCCGTCGGGAACGGAGGCGGGATCGTTCGCTGTGGCTCCGGCGGCATCCTGCGCCTTCCTGCGCCCGATCTGGGCCATCACCCACGAACGCGAGATGACGGCATGCGCCTTCAGGAACTCTTCCGAAGCCGAGCCTTTCATTTCGGAGGAAATGACGCTGAGCAGGTAATCTTCCACCCCTACGCGGTTGATGGCGGTCACTTTCCCGCCTTCCACGATGAAGCGCAGCGAACCGGCGAACTTCTGCACCTGCTTGCGCTCCCAGTGGAAGTCTACGCCGATCGTGACGTCGTGCAGGATGAAGGTCGGCTCGGCGAAAAGGGACGAAGGCGTCACGGCGTCAAAGACCAGTTCGTCGTAAAGCATCCCGTTATAGTCGATACGCCCGTCGGCATAACGGACGACCTGCGTGCCGGCGCCGTCGGAGATGATTTCGAATCGGATTTCCTGGGCCGACATGATGCCGACGTCCAGGGTGCGCTGGCTGCGGGTCAGACGCCGGATGATCCGGTCTTCCATTTCCGCAGGCAGACTGACTTCCTCCAACATCTGATGCAGGATGTCCGCATCCAGGCGCCGGAACTCCTCTTCGACAGGACAGACGAAAAAGCCCGCGATGTCGGCGCAACCGATGCTCATCGTGAAATGCTCCTCTCCCTGGGCATAGAAGTGATGGGAGCGCAATTCACTCCGGAAAATGACCAGCGAACGGTATTCGCCGCCGGCATGCCAGCTCAGCACGTTGAAACGAGGCTCCTTCTCGCCGGGCAGGATGGGCATGCAGTCCAGCAGGCGGTAGAAAAGCTTGGCGGCCGACTTGGCGGTCTGGGCGCGGAGCAGGAACACGCCACGCGTGAATTTCCGGTAATGATAGAGCCGCGCATCCTGCACGTCGGTCAGGTGATGCAAGGCATCCGTCCCTTCCCGGATCTCCAGGCTCACGGCGCGCTCCAGCGGCATCAGCCCGGACGGGCAGGCCTGGAAATGCATGTGGTCCGGTTTGGAGGCGCCGCTCCTGGGACCGTTATAAAAAATGGTGTAGCCTTTCAGGTCGCGGGCCAGGTCCAGCATATCCACGTAACAGTGCCAGATGGACTGGTCCACATGGCGGTCACGGGAAATGACCAGATGGTTCGGAAAGATGGGATAAGGGTTGACCCGGATGCGGTAGAGCCGTCCTTTGCGGCCTTCGAAGCGAAGATGAGACTGCTCCGGGGGCCGGTATTCCTCGCAGAGGAAGCATCCCTCCGGGGTGAATTTCTCATCCGGATCCCCGGCCAGCGAGGATTGGATGCGGGCCGGGTTGCATTGCGCCTTGACAGGAATGCCGCCCACTGTCAAATCCTTGACCAGCGCCGACTTGAGGGCGCGGAAATGATTGGCGGCCAGCGGCCAGACCGACAACTGGTCTGTCAGGAACTTTTCGACCGGGAGAGCGTTGTTCATCTCAGAAGAGGAATGGGCTATGATTGTCAGAGAAGGGCCTGGAGGGCACGGCCCACCCGCTGGTATTCGTTTTCAAAATTGGGGGTCAGTATTCCCTTGCCAAGGGCTTCGGCAATCTCCTCTTCCGTCCAGTAACGGCCCTCGTCCACCTCGTCGTTGACGGGATGGAGGTCGAAATTGCCGACGGCAGCATAGGCGTTGACCCACTCCCGTTCCGTGTCCGATTCCCAGACATAGGTATCCAGTTCGACCGGGTTGAAATCGGTCAGGCCGATTTCCTCCCGCGCCTCGCGGTAAAGGGCCTCCATCACACTCTCTCCATAAGTCACATGGCCTCCGACGGCGGTATCCCAGCGGCCGGGAAGGAGTTTCTTGGTCCCGGAGCGTTTCTGGAGGAAGATGCGGCCGAAGCGGTCGATGACATGGAGATGGACCACGGGATGGAGCGGTTTCGCTCCACCGTGCGCGAAACTGCGCGACACCTGGGCGGTGACAAGGCCGTTCTCCCCGACGACGGGGAGCATCTCTTCCCGGGGCTTGCCGGCAGCGCCGCGCAAGACGGGAGCAGTGAGGACCGGATAGAGGATCTCCGACATAAAGAATTATCTGTAAAGGATTTCCAACTCTTCCCGGTTGTACAGGAACGGGTCGACGACCTGGGGGGCGACCCGGCCGACGATGGCAAGCAGGATCAGGAAAGCGGCGGCCAGACCCAGCAGGATGAAGAGTTCCTTCTGCCAGACGGGCATCTTCCGGCGACGGCTGTGGTGGCTGTGACTGTGGGAATGGCTATGGCTGTGACTGTGACTGCCGCTGTGTTCATGGCTACCGTCAGAACTATGATGGTGGTGGTGATGGTGATGCGCTTCCGGTTCGGGTTCCGGCTCAGGTTCCGGCTCGGTGACGACGACCGGTTCGGTGACAACGGGCTCCGGCACCTGATCCTGGACGGGTTCTGGAACGGGATCCAGCACCTGATCCAGGACGGGCTCTGGAACGGGATCCGGCTCAGGTTCCGGCGCAGGTTCGGAGACGACGGCCGGTTCTGCAGCCGGAGCGGTCAGTTCTGCGACCGCTTCGACCGTCTCAGCCAGCTCGGCGACCTCCTCCGGCTGCTCGTGGCTCTTAAGGGACACCGGCTCCAGGCCGAAACCCTCGGGATAAATGTTCAGGTTCTCATCCGGGACGAAGAAAAACAGGTTCTCCTTGGTCGCGCGCAAACGGCCGAGACCCGGGAAAATGATGAACTTTTTCGTCTTCAGGATCTCCTTCATCTCCGACAGGAAGCGGGTCAGGATATCCTCGGCGACTGATTTCTCCAGTGAATTGGTACGGGCATAGAAATCGATCAGCAGGCTGCCATCTCCTTCCCGCTGGCGGAAAGACAGTTTCCGGTAGGGAGGATTGATGGTAAAACCTTTGTCGGAAAAACTGGCCCCCACCAACTCAGCCACGAAAGTGCCGACTCCCGGCAGGGCCACTTCGTCATTCTCGAGGATCAGCTCCCCCACCATCTTTGCTAAAAGATCAATATCCATGTCTTGACTACAATTCTAATTTTCAAATATACAACTTTTCGCCACGATAAAAAAATCCGGGATTTCTTTGCAGAAATCAAAAAATGTAGTACCTTTGCCATCCCGAAAGGAAACATTCCTCCTTAGCTCAGTTGGTTAGAGCACCTGACTGTTAATCAGGGGGTCCTGGGTTCAAGTCCCCGAGGGGGAGCCAAAGCGGACAAATCATCGGAAACGACGGTTTGTCCGTTTTCTTTAAT
>CAMJHJ010000008.1 GCA_946405485.1 uncultured Bacteroidales bacterium | reverse complement strand
GCAAGGCGGTCAACGCCGGCGGCGTGGCCACTTCCGGCCTGGAAATGACCCAGAATGCTTCCCACATCAGCTGGAGCGGCAAGGAGGTCGATGAGAAGCTTCACTTCATCATGGATTCGATCCACGAGGCTTGCGTGAAGTATGGCACCCAGCCCGACGGCACGGTCGATTACGTCAAGGGCGCCAACATCGCCGGCTTCATGAAGGTCGCCACCGCCATGCTCGAGCAGGGCATCGTCTAGCGCGCATTCGCCGAAACGGCAGCCATCCAATTTTTGGGAGCAGAAGTTTTAACCCTTCGGGGAATGCTCCCAAAAATTGGATGGCTGCCGTTTCTGGACTAACGCGGTTTACGGGGCGTCATATCCTTTGATCGTTACATCGTACTCGAATGTGAGTTTCTCCTGCCAAGGACTCTCGACATAGACGACCACCGGGATAGTGATGATCCCTTGGAACTGGACCTCCGAGGTATAATCGTAGACAACGTACGGTGTCAGCGTCCCACCTTCGTTCTGCTTGGCCACAAAGGTCTCGCCATCGGCGCTGAACTGCAGTGAAAGAAGACGGGTGAGCTGATCTGGAACATTGTCTGAGAAGGAATCGTAGTTGATGGTGAGACGATAGGCATCCTTGGACAAGACTCCTTCGCGATAACCGTTGCCACCTGTGGGGGCGCCAGACCATGGATCAAACTCGGTCACATTACCCTTGACCCACTCGCCATCCTCGATTACGTAGTAGGAAACACCCTGCGGACGATTGTCCTTGAGCTCCATACCCTTGAACAGAGGCACACGGTAAATCTTATTCTCGTCAAGGACAATCGTGCTACCCTTGGCCACGGGTTGTTTGAACGGAGTCCAGCGGACAACCGCAAACGAACTGTAATCCAGCATCACGTCCGGATGAAGGAAGGAAGCCTTCGGAGTATCAAAGCGGGTGGGGATCGGGAAATCGCAACCGCCGGACTGGATTGTCAGGCTACCCTTGACAGGAATGAATTTCTTCTCATTTGTCCTGTAATAAAGAACAGTATTGTCAACCCACAGGCTCTTGTAAGTCTTGAAAACAGGAACGAATTGATCCTCCGTCGGAAGACTCTTGTCCGCAAGTGTCTCATCGGTATAGAAGAACTTGACGCTAAGGCCGAGATCTTCCATCTCTTTATTTTCAAGTATGACATCCTGTTCGTCAACGACGTTGAAGGCAAGTTCAGCGAGGTTGATGTAGGAAATATCGAAATTGGCGAGGGCGTGACGGTAAGATATACCCTGCTGGATCTCATCCTCGGATTTACTCTCGTCAGCAGGCTCAATGAGGTAGGACGGGTAAATACGGGTCCACCAGAGGACGGAACCGTCGTTTTCTTCGAACTTGCTCTTTTGGATAAAGTCAGCGTATTCTTCCTGGACGTTGAAGGTGTAGTATCTCAGATGCAGGAAATCGTATGCGGGGACGCGGTAGTTAAACCGGACCGGAACGACGACGGTCTGACCGATATAGGTGGTGAAAATGCGGGTCATCTCTTTGCCTATAAAGATGTTAGGATCGGAAGGATCTTGCTCTCCGCTGTTGAACTTTTCCTTTAACACCTTGGCCGTGAGGGTCTTTAAGGTTTCAAGGATAATCTGCTTTTTATCAATGTTGACATATCCCTGCGCCGTGCCGGCAGGATCACCCGACTGTATCTTATCAGCCAAATCAGCTGTTCCGAATGAAACCACATCCTCAAAATCATCCTCAGAGAGAACACCGGCATCTAAGAAAGCCTTATAAACGTCGGCTGTCATATCCCCACTCTCCCACGTATAATAACTATTCTCAACGGGTTCTTGCTCAACATAGCCGAAACCGGTTTCCGCGTCCATCTTGTTGATATCGAAGGTGTATTCGTAGCCCTCCAGTGTCACCGCCTCCCGGTTGCGGTCCGTCGTCGTCAGCGTTCCGGTAAGCGTCAGGCCAGTGAATTCCGCGGTTACCGTATAAGTCTGGTCCCATTCGAAGTCCTCGACGTCGACCGTCAGTTTCCCCTCCTTCAACGCAAAGTTCGAGATCTTGATGTACTCGTCTATCACTTCCTCGTCCGCGTTATTTTTGACAGTCACCGTCACCGAGGTCGGGGTGGCGCCGTCCAGTTTCGAACCGATCTTCTCAATGACGCCCTCGGGGAACTCCAGCGGAAGCGCCTTGCGGCTGTACACCGAAGGCCCCTCATCCGTTTCATAGTAGATATTGTGGTCCGCCTCCGCATCCTCGGCATAGGTCCACACGATCTTTGCGGTGAAAGCGGCTTCCGCATCAGGCTCCAGCGCATCCATCCGGTACACTTCGCTCCGCTTGATCTCGATGGGACCCGTCGCCGTCCTCTCAAGGAGCACGTTCCCATCCGCATCTTTCACCGTTACCGTGAAGCCATTCTCGAATGTCAGCGGCAGAAGCACGAACCAAAACTCCGTGGCGTCCTCTTCCGTCGCACCGACCTTGACGGGTTCTGCGCACTTCAGGATCACTTCCTCGCTCATTTCTCCCGTATTCACAACCCCGGGAGCAGCGTCCTTGTCGGTCAACGCCAGCACCTGGCCGGCAATCTTCTCGCCGTTCGTACCCTTGACGGTAATCTCGGATACTTCCATGCCTCCGAACAACCGGAGAACCAGATAACCGCCCACGTTCTTGAAAAACATATCTTTACCGGGAGCCGACACACCGACCATCGCATTCGCCTTCGGATCGAAAGCTTTCTCCGTATAATCCTGTTCGGCAGGAATGGTCACCCAAAGAGCGCCATCCTCATACTTGGCTTCCGGGTCATACGGATAAGCGCCGTACACCACCGGGAATTCCTTACCCAATCCAAAGCCCGAAACATATGAGAAGATAGCGCGTGACTCGCCGGCGCCGCTCTTCAGGCCGTATTTCAGGTTGGAACTGTTCATGTAGAAAACGGACAGCGCATCGCCGTCTTCCCAGATAATCGGCCGCTTATTGTCGACCGCTTCGCCCACCGACACCCTCGTGGCAGGGCTCTCAGCAGCAGTGACCGCCGTGATAGACGGCATGTCCGTCAACAGCGTTTCAGGCTCCTGCACGGGCTCTTTCATGCAGGACACCGCCAGCAGTCCAAACGTCGCCAGCAGCAGTAATCCTTTGGATAACGGTTTCATAAGAATATGTTTTAAGGTTATTGGTTTTATGATAATCGTTTTAAAGTTAGGCACTTTCTTTCAAAAAACAAACGATTTACGGCAGCCATCCTATTCTTGGGAGCATTCCCCGGAGGGGAAAAAACTACGCTCCCAAGAATAGGATGGCTGCCGTAACTGTGCCGGGACGCTATTTCACCTCCCAGGTCGAACCGCTGTGCAGTAATTCATCCACGGAATGGATCTTGGACTTGGCCGTAACCGCCAAGACTTGGTCGTGGACTCCGTCGTCGTAAGTAACCTGCTTGACGTCGCGGATGACACCCAGGGCAACCGGCAGCTCCGGTCCCTTCATCTCCGCCAGCATCATGTGCAGGCCCATGTTGTCGGTATGCGCATCATGCACGAGGATATCGTCCAGCGTGTAACCGTCCTCACCGACCGTCACAGCCTTCAGGCCCATGCCTTCCAGCACCAGGCCTTTCTCCTTATTCTTGCCGAAGAGCATCTTCTCCCCGTCCCGCAGCACGATCGTCCGGTCCGCCTTGACCGCCGGATCCGACAGGTCCTTATGGGCGCCGTCGTTGAAGATCACGCAGTTGGTCAGCATCTCCACCACGGATGTACCGTCGTGAAGGGCGGCCTGCGTCAGGATTTCCTCGTTGAGTTTCAGTTCCACGTCCAGCGAACGCGCGAAAAAGGTTCCCTTCGCGCCCAGCACCAGCGAACCCGGGTTGAAGGGCTGCTCCACGGTGCCGTAGGGCGAAGTCTTGGTAATCGCGCCGAACTTGGAGGTCGGTGAATACTGCCCCTTCGTCAGGCCGTAGATACGGTTGTTGAAGAGGATGACGTTGATGTCGATGTTGCGACGGATGGCATGGATGAAATGGTTACCGCCGATGGCAAGCGCGTCGCCGTCTCCGCAGGCCTGCCAGACCGTAAGCGTCGGATTGGCTACCTTGATACCGGTACTGACGGCCGTTGCGCGGCCATGGATGCTATGGAAACCATAGGTGTCCATATAATAAGGGAGACGCGAAGAGCATCCGATGCCGGACACCACCACGTAACGCTCTTTCTCATAACCCAGCGCATGGCTGACCTGCGGCAGGGCCCGCTGCAGGGCGGCAAGGACGGCATGGTCACCGCAACCGGGGCACCAGCGTACCGCCTGGTCGCTCTTGAAATCTTGAAAAGTCAGATTGGGCATAACTCAGATCTCCTTTTTTATGGTCTCTTTCAGCTCGCTCACAAGGAACGGCTGACCTTGGACCTTGCCGTATGAAACATAATGGAACTGCGGAAGGATGCCGCGCAGATAGGCGGCAAACTGGCCGCTGTTGAGCTCACAGACAAGCACCTTGTCGAAGCGGGAAAGGACTTCCTCCGTATTGGCCGGCAGCGGGTTGATATAATCGAAGTGCGCATAGGAAACCTCCACGCCTTCGGCCTTCAACTCGCTCACGGCGCTCGACAGATGGCCGTAGGTACCGCCCCAGCCGACTACCAGCAAAGAGCCGGAAGCAGGTCCGATGACCTCCAGGGCAGGCAGGTCGCGGGCGATGCGCGCCACTTTCTCCGCCCGTTCCGCCACCATCCGGGCATGGTTCTCCGGATCGGTGGACAACACGCCGGCATGGTTCTTTTCCAGACCGCCGACCCGGTGCTCAAAGCCTTTCTGGCCCGGCAGGGCCCAGCGGCGCACCATTGTCTCGGGATCCCGGTCGAAGGGTTGGAACTTCTCCCCATCGGCGGGCGTGCCCTGGACGAACGGAGGCCGGATGGCGGGATAATCCTTCATCGAAGGAATGCGCCAGGGCTCGGAACCATTTCCCAGGAAGCCTTCCGAAAGCAGGATGACCGGCGTCATGTGCTCCAGGGCGATCTTCGCGGCCTGGAAGGCGGCATCGAAGCAGCCTGCCGGAGAACGGGCCGCGATGACCGGCAGCGGGCATTCGCCGTTGCGGCCGTAAAGGGCCTGGCTGAGATCAGTCTGCTCCGTCTTGGTCGGCAGGCCCGTCGAAGGACCGCCGCGCTGGACGTCCACGACCACCAGGGGCAGTTCGACCATCACCGCCAGTCCGAGCGCCTCGCTCTTCAGAGAAAGGCCGGGACCGGAAGTCGTCGTGACCGCCAGGTTGCCGGCGAAGGATGCACCGATCGCCGTGCAAATGCCCGCAATCTCATCCTCGGCCTGCAAAGTCTTGGCACCCAGGTTTTTATGGATGGCAAGCTCCTCCAGGATCGCCGTCGCCGGCGTGATGGGATAGGAACCGCAGAACAGGGGCAGCCCCGACTTCTCGGAAGCAGCCAGCAGGCCCCAGGCCGTCGCCTGGTTACCCGTGATATTGCGATACGTTCCCTTCGGCAGATCGGAGACCGGCTCCACGACATAGGTGTCGGGGATGGCCTGGATGTTGGCGGCATAGTTGAACCCGTCGTCAAGGACCTTTTTATTGGGCGCGATCACCTCGGGGTGCTTCTTCGCAAACTTTTTCTCCAGATAAGCGTAGATCGGCTCGAGCGGGCGGCTGTAGATATAGCATGCCATCCCGAGCGTGAACATGTTCTTGCACTTCAAGATGGCTTTCTGGTCCATCCCGGAGTCTTTGAGACTCTCCTTAGTCAGCGAGGTGATGGGAGCGACGATGAGCGCACGGTCTTCCACACCGAGTTCGGCGAAGGGGTTCTCCGTCGTGAAGCCCGCCTTTTTCAGGCCGGCGTCATCAAAGGCATCCTCGTCCACGAGGATCATCGCGGTGCGCTTGCACCATTTCGCATTCGCCTTGAGCGCTGCGGGATTCATCGCGACCAGCAGGTCGCAGTAATCACCCGGTGTCGTAACCCGACCGCTGCCGATGTGCACCTGGAAACCCGAAACGCCCGACACGGTTCCGTGGGGCGCCCGGATCTCGGCGGGATAGTCCGGGAAGGTCGACAGGCCGTTCCCGTAGATCGCCGATGCATCAGCAAAAAGAGATCCGGTGAGCTGCATGCCATCTCCCGAATCTCCTGCAAATCTAATTACAACATCCTTAGTGTCAATGACTCTATGTTGCATTATAGATGTATGTGAAAGTTTTATTTTGCCTGTGCGGCGGCTTCTGCCTCTGCAGCGGCCTGCAGTTCTGCCTGGAGGGTCTCGAGGGTCCTGCCGGCAGGGATGTTCAGAGCCTTGCGGGCCTCAGGGGTGATGTCCACGCTCTGCTTGGGATCGAAATAGAGGAAGGTGCTCTGGTCCATCACATAGATGTAACCACCGGCCTTGGCAATCGTGTTGACCGCATCCTGGGCCTTCTGGTAGATGGGGGCCATCAGCTGCTGCTGTTGCTGCTGAAGCTCCTGCTGGATGGTCTGGTTGAACTCTTCGAGACGCTGCTGGATACCTGCGAGCTCCTTCTCCTTGCTCTCCTTGATGGCGGGAGTCCAGGTGGAAGCTTTCTGCTGATACTGCTGCATCTTGGTCTGGTACTCCTCGTACATGGACTGGAAGGTGTCAGAAGCCTCCTTCTGGGAAGCGTTCATCGTCTCACGGGCCTTGTCGGCCTCCGGCATCAGCTGGACGAGCTCGGTGAAATTGACGTGGGCGAACTTGGGCTGGGCGAAACCAGTCAGGGTCACAAGCGCCATGACGGCGAACAAAACGGTCTTTTTCATATCAGATAAAGATTTAAATAATTATTTGTCGATTTATGGGTTTCTAGAACTGTTGTCCGATTACGAAGTGGAACTGGCTTCCGCCGTAAGAGGCATCGTCGAAGCCGTATCCCCAGTCGACGCCGAGCAAGCCGACCATCGGCAGGAAGATACGCACGCCGACACCGGCGGAACGCTTGATCTGGAAAGGATTGAAGTCACGGATGTCCGCCCAGCAGTTACCTCCTTCGAGGAAGGCGAGGGCATAGATCGTAGACTGCGGCTGCAGGATGACGGGATAACGGAGCTCGACCGTGAATTTGTCGTAGACATTACCCGCATAGGCATAACCGTTGGAATTGTATGCGGAAGGCTGGTAAGGAGTCAGCCTGTAGTTCTCATAACCGCGGAGGGAAACGATCTCGGATCCGTAGGTCGCATATCCGGACATGCCGTCACCGCCGACGAGGAAGCCCTCGAACGGGGAATATCCCCATCTCCGGTTGTAATAACCCAGGTAACCGAACTGCGCACGCGTCATCAGGACCAGGTCGCCGACCAGGTTGGTGTAGGTCGCGCCGGAGAGTTTCCACTTGTGGTACTCGATCCACTTGAAGCGGTGCTGGGTGTCCCAGCGGTCGTAATTGATGTCCCTCCAGCTGTTGACCGGCTTCGGATTGCCGGCGGCATCCAGGTCACCCCAGTCCTTCTTGCGGAAGAGGGAATACGGCGGAGTGAACTGCAGCGAAGCCGAGAACTCGGATCCCTTACGGGGATAGAGTTGCTGGTCGTAAGAGGTACGGGACAGGGCCAGCGTATAGCTGAGGTTGTGCGCCAGGCCGTCGTCGAAGAAGAAATATCCCGAGAACCAGTTGGTCAGCTTGTAGGACTGCCAGCTCAGGCCGTTGTAAAGCACGAAATAGCTGTCCGGCCACTTCAACCGGTTACCCAGCGATGCGGAGAATCCGTAGATCTCCATCATCTTGTCGTGGCTCAGGATGTTCAGGTACAGGTAGGAGTCCGTCTGACGGGTGTAGTAGGCCGACAGGTTGAGCGAAGTCGGCTTCTTGCCGAAGAGCCAGGGTTCGGAGAAACTCGCGGTCAGAGCGGTATAATAAGTACCGTTGGTCTGGAAACGGAAGGCCAGGTTCTGGGCGTCACCCAGCGGGACGGGCCGCCAGGCGCTCTTGTCGAACATCCGTTTCGTCGAGAAGTTGTTGAAACTCACGCCGACCGTCGCGACAAAGGTGTTGCCGCCCCAACCGCCGGACAGTTCCAACTGGCTGGAAGGCTTCTCCGTAACGTTGTAGACGACATCGACGGTGTTGTTGAGTTCGTTCGGGATGATCGAGTAGCCCTTGGTACCGTCCATGATGGCCTCCGGGTCGAACTGGCCGAGGGAGGCGATTTCACGGATGGAACGCTCGAAGTCGGACTGCGAGAAGAGGTAGCCCGGACGGGTGAACACCTGCCGGCGCACGACATTCTCGTTGGTCAGGTCGTTGCCGTTGATGATGATGTTGTTGAGCGTCGCCTGCTTGCCTTCCCGGATGCGGAGCTCCACGTCCACCGAGTCGTTCTGGATATTCATCTCGACAGGCGTGACCTGGAAGAAGAGATAACCGTTGTCGCGGTAGAGCTTGGAGACATCATACTCCGTCTGCTTGCCACCGCCCTGCAGGCGCTTCTCCATCGTCACGAGGTCATAGACGTCACCCTTCTTGATCTGGAGGATGTTGTTCAGCACATCGGTGGGATAGACCGAATTGCCGGTCCAGGAGATATCCCGGAAATAATACTTGTCGCCCTGGTCGAAGGTGAAGTCGATCCCGAGGCGGTTGGGCTCCACATAGTAGATGGAGTCCTTCAGCAGACGCGCGTCGCGGTAACCGGCCTCATTGAAAGCGCTGATCAGGCTCTTCTTGTCGTTGTCGTACTCCTTGGAATTGAATTTCTTGCTGCTGAAGAAGTTGTACCACTTGTTGGACTTGGTCTTCTTCATCGACTTCGCCAGCTTGAACTCCTTCACGTCTTCATTGTTGCCGATGAAGTTGATCGTCTTGATCTTGACCTTCTGTCCCTTGTCGACGTTGAAGTTGACCCGGATGGCGTTCTTGATCACCGTATCCGCCTGGCTCTCGATCTTGACGGTGGCGTTGAGGAAGCCCTTTTCGTCATAGAACTTCTTGATCACATCGGTGGACGCCGCCTCCACATAGTCGGAGAACTCTCCGCCGCGGCGGAGGTGCAGCTTGTCCATCAACTCCTTCTGCTCGCCTTTCTTGATACCGGAGAAAGTCCAGCGGGACACACGGGGACGTTCCTCGATGCAAACCTTGAGGAACACGCTGTCCCGGCCTTCGCTGAAACGGTCGACCTCCACCGAAACGTCTTCAAAGAAACGCTGGGCCCAGAGCCGGCTGACGATGGAAGAGATGGCGTCGCTCGGGATGGTGATATCCATCCCCTCATGCAAACCTGTAAGCTGGATGATCTGCTGATCGGTGAAATAATGGTTGCCTTCGACCGAGACGCCGCCGACCACGAAATTCTGCGGACGGCCATAGTCGACTTCAAACTCATTCTGCGCCCCGGCCACAAACGGCAGAAGCAGCATCAACGATATCAGACAGAGTTTTATATGATTCATCAAAATAATCGTCTATACAAGTTTGCAAATATAATCATATTATTTGACTTTCCCATAACGGCGGTCCCGTTTGGCGTATTCCTCCAGGGCGCGCCGGAAGCTCTCTTCCCGGAAATCAGGCCACAGCTGCTCCACGAAAAGGAACTCCGAATAAGCCCCCTGCCAGAGCAGGTAATTGCTGATACGCTGCTCGCCGGAGGTTCGGATGATCAGGTCCGGATCGGGATAGCCCGCCGTGATGAGATATTGGTCAAAATCATTGATTGTAAGCTCTTTGGAAGGGTCTTTGACCAGCTCGTCAGCCATCTTGCGGGCAGCCTGGAAGATATCCCATTTGCCGCTGTAGCTCAGGAAGACGATCAGGGTCATCGCCTCATTCTTCTCCGTCCTTTTCTCCAAGGCGGAGATGGCGGCGCGCATGGCCGGGGAAAGCCGCTCCCGGTTGCCGAGCACCACGAAACGCACGCCGTTGTCCATCAAGGTCGAGACCTCGTCGCGGACGGAAACCATCATCAACTGCATCAGGGCATCCACTTCTTCGCGGGGACGGCCCCAGTTTTCTTCGGAAAATGCGAAAAGCGAGAGATATCTCACGCCCTGCCGGACGGCTTCTTCCGCGCAGGCGCGGACACTTTTCACGCCCTCGACATGCCCTTTCACACGCTCGAGGCCGCGTTCCCTGGCCCAACGGCCGTTCCCGTCCATGATGATGGAAACGTGGGTAGGTATCTTGTTTCCCATACTTGCTACAACGCTTCGTTTCTGACGTCTTCGCCCCAGAACAACTTGCTGCGCAAACCGCCGATGAAGTTGTTTTCCGGAAGCCTCACCCTCTTAAGCGAAAACTGTGCCACCGAAAGGGCGAGCCGGGTATCACGGCCCACGGTGACGTGCCGCGTGTCATGGGAAAGCATCACCTCCGTCTCCCGGGAGCGGAATGAGATCCCGATCCGGGCCGAGGAGGGGACGATCAGCGGGCGGACATTGAGGTTGTGCGGCGCGATCGGGGCGATGATCAGCACGGGGAGGTCGGGAGTGCAGATCGGACCGCCGACGCTCAGCGAATAAGCCGTGGAACCGGAGCTGGTCGAGACCAGCAGGCCGTCGGCCCAGTAGGTCGGCAGCGCCACACCGTCCACCGTAACGTCCACGCCCAGCATCGCGGCCCCGATCCGGGTCACGGCGATCTCGTTCAGCGCATACTGCGGCTCAGCGCCGTCCACGACGGACTGAAGGACTTCCCGCTCCTCGATGACGGTACGCCCGGAAAGGAGCGCGGGGGCGACCTTCTCGGGCGGACAGTCCGAGAGGAAACCCAGACGGCCGAAGTTGACACCCAGCACGGGGACGCCGGCCCGGGCGGCCATCTCGGCGGCGGACAGGTAGGTCCCGTCCCCGCCGATGCTGAGGATCAGGTCCGTGCCCTCCCGGGGCCGTTCTCCGGACACGGCTTCATACAGTTCGCAGCCCCCCAGGGCCTCCACCATCCGGCGGTAACGCTCATCGGAGCGAAGTTGCGCTTTTGGGATATAAATCGCGATCTTCATTTCGCTAAGCTCTCAAAATAGATGTCAAATTTAACCATTATTTATCAATTTTGGCTATTTTTGCCCCGCATAATGAAAGAAAGATGACCCGATTCAGTGTCAACATCAACAAGATAGCGACGATACGCAACGCCCGTGGCGGGAACATGCCCGACGTCGCCAAGGCCGCCATGGCCATCGAGCGCTTCGGAGCGGAAGGAATTACCGTCCACCCCCGGCCGGACGAGCGGCACATCCGCTATTCCGACGTGCGGCAGATCCGCCCCCTCATCACCACCGAATTCAACATTGAAGGCAACCCGATCCCGTCCTTCATCGACCTCGTGCTGGAAGTCTTGCCGGACCAGGTGACCCTCGTCCCCGACGCCCATGACGCCATCACGTCCAATGCCGGCTGGGACATCCCCGCGCATGTGGACTTCCTTGCCGAAGTCTGCGAAACCTTCCGGAAGAACGGCATCCGCACTTCCATCTTCATCGATCCCGTCCCGAAGATGGCCGCCGCCGCGAAAGCCTGCGGGGCGGACCGCGTGGAGCTGTACACCGCCGCCTATGCCGAAGGGTTCCCCACCGACCCGGAAGCGGCCATCAAGCCCTATCTGGAGACCGCCCTTGCCGTCCGCGAGTGCGGCCTGGGGCTCAATGCAGGCCATGACCTCAACCTCGACAACCTCGGCTACTTCATCCGCACCATCCCCTGGACCGATGAAGTGTCGATCGGCCATGCGGTCATCAGCGATGCCCTCTACATGGGTCTGGAGAAAACTATTCAGGCCTATCTTTCGGAGATCAAGAATTTTTGACTATCTTTGTAAATTGCATAACGATTGATTATAAATCAACATCCATAAACAATGAAAAAATCTACCCTTATCCTCGGCATCGCAGCCCTTCTCGGCGCGGCCGTCCTCTCCATTTCCTGCACCAACACCAATGGCAGCCAGGCTGCTGAGAACAAAGAAGAAGCCCCTTCGATGAAGGGCGCGATCGTCTTCTTCAACCTCGATACCGTCACGCAGGAATATGACATGGCCAACGACCTCCGCAGCGTCGTCGAGACCAAGATCAACAGCATCAGCGAAGAAGTCAACCGCAAGGGCAACCGCCTCCAGAAAGACGTCAATGATTTCCAGAACAAGATCGACAAGGGCCTGATGACCCGCAGCGTCGCGGAAGTCCAGAGCCAGAAGCTCCAGAAGCAGCAGGCCGATTTCCAGAACTATGCCGCCCAGAAGCAGCAGGAAATCAACGAGGAGCAGTCCGTTATGATGAACCAGATCGCCGATGCGATCAAGACCTTCGTCGACAAATACGCCGAAGAGCAGGGCTTCGCGATGGTCCTCACCACCCAGGGTGACGTCCTTCCCGCCCCCGTCGTCTGCGGCGACCCCGACCTTGACATCACCCAGGCCATCATCGACGGCCTCAACGAGGAGTACGTCAAGGAGAAAGCCAAGACAGACAAGACCGAAAAGAAATAATCCGCCGGATTGAGAATCGCCATTCTTTCCTGCTTCTACCCTTACAGAGGAGGGATCTCTCAGTTCAATGCAAGCATCTTCGGCGAACTGGGCAAGCGGCACATTGTCAAAGCTTTCAATTTCAAGCGGCAATATCCCGAGTTCCTCTTTCCGGGCAAGACGCAGTTTGTGACCGACACAGATTCAGCCGTACCCGTGGAGTCCGTCTCCGTACTGGATACGGCTGATCCTTTCAGTTACGGCAAGACCGCCCGGGAGATCGCCGCCTGGAAGCCCGACCTCGTGGTGATGCGGTACTGGATGTCCTGGTTCGCGCCCTCGCTGGGTTACGTGGCCCGGCGGCTGAAGAAGAAAGGATGCAAGGTCGTCTCGATCCTGGACAACGTCGTCCCGCACGAGCCGCATTTTTTCGACCGGCCGTTCACCCGCTATTTCCTGTCCGGCCAGTCCGGCTGCGTCGTGATGTGCGACGAGGTGGCGAAGGACCTGCTGGCGATCCGCAGCGACCTTCCCTACACGATCCTCCCCCACCCCCTCTACACCCATTTCGGCGAAAAGATGGACCGTGCCGAAGCCGAACGCGCGCTCGGGATCCGGAGCGGAAAGAAAAACCTGCTGTTCTTCGGCCTCATCCGCCAATATAAAGGTTTGGACATCTTGCTGGAGGCCTTCCGTCAGCTTGGAGACGACTATCAGTTGATCGTTGCCGGAGAGCCCTATGGCTCCTTCGAGCCCTACCGGAAGATCATTGACAGTCTTCCCGGGAAAGACAGGATTACCCTGATTACGGAATATATCCCCGACAACGAAGTCAGCAAGTATTTCTCCGCCGCCGACGTGACGGTGCTCCCCTACCGGAGCGCCACGCAGAGCGGCATCAGTTCCATCTCCTACCATTTCGAAGTCCCGATGATCGTCACGGCCGTCGGCGGCCTGACCGAGACCGTAGGCGGACGCGGCACCGGCCTTGTCGCCGCGGAAGCCACTCCGGAAAGCGTCCTGCACGAGATCCGGCGCTACTTCGGAGAGGAAGAAGTCCGGGAACAATGTATCCGCAACATCCGCCGGGAAAAGGAACGCCTCTCCTGGTCAAAGTTTTGCAGCGACCTCGTCGAGTTCGCCCAATCCCTCTGAGTATGAAAAGATTACTGATATTGATGCTGACGGCCTTGTGCCTCGCCCCGATCCCTCTTGCCGCCCAGGTCTACAAGAGTACCCCCGTCACCATCTCCCAGGAAAAAGTCAGCAAGGACGGCAAAGTCTATTTTGCCCATACGGTGCTGGACCACCAGACCCTGTTCTCCATCTCCCGGACCTACGGCGTCACCTATCAGGACATCGTCGACGCCAACCCCGGCATTGACCTGTCCAGAGGACAGATCCAGGTCGGACAGACCCTGCTGATTCCCGAGAAAGAGATTTCCGCGGCACAGACCGTCACCCCGGAGACCAGCATGCAGCCCTCCGTACCGCAGACGGCCCCTGTCGTATCGCAAGAGCCCGCCCAGACAGTGCCCTCCACTTCGGACTACACGGTCTATACCGCCAAATGGTACGAGACCCTTGACATGATCGCGGCCAAGTTCAACGTCCCCAAGGATGTCCTGATGGCCTATAACGGACTGAAGAGCGAGCAGCTCGCCCGTCATCAGCGTCTCCGCATTCCCTCCCATCCGGAGTCGGTTGAAGTGCCCGTCGCTCCGGTAAGACCGGCTGAGGTCGCCATCCAGCCCGAAGCTGAGGAAGAAGAGACCCTGCCCGAGGTGTCGGAAACCACGGTGGAATCATCCACCGACACGCTCCAGAGCCTCGCCGACCGGATCGGCCTGTCTCTCAAGGACTTGTTCCGACGCAAGCAACTGGACGACAAGGTCCGCGTCGGCATCATCCTCCCCTTCAACGCCAAGGGGCAGCTCGTCCATTCCTCCTTTGATTTATACAGCGGCATGCTGCTGGCAGCGCGCGACCTGGGAAAGAGCGGCGTCAAGGCCGAGCTGACCGTCATCGACAGCAAGAACCCCGCTACTCCCGTGAACGCCGCCAAACTTGAGGGATTCGACCTGGTCATCGGTCCCGTCGCACCGGACGACCTCCAGGAAGTCCTGGACATGACTCCTCGCACCACGGCCGTCGTCTCCCCGCTGGACCCCAAGGCCATCGAGCTGGCCGGGACCTATCCCAATTTCATCCAGGCCCCCAGCCCCGCCGACGCCCAGTATGATGATATCATCGAGTGGATCCGCAGCGACTTCAAGCGCGGAGACCGCGTACTGCTGATCCTGGAGAAAGAAGCCCCGCCGACTCCCCTCGCCGCCCGCCTGGCCGAGTCCGGCCTCGAGTACTCTACAGTGGAATACGGCACCCGCGAGTCCCATTCCGCCCTCGAGCGGATGCGCATGCTGATGCCTCCTTCCGGCACGACCCACGCCATCGTCGCTTCCGACCGCGAGGGCTTCGTCAACGACGCGATCCGCAACCTGACCCTGCTCAGCTACAAGAACCTGGATATCATCCTGTATGGGCCGTCCAAGATCCGCACCTTCGACATGGTGGAAGTGGAGAATCTCCACCGGGTCAACGCCCACCTGAGCTGCTCCTATTTCATCGATTACAGCAACGCGCGCATCAAGGACTTCCTTCTCAGCTACCGTGCGCTCTTCGGTGCCGAGCCGACGCAGTTCGCCTACCAGGGCTATGACGCCGCCTATTATTTCATCCGCAATTTCGCCACGCCGGAGCGCGACCGCGAGCGGATGACCCGCCTGGAAGACCGCCGGTATACGGGACTCCAGTCAGACTTCCTGATCTCAGACGACGGAAGTGCCGGCCATGTCAACCGGGCCGTCAGAAGGGTGGAATACGGAAAAGATTTTTCGATTTCCCTGGTCAATCCGTGAGCAGGCGCCGGGCATTGGCCACGGCTTCCTCGGAAATGACCGACCCGCTGAGCATGCGGGCGATTTCAAAGACTCTCTCCTCCGGGGAGAGTTTTTTGATGGTGGAACCCGACTCGCCGGACGGGTCTTTGCTCACCAGGAAATGCGCCTGTCCCTTGGCGGCCACCTGCGGCAGATGCGTGATGGCGAAGACCTGCATCCGGTCTCCCATCGAGCAGATCATCGACCCCATCTTGTCGGCCGCACTGCCGGACACGCCGGAATCGATCTCGTCGAAAACCATCGTGGGCATCTCGGTCAGCGAAGCCAGCAGGGACTTCAGCGAAAGCATCATGCGGGACAGTTCGCCGCCGGAAGCGCAGCGGGCCGCTTCCACGGGATGCTTGCCGGAAGCGGAAAAAAGGAAACGCACGGCATCCGCGCCGTCTTCCCCGGCCGTGGCAGGATCCACCGCCACCTCGAACACGGAGCGCTCCAGTTCCAGGAAATGCAGGCGCTCCTCCATGCGGGCGGCCAGCTGCGGCGCGGCTTCCTCCCGCATACGGTGCAGGGCTGCATGGATTTCCCCGAGTTTCTGCCGGAGCTGACCGATCTCCCCGTCGAGGGCCTCCGCCCTCTCCACCATTGCGGTAGAGTCATATAACAGGGAAGACAGCCGGTCCCGGGCGGCGATGAGCTCAGCCTCCGTGGCGCAATGATAATTCTTCAGCAGGTCATACAGGAGACCCATCCGGTCTTCGACCCACTCGAGACGCTCGGGAGAAACATCCACGGCGGCATTGAGACGCTCGAGCTCGGAAGCGATGTCATCCAGTTCGATGCGCGCGGCATCCAGCCGGGACGTGAGTTCGCGGGCCTCCGGGATATAAGCTTCGGAACGGGACAGCAGGCGCGAAGCTTCCTTGAGGGTCGAGACCAGGCCCGGCCATTCCCCGTCGGAAGGAGAGAACATCCCGCCGACCGCGGACAGGGTTTCCTTGATCCCCTCCGCATTGGCCAGGCGTGCCTGTTCGGCCTCCAGTTCCTCGAGCTCCCCGTCGCGCAGTTTTGCTTCCTCCAAGCGCTTGTAACGGGCTTCGTTATAGTCCCGCTCGGCGTCCAGATGCTCCAGTTGCTCCTGGAGGGAGCGCCGTTCGGAGCGCAGCGACACGAGCCGGCGCCAGGTGCTGCGGGAGGCTTCCAACATCTCCCCGTCCCCGGCGAAGAGGTCCAGGACTTCCCGCTGGAACGAGGGATCGGATAGCATGAGGTTCTGGTGTTGCGAGTGGATGTCCACCAGGCGGGAAGCCAGGGCGGACAGGACACCCACCTGCACGGGGCAGTCGTTGACGAAGGAACGGGAACGTCCGGAACGGTGGACGACCCGCCGCACGAGCAGGCTTCCCTCTTCCCATTCCGCGCCGTTCTCTTCCAGGATGGCGCGGACCTGGGGATCGTCGGTCCGGAACTCGCCCTCCACGACACAGTTGTCAGCTCCCTCGGAGATGACGGCCGCGTCCGCTTTCGCCCCTGTCAGCAAGGACAGGGCGCCCATCAGGATGGATTTGCCCGCGCCGGTCTGCCCGGTAATAATGATCAGACCCTCCGGAAATTCGACATCCAGAGAGTCTATCAAAATGTAATGGCTGATATGAAGGGCCTTAAGCATCCTCCTCGCCCGCCTTCCGGTAGAAGAGGTCTCCGTTCTCAAATTCGGAGATGGCTACCAGGTCCGGCTTCGGCTGCTTCTCGTAGTATTTGGAGATTTCGATCTGCTCCTTGTTCTCGAAGACCTCGTCCATCGTATCGCGCTCGTTGCGGAAATCCTCCAGCTTCTTGTTGAGTTCCTTCTTCTCGGCGAGGGCGATCTGGTTGGCCCGCTTGTACAGGACCACGACGGTCTCGTAGATGTTGCCGGTCGGGGCGGCCAGGTTTTTCGTGTCCCGGGTGATGGTGTTGGTCGGGACTTTCTTTGTCTTGTTATCCATAGTGATTTTGTTGTTGTCTAAGATAAATACTCCCGCCTCGCGGCGGGAAGTTTCAAAAAATTTATTTCTGGTCTTTGTTGTCCTGAAGCAGCTGTTTCCGCTCCTTTTCGAAGTCCTTCTCCTCCTCACCGCTGTCCTCGTCCGGCCCGCTGTAGCGGCCCAGGGCCCGCTGCGCCCGTTTGTAGAGGACATCCATCTCGCGCCGGTACACGGACGATTCATATTCGCCCACGAAGTTGAGATAGTCGTCGATGAAGGTCAGATAGCGTTCCTTCTGCTTCTCGGGCACGCTGAGCTGGGCATACTTATAAGAAGACTTGGCCGCATAGTAGAGGATCTCCTCGCGGAACTTGTTGTCCGCGTCATCCTTGAGCACGTTTTTCAGCGCGATCCGGGAGGCCAGGTAGTCCTCCATCTTATAGTAGAGCTTCGCCCCCTCATAGGCCTTGCGGTCCATCCGCTCGCCAAGCTCGGCGAGGATGTCCCGGCATGCGTCCAGATGCTGGGTCTGGGGATAGTTGGTCAGATACTCGCCGATCGCCGAGATGGTCTGCACGGACGACGACTGGTCCAGCTCATAGCGCAGGGACGAATTGTACAGGCAGTCGATCCGCAGGAAACCCGCCTCTTCGGCGAAGGGGCTGCGGGGATACTTCTCGATAAACTCCTTGAAGTTGGTCTCCGCCGTATAGAAATCCTTGAAACGGTAGTTGCTCAGACCCCAGTAGAACTGGATCGTATCATCGCGCTCCGTACCGCTGGTCGTCACGGAAAGGCTCTCGAACAGCTGGGCCGCCTTGGAGAACTTGCCCTGGTTGAAATAATCGAAGGCCGCAGCATACTTCGCCTCTTCATCATAGCCTTCCAGCAGGGCCTGGTACTC
Organism: uncultured Bacteroidales bacterium; assembly: GCA_946405485.1. The sequence goes on along the minus strand of CAMJHJ010000008.1, from coordinate 10,766 downwards.
TGACTTGCAGGACGACGCCGCCCAGAGAGCGACCGCCACTGCCAACATTATCTTGAAATACTTCATATCTTACTTTTGTTTCAGGAAGCGCTCCGCATCCAGGGCGGCCTTGCAGCCCGACGCCGCGGCGGTGATCGCCTGGCGGTACCTGGGATCCTGCACGTCGCCGGCGGCGAACACGCCTTCCACATTGGTGCGGGAGGACTTCCCTTCCGTCACGATATAACCTTCCGCATCCGTCTCGATCCAACGGGAGAAAACCTCCGTGACGGGATGGTGGCCGATCGCAAGGAAAAAGCCGTCGAGTTCCACATCAAAAACAGTACCATCCTTGCGCAGCAGCCGCACGCCCGTGACCTTTTCGCCGTCGCCCAGGACTTCCTGCGTATTGCAGTTCCAGAGGATCTCGATATTCTCCATCGAGCGGACCTTCTCCTGCATCGCATCGGAAGCGCGCAGCACATCCCGGCGCACGATCATATAGACCTTCTTGCACAGGCCGGCCAGGTAAGTGGCCTCTTCGCAGGCGGTGTCTCCTCCGCCGACCACGGCGACCGTCTTCTTGCGGTAGAAGAATCCGTCGCAGGTCGCACAGGCGGAAACGCCGCGACCGCGGTACTCCGCCTCGGAGGGCAGCCCCAGATAACGGGCGGTCGCACCGGTCGCGATGATCAGCGCCTCGGCCTCGATCTCCGTCCCGTTGTCGGTCTTCAGGCGGAAAGGACGTGCCGACAGGTCAGCCTCGACGACCGTACCCCTGCGGATATCCGCGCCGAAACGCGCCGCCTGTTTCTTCATCCCGTCCATCAGCGGATAAGCCTCGACCCCTTCGGGGAATCCGGGATAATTCTCGACCACCGTCGTGGTCATCAACTGTCCTCCCGGCTCCATCCCCTCATAGAGGACGGGCGAAAGGGACGCGCGGGAAGCATAGATGGCCGCCGTGTATCCGGCAGGGCCCCCGCCTATGATCATACATTTGACTTTTTCCATTTTAGCAGATTTGCAACTGACAAATATAAGAAATAATGCGTATCTTTGGAAATGTTTATCCGTCCAACTATGCTGAAACGTTTAATTCTGACCCTTTTCCTTGCATCCGCCCTGCTGCCGGCTTGGGCGGCGAAACCTTTCTTCTTCGTCCAGATCACGGATCCCCAGCTGGGATTCAAGGAAAAGAATACGATGGTGGAAGGTGTCCGGCTGCTGACGGAGACCGTCGAGGCCATCAACCGCATCCATCCGGCTTTCGTCGTCGTGACCGGCGACATGATCAACAACCGCTTCAACGAAGAGCAGTGGGCCGCCTATCAGGAACTCATCGGCCGGATCGACAAGGACATCCCGGTCTGGCACGTGGCCGGCAACCACGACCTCAAGCCCCGCGAGGAAGGCGACCTGCAGCGCTACCTGGACCGCTACGGCTACGACCGTTTCTGTTTCCGCTACGAAGGCTGCACCTTCGTCGGGATGAACACCTGCTTCCTGAAGGACTGGTGCTTCGAAGAAGAGCGCGAGCACTGCACCTGGCTGCTCCAGACCCTCGCCGCCAACCAGGGAGCCCGATTCCTCTTCGTCTTCACGCACTGCCCCGTCGTCAAGGAGTCGGTGGATGAAGGAGAGGATTACTTCAACTTCCAGGCGCCCTACCGGCAGTTCTACCTCGACCAGTTCTCGAACTATGGGGTGGACGCCGTCTTTTCCGGACACCTGCACCGTTCCCGCTTCTGCGAATACGGGGGCGTACCCTACTATACCACCAGCGCCTCCGGCCTCACGCTGGGCGACGGCATCTCCGGCCTTAACATCGTCACGGTGTATAAGGACCGCTTCACCTCCGAGTTCGTCCCCGCCGCCAAGGCCCGCAATCCCCTGACCCGTTAAACTTATGGCACCAGTCAGCCACGCGTCCACGATGGACAACTACAGGAAAGCCCTCAAGAACCATGGCCTCAAGGCCACGGACCAGCGTCTCGCCATCCATGCGGCCATGATGGAACTGGGACATGCCAGCGCCGACATGGTCCGGGAGCACATCATCTCCCACGGCGGCTCCGTCACGGTCGCCTCGGTCTACAACACGCTGACGCAGCTCGCCCTCCTGGGCATCTACAAGCACCGGCTCAGCGCCAACAACAAGATGTACTTCGACGTCAACACCGGCAAGCACATCCACCTCTATGACGTTTACAACAATACTTATAAAGACATCCTCGACGAGGAACTCCTGATGACGGTCGAGACCGCTCTGAAAAAGCGCCGTTTCAAGGGATTCCGGGTGGATGGCATCGACATCCAGATCCTCTGCCACCCTTCCCACCGCAAAGCTCCCCGTTCTTTCTGATTTCCCATCCCATGAAAAAAATCTTATTCCTCCTCCTGCCCGTCTTCGGGCTTCTCGCCTGCAACAGAATCACCGAGAACACCGTCCTGTATCAGAACGTTTACGGCTTCGGGGATGTCGTCAGCGGCACCGAGATCCACTTCGACATCTCCGATGTCACGCTTCAGGTCACCGAAGACCAGACCGACAGCAAGTGGATGCATGAGCAAACCATCTTTTTCCTCGCTGACCTGATCCGCATTTCGGCTCCTAACACTTATGAGACCCGGATCAAGATGTACGAGCCCGTCACCCGGAAAGCAGCGCTGGCCAAGAACGCCGCCGACCCTGCCGTCTACGGCACCGACGCCGTGGCGCTTTACCAGGACTGGGGCTCGGACCCCTTGAGACGTTATATCAACGTATCCTGCGTCACCACCTCCCTGAAGGACTCCGAGACGCCCCATACCGTCGACCTGGTCTGGGACAACGTCCGCTCCAACTCCGACACCCTCTATCTGGAGCTGCACCACCAGGGCCACGGCGAATCGTATGAGAATGAAGACTACGAGGCCGACGCATTCCAGATGGACACGCACTACATGCGTTTCGACCTGGCCGGGGCCATCCCTCCCGGAGCCGGATCCTCCATCGTCATCAGCCTGGAATGGGACTGGTTCGAGACCGAGTTTGACCGCCTGGTCCGTGACGAGCCCAAGCATTACCAAGTCTTCGGAACCCTGGAATTGGATTAAACAAACCACCCTATGGATACTCAGAAAAGGTACAATCTCTGGCAATGGCGCATCATCATCGTCTCGATGGTATGCTACGCCATCTTCTATTTTGTACGGAAAAACTTTTCCATCGCCATGCCGGGCCTCACGGCCGAATACGGCATCTCCAACACCAGTTTCGGTATCATCATCGGCCTCGGCTCGATCGTGTACGGCCTGGCGCGTTTCATCAACGGATTCATCGTCGACAAGGTCAGCACCAAGGTCTTCATGGCCATCGGCCTGTTCCTCTGCGCCCTGGCCAACTTCTGCTTCGGTTTCGGAGCGGACCTGAGCTACCTGATCACCGGCGTGCATGACGGGCCCCAGTTCGTCAACATGCTCATCCTGGTGATGGGTGTCACGATCGTGCTGAACCAATACTTCCAGGGCATGGGCTATCCTCCCTGCGCGAGGATGCTGCCGACCTGGATCCCGCCGGGAGAGCTGGCGACCAAGATGAGCATCTGGAACACCTCCCACTCGATCGGAGCCATCGCAGCCTCCGTCGTCTGCGGCCTGATCATGTCCAACATGGGCGCCGACATGACGGGTGACTCCTCCGTCGTCCACGCCATCACGCAGAACCTCGCCGGAAGCATCAAGGGCTGGGACGGCCTCTCCGCCGCGGAGCAGACTTCCCGCGTCCTCTCCTACGCCGGCCATTACGGTGCCTGGCGCTGGTGCTTCTGGATTCCGGCCATGTTCGCCCTTGCGGGCGCCATCCTGATCCTTCTCGGCCTCAAGGACAAGCCCCAGGATGTCGGCCTGCCCGAAGTCGAAGGCACCCACACCGGCAAGGATGACACCGCCGGCCAGAAAGGCGCCCACAGCGCCTTCCTGCGCCACATGGTCTTCAAGAACCGCTGGGTCTGGACGCTGTCCATCGCCAATATCTTCGTCTACGTGCTGCGCGTCGGCGTGCTGGACTGGGGCCCGAAATTCCTGACCGAGCACCGCGGCATGGACATCAAGTCCGCAGCCTGGTCCGTCGCCTTCTTCGAACTGCTGGCCATCTTCGGCACCATCTTCGCCGGCTGGGCCACCGACCACATCTTCAAGGGAAAGGCGCACCGGATGTGCGTGTTCAGCATGATCGGCGCCGTGGTCTTCTTCGGCCTCTTCGCCCTGCTGCCGAACATCAATCCCTTCCTGTCGATCTTCATCCTGGCTCTCGGCGGCTTCTGCATCTACGGGCCGCAGGCGCTGATCGGCATCGGCGCCGCCAACCAGGCGACCAAGGAAGCCTCGGCGACGGCCAACGGCCTGACCGGCATCCTCGGCTATGTCGGCTCCGCCCTCGCAGCCATCGCCATCGGTCTGATCGCCGACAAGCTCGGCTGGAACGCCGTCTTCATGACCTTCATCTTCGTGGGCATCATCGGCGTGCTGATCTTCCTCTCCATGTGGAAGGCTCCGCGCGACGGTTACGCCCGGGCACAGGCCTTCACCGCCGCCCTCGTCGGCGAAGCCAAGGAGCTCGTCAGCGAAGCCAAGGCCCTCGACAAGGAGATTGACAAGGAAGAAAAGGAAGAAGAAAAGATCCGCCCGCAGGAATAAGGATCACCGCCAGATCCGGTAGAGCCTGGCCGAGGATTCGGTGAAGCGGCGGCCGGAAGCCTTCAAGATGTCGCTGTATCGTCCCGATGCGGCGGCATCTTTCTTTTGTGAGACGATCACGACCGTACCCGTCGGCATCGACGAAAGGTCTTCCTCGAATGTCTCCGGATCCAGGACCCGGATCGCCCGGTGCAGATACACATCCATGTTTTCGGGCCGGTAGAGCCCTAGGGCGCAGATCTCGGAAGCAGGACGGGCGACGGAACGGACATCCTCGCTGAGCTGCCGGTAACTGACGACTTCGTTGACCTTGGGCAGGAGCGGAGAAAAGAGAGGGATCAAGAGCAGCAGGGCCGCCCCGAGGACCAGCACGGGACGCTGCCATCCGTGCCCGGAGGCAAAAAGCGCATACGCGCCGGCTGCGATCAGCAGCGCGCCCCCCGGGAACAACAAAAGCGTTCGGGCAAAGCCATATTCCGCCGGAACCGGGAGACGGTCAAAGAAGAAATAACCGGCGATGGCCGCCACTCCGATCAGGGCGAACAGGATCGAGACTGCGCCCAGCGCAAGCCGCATCCAGGGCCGCCAGCCCAGACGTTTTTCCACCAGGACAAAGACAGCTGTGAGGAACGGGATCGACGGCAGGAGGTATATGGCCAGCTTGGAACTGAAAAAAGAAAGCAGCACGAATGTCACGATCACGGCCCAGGCGAACAGGCGCTCGCGGCGGGTCCGGTGCGTCGGGTTGCTGTGCCGGCTCGAACCGCTTTTCTCGCGGAAGGAGGCGACCATTGCAGGAACCGTCAGCAGACACCAGGGCGCCGCGACGCCCCAGATGACGGCCAGATAGAACCAGAAAGGCTCCCGGTGCATACCGGCATGGACGGCCCGGCCGTACGTCTGCCCGACTGTCAGGTTCAGCAAATACTCCGGTCCGCCTTCGTAATAAGCCAGGCCCAGCCAGACCAGGCTCAGTGTGCCCAGGATAGCGAAGAAACGACCGGTGAAGGTCTTGCCCAGGCTGCGCCAGTGACCGGTGGCGACCAGATAGGCCACGATGGTCAGGGGCGGTACCAGCAGCCCCACGGGGCCCTTGGTAAACAGGGCCAGGAAGGTCGTCAGGGCAAACCAGCCGCTCTTCCCTTCCCAATAGGCATAGAGAGCCAGCACGATCCAGAGGCACATCAGCATATCCATCCGCACATACACCGACATCGCCAGGAAGATCGCCGTCGTCAGCAGCAGCATCGCAGCGGCAGCCCGCGTCAGCGGACGCTCCTCCCGGAAGGCCATGCGGTCCATCGCAAGCGTAATCCCGAACGCGGGCAACAGCGAGAAAAGGCTCAAGGCCAGCATGCTGTGCTTCCCGAATAGCAGGCGGCACAGCATCACGATCCAAAGATAGAGCGGCGGCTTGTCCGCGTAGGGCTCTCCGTGGTTGGAGAAAGCGAACCAGTGTCCGTCGGCAAGCGCCTCGTCGGCGATGCTCAGATAGCGGAGTTCATTGGCGGGGCTGAAATCCCGGAACAACAGGACCGGCGCCACGCAGAGCAGCACCAGCAGCATGACAGCCGCGACGGGGAAACGCTTACACAGTTTTTTCATCAGACTGACGGGCAAGGGCGATCATGATGTTGCGGACGGAAGCGACGATGCCGATCTGGCCGGCGACCAGGACCCAGTCGTGCCGGATCAGGCCATAGACGATGATCATCAGGGATCCCGCCACGGAAATGATCCAGAACACCATCGGCAGCGAGGACTCCCCGTGCCGGACACTGTAGAACCATTGGACCAGGAAGCGCGACTTGAAGACCAACTGGCCGGCGATGCCGAAGACGAGCAGCGCTCCCGACACCTCCGAGCTCCGGAAGAAGTCCGTGCTGAATGAAGGAAAATCCCTCAGCATCAGCGCCAAAGCCGCCAGCGGAACCAGCGAAAGCAGGAGCGGCAGCAAGCGGGACGAACGGTCGAAGAGCCCCTTCGCACGAAGGTTCCAGAGATAGATATAGAAAGAGATGAATTCCCCGACGATGATGGCCAGGTCCCGGCGCAGCCAGCCATAGAAAAGCAGGATGAGCGAGCCGATGATGCTGAAGATCCAGAACAGGGCGGGCGATTCCACCTTCCGGTTCTTCTCGGACAGGTACCACTGGACCAGCACCCTGGCGGTAAAGAACACCTGGGCGCTGAAACCGATGCAGTAAATCCATAGCGGGCTGTCCATCTGCGTCTACTTGAGGTTGGTCTGTGATACTTTGTAGGCAATGCGGCGTTTCCGCATCCAACGCAGGGCGCGGCAGTCGGCGATTCCCCGCCCCAGGCGGTTCCAGACGCCGAATTTGGAAGTCCCCGCCGTGCGGGGGAAATGCCGCACCGGGACCTCCTTGTAGGTTCCGCCGTCGAGCAGCACAAGAGCGGGCAGGAAGCGGTGCATGCCCTGGAAAGCGGGCAGCCGACGGGCCGTTTCGGTCCGGATGAGTTTCAGCGGGCAGCCGGTATCCGTGGCCCCGTCGTGGGTATAGGCGCGGCGCCAGGCATTGCCCACACGGCTCTGGAAGCGTTTCCAAGCGGAGTCTTTGCGGCCCGTGCGGACACCTGTCACCAGATCGTTGTCTCCCAGGGCGGCCAGCAGCAGGTCGAAATCTTCCGGGGCCGTCTGCAGGTCCGCATCGATATATCCGCAGAGTTCCGACTCCGCATAGTCGAAGCCGGCCTTCAGCGCCGTGCTCAGTCCGTGGTTCCGCTCAAACTCCAGATAAAAGAAATCCGTATGCCGCGAGCACGCCTCCAAAATGCGCGCCCCGCTTAGGTCGGTCGATCCGTCGTTGATCAGGAGCACGCAGGCCTTGACGGGGCACTGCGGGAGATACGCCGCCAACCGCTCCTCCAGTGCCGGCAGTCCCTCCTGCTCGTTGTACACGGGCACGAGGATCGTCAGCTCATATGCGGCGGTAGCATTCATCCTTTCACTTCTTAAGTGCCTGAGCCGCGGCGGCGCGGAGCATCTCGTCCGCCCGGAAAAGGACACCGGCGGCACCGCGGTAGGTACCGGAACCGACGGGGGTCCCGTCCAACTTGTACCATTCATAGAATCCGCCCTGGTCGGCGACACGCTGCAGCATGGGTCGCAGTTCATCATAGGCCTCGTGCAGGAAGCCGTACTTCACCAGGGCCCAGATCCAGCGGGCCCCGAACCAGGTCCAGTCGCCGCCGTTCTGGTACTGCCATGCGCCCATCATCGGATTGGCGAAGGTGCCGGACGGGTACGCCGGATACAGGGTCAGGCCTATGCTCTGGGCTCCTGCGGCCGCGACGTTCTCCAGCATGCGGGCGTTGGCCTCGGCCACTTCGGCACGCGTCAGGATGTCGGCCAAGGCTGCCACGGCAGTACCGCCATGGTAGTAAATCGCTTCCTCGTCCAGGTCCTCAGGGAAAGGAGAACCGTCCAGGTAGATATGAGGATGGAACTTGCGCCGCTCCGGATCCCATAGATACTTGCGAATGTTGACCGTCAGTTCCTCCTTGAGCACGATCCACTGCCGGGCCCGGCTGTCTTCACCGACGAGACGGCACATTTCAGCCAGGTCGCCCAAGGCCAGGACAAACATCGCGTTATCGTAGATATCGATGGCATAGTGACTGTTCTCATCGATTTCCACCCCCCATCCATGCTCCGGCTGCACGTCGCCCCAGTCGGCCGTCGTGGCGCCGGTGATCAGGCCATAGCCGTCATTCCATTTGCATTTGCGCAGATAGGACATTGCGTCCTCCAGCCGCTGCAGGACGGCCTTGCCGCCGCGTTTCGAAGCAAGCCAGGCCGTATCGCCCGTCAACTTGACGTACTGGCAGGCGGCCTGGATCAGGGAAGACTCCTGGTCCGTCTCGACGGTATTCTTGTGTGCGGCGAGTTTCGGCCGCGCCCGGCTGTAACGGTAGCGATAGGGCACGGCGGAGGTATCCACGCCTGAGACATAAGCGTCCGGGATGTCCCCATCCGGTCCCTGGAAATCCAGGAATGTTTCCAGCGCCCCTCTCACCTCGGCCGTGTCGACCACCTCGAGGGACAAGGCGATGAAAGTGTTGAAATCGCGGATCCAGACCTCCTTGTAACCGTCTCCGGCGTTGAATCCGGTCGCCGCGACGGCACGGGCCATCGAGTCCACCTGCGCCATCAGCGGATCGTCCAGGATCCCTTTCAGGAACAGGGTCTCCCCGTCCTCCTGCATACAGGCGGACGCCAGAAACGGAATCAGCAGCAGAAGCAGCCGGTGTTTCATATACTTATTCCTTGAACAGCGAGGCGGCACCGATCATCGCCGCCTGGTCCAACAAGGTCGAAGTGCGGACCTCCACGCTCTCGGGAATGCCGGCGAGCAGGGCCTCGCTGAAATGCGGGAAATTGCGGGAAATGTTGCCGCCGAGCACCAGGGTGTCGGCGCCGAACTTCTTCAGCCAGGGCGCGACAAACTCCGCCAGCCTTGCCCCGTATTCATGGAACAGCTGCCGGGCCTCGGCTTCGGCCGGAACAGCCTGGGCGACTTCCTTCGCGCCGGGCACATCCTTGCCGGTCAGCTCCTTGTAGCGCTTCACGACCCAGCGGGTGGAGAAGCAGGCATCCACGATGGTATCCTCGAAAGGCAGGTTCCAGACCTCACCGCCTTCCGGCACGCGATCGGAGTGCTCGTCCAGCTTGCCGTCCGCGACGAATCCGGATCCCACGCCCGTCCCCAGGGTCAGGGCGATCACCCGCTTGCGGTCGCGGCCGCTGCCGCAGAAGCATTCGCCGAGGGCGAAGGCCGAAGCGTCGTTGATGAACTTGAAGCTGGCCCGGGGGCTGTCCAGCTGCTTACGGAGTTCCTTGGGCATGTTCATCCCATAGAGCTTCTGGAACTTCTGGTCCATATAGGGAATACCCTTCTCATAGTCGAAGGGGCCCGGGAAAGCCAGGCCGATGCGGTTCACCTTCTTACCGAAGACTTCCATCGTTTCCAGGAGGTTCTTCTTGAAGCAGGCCAGGATCTCCTCGGCGGGGCCGCTGCTGTCCATCGGGGTCAGGACGGGTGCGCTGCAAAGGACTTTCCGGTCCAGGTCGATGACGGCGGAGCAGAGGTGCGAGCCTCCCACATCGACGCCGATTGCGAATTTTTTCCGGTTCATATCGTTTTGTGTTATCTGTGTCTATCTAACAAAGATATGAACTTTCCGCTATGATTGCAAACGCCGCAGAATCACCACAAATGGGGATTGGAGAACGCAGTATTTTTTTTGTATATTTGGTTGATGGATAATTATGAGATACTTCGATCCGGTCCCGGTGTGTCTTTCGCCGAGACCCTGCTGTCTTTGCGGATCCAGTTGGAGAACTATCTGGGCATGGAGGCGTCGGAAGGGCGCCGGGCCATATTCGTGCGCTTTTTCCTGAGCGATGCGCAGAATCAGGCCGGGGCTTTACGGGCGATGCTGAAGAGCTTTTCCTGGACGGGACGGAAAGGAGGGCAGGACCTGGAAGACATCCCTGCCATTTCCATCGTAGAGCAGCCGCCGCTGGACCGCAGCGGCATCGCGGTCCTGGTCCATACTTCTTCTGAAAAGCGGAAATACCTGTTCCACAGCCTGCGGCTCCGGGAAGACGAGGCGCAGGGTCTGGACTCCTATGCCCAGGCGCGCCTGCTTTTTGACAAATACCTTTCCATCATCCGGCCCCTCGGCCTGGACCTGAAGACCCACTGCGTGCGCACCTGGATCTATGTGCGCGACATCGACGCCAACTACGCCGGCCTCGTACGGGCCCGCAACGACGTATTCGCCGAAGAAGGTCTCAGCCATGATACGCACTATATCGCTTCCACCGGCATCGGCGGGGCCACGGAGGGCCGCAGCGCCGTCGTGGCGATCGACTTCCTGACCCGCCCTGACATTCACGAAAGCGACAAGACCTATCTGAAGGCACTCTCCCACCTCAGCCCGACCCACGACTACGGCGTCGCCTTCGAGCGGGGCGTACGGTTGAGCGACGGACGGATCTACATCAGCGGCACCGCCAGCATCGACCACAAGGGACAAGTGCTGCACGAAGGGAACGTCCTCGCCCAGGCGGACCGCTT